>JBDTCO010000029.1:0-63242 GCA_039923495.1 Polyangia bacterium
GATGCCGGGGGCGTGGTCGCACATATGCTTGACAGGCGGCTGGTTGGCGAGAAAGTCGCCACCGTAGACCGTGTCGTCCAGGTGCTCATAGGGCGAGTCGCCCTCGCCCTTGGTGTTGACCGCGCCGTTGATGCCGCCCTGCGCGCACACCGAGTGCGAGCGACGGCACGGCACGAACGAGAAGATGTCGACCTCGTAGCCGGCCTCGGCCAGCTTGACGACGGTCATCAGCCCGGCGAGACCACCACCGACGACGATGAACCTGGGCTTTTCTGCTGAAGCGTTGGCCATGAGCGAATCAAACTCCCATTTGCGAAAAGGCGTACAGCGATCGAATGCCGATGAACAATAACGCGCCTGCGGCTGCGGAACAGGCCCAACCGGAAACCTTTTGCGAGGCCGGGCTGACCGTCAGGCCCCAGTGGATCCCGAGGTTCCACAGGCCATTGCCGAAGTGGTAGACGGCGCACGCGAGCCCGACGACGTAGAGCCAGAATACGGGCACGCCGAGGTGCAGCTCGCCGAGGTAGTGGTGCATGTACGCCGACGAGACGAGCACCTCGCCGCCGACGTTCTGCAGCAGCGGATCCTCCGCGTGCAGCAGCGGATACAGGCGCGTGTTGTAGACGTGGTAGCCGATGTAGCAGAACAACAGCACGCCGGTGATGCGCTGGAGCACGAAGGTCCAGTTGCGCAGGTAGCCGTATTCACCACTGTTGACGCGGGCTTTGCTGGCGACGAAGAGGCCGTAACCCGCGTGGTAGAGCAGTGGCAACGCGATCGCGAAGATCTCGAGGTAGATCGTGAGCGGGTTCGACTGCAGATCGACGACGAGCTTGTCGTAGCGCGCCTGACCGCCCGGACCCACGGCCTGGAAGTTCGAGTACAGGTGCTCGACGAGGAACGCGCCGATGGGTACGAGCCCCGAGAGCTCGAACAGCTTGCGTGCGAGATAGCGCGTTCGGACCATCGACCGTGCGCATCCTTTACGTCTGCGCCGTCGCTGTCAACCGCCGATCAGGCGCCAGGTCACGCGTCTGGCTGGACGCATGGTCCAGCCCGCGGTGTAGCCTCGGCAAATGACCGGACACGTCGTGGCGATGGGGGGCGGCGGCTTCTCGATGGAGGACAGCCCGCTGCTCGATGATTACGTGCTCTCGCTCGCGCGGCGGGCGAACCCGCGCGTGTGCTTCGTGCCGACGGCGAGCGGCGATGCGGCCGGCTACGTCACGCGCTTTTACCGCGCGCTGAGCGGTCGCTGCGTCGCCTCCGACCTCACGCTCAACGAGACGCCGGGGCTGCCGCGTCGACCCCGCGACACGTCGGACCTCGCGGCGTTCGTGGCGGAACAGGACGTGTTCTACGTCGGGGGCGGTAACACGGCGCACCTGCTCGCGCTGTGGCGTGTCCACGGCCTCGACGTGCTGCTGCGCGGCGCGTGGCGTGGCGGTGCCGTGCTCGCCGGTGTGAGCGCGGGGATGATCTGCTGGTTCGAGAGCTCCGTGACGGACTCGTTCGGCGCGCTCGATGCGCTAAACGACGGCCTCGGCGTCTTGTCCGGCAGCGCATGCCCGCACTACGATGGGAATCGCCGCCGCCGACCCACGTACCACCGCCTCGTCAAAGCGGGCATGGCGGCAGGCTACGCCGCTGACGACAGCGCGGCGCTGCACTTCGAGGGAACGACGCTCGTCGGCGCGGTGAGCTCCACACCGGGTGCTGCGTGCTACCGCGTCTCGGCGACGGACGGCGTCGTCACCGAGGAGCGGCTGGACACTCGCTACCTCGGTTAGTATCGAACGATACCGTATGGCCAGACACCAGGACGACGCGGCCCGCACTGCCACGTCGTCCTAGTGCCCTATAGATCCAGACCGTCCGCGATCGGGCGGCAGACGCGTTGACCCCTGTCCTTCACGCATCGCTGGTCTGCGGGGCACCTGATGTTGTCCGCGCAAGGCACTTCGCATCGCGCCGCTTCGTCGTTCGCCTTCATGCATCGCTGCGGCGCCGCACAGTCTTTGTCCGCATGGCACTTGGTTCGCAGTGGGCGCGTGGAGTCGTTGGCCATGGCGATTCCCGGAAGCAGGAGCGCAGCGATGAGAGCAAGGGTCTTGACCATGTGGGTCTCCTGTCGAGGGATGGGACGACTCCGGCTCCGCGTCAGCGTCGTCCCCACCTGCGACCGAGCCACCACGCGAGCGCGAGCGCACCGAACCCCACGAACAGCGTGAGCGGAGACGTCCACAGCGGCCGGTCTTCCGACGCGGCGACACGGACCTCGCGCGGCGGGCGGAGCGCCAGGCCCGACGTGCCCTGCGACGCCGTTCGCGCTTCACCTCCGACGGCGAGCGTCTTCATCAGCGCGGGCCGCGGCACCGGATCGGCGAGCTCGCGCTCGGTGCCGGCGACGACGAGGATCTTCTCGTCGCGCGCGGGTCGGCCACCCAGCGTCGACGTCGCGACGAAGCGATATGCGCCCTCCGGCAGCGGCGGTAGCGCCCGATCCACGTGGCCGCGTTCATCGGTGGCGCCGGCCTCGGGCGCGAGGTGCGCGAGGTCGACCGGTGCCGAGCCGAACGCCTCCGGATCGGCGATTCGTTCCAGCGAGAACTCTACCTTCGCGCCCGAGATCGGCTGGTAGTCGGGGCCGACGGCCGTGACGTGTGCCTGGTTCGAGTCCTTGTCGAGCTCGAGGCGCAGGAGCGACAGCGCGGGGTCGCGCACGAGCCAGCGGATCGCGCTCTCCCAGAAGCGCTCGTACGGCCGGCGCGTGCCCGTGGCCGGCCCCTCGAAGGCCCAGCGCCATGTGCTGTCGCTGCCAACGGTGAGCACGCGCCCCTTGCCAGCCTCGCGCACGGCGATGATGGGCAGCGGCTGGTGATCCGCGTCGAGCAGCGTGGGGTGGACCGCGAGCACGGTGGCGTCCGAGCGCGCACGCCGCACGAGGTTCACGCCGTCGAGCGCGGGCAGCTCGGCGAACAGGCGCGCGCTCTCGTCCACGTCGAGCGCGAGCGCGGTGAGCGGGTGCGTCTTGCCCGCGGTGGTGAGCCTGGCGTGGACCGCGTGCGTGTCGATGGCCGGTGCCGGCACGCCGAGCTCGACGGGGAGCACGCTCTCGACGGCGGTGTTCGCCCAGCCCCCCCCGTCGAACGACAGCTCGCCACCGAGCATCGCGAGCGCGCCGCCCTCCTCGACGTAGCGGCGGATCTCGGGCAGGTAGATGCCCATCTGGTACGGCCCGAAGTCGAAGTTCTGCAGGACGACGAGATCGAACGTGTGCAGCGACTGACGAAACAGCTCGTCGGTGGGGAACTGGATGAGCGACAGCTCGTCGGTGCTCGCGACCTCGACGGAGTTGGGCGTGCGCAGGATGAAGAACGACACGAGGTCGATGTTCGGATCGCGCTTGAGCAGGCTGCGCAGGAAGCGCTCGTCCCACGACGGCCGACCGCAGACCTGCAGCACGCGCACGCGATCGCGCACGACGCGCAGTGGGAAGCGCGACAAATTGTTGCGCGGTGTGAGCTCGCCGGGCTGCGGCGGAATGGACACATCGAAGACGAACTCGCCGATGCGCTCGGGGACGTGGCGCAGGCTCACCTTCTGCGGCAAACCGTCGGCGAGCACGACCTGGGTCGTCGCGACGACCTGGCCATCGCGACGCAGCACGACCGGTACGCTGCGGCCTTGCCAGCCGCCACCGATGGCGCGTACTTCCACCTCGAAGCTGATGGGGGTGCGCACGAAGGCGAAGTCGTCGTGCGCGACGTGATCGATGGTGAGGTCGCGGACCGCCGGATCTCCAACGGTGATGGTGTGGATCGGTGCATCGAGCGCCGCGAGACGATCGTGCACGTCCGCGCCCGAGCCGAGCACGCCGTGGTCCGCACCGTCGGAGACGACGATCACGCCCGCGAGGTCGCGATCGGGGCTGCGCGGCAGGCGTTCGAGCGACTCGACCAGCCGCGTGTCCGTGCCGGTCGCGGTCTGCGCGGCGAGCGCCTGCGGCGGCAGCGCGACCGGTGTGAGCTTGCCGTCGCGATCGGCGTGCTGCGGTAGCGCGTACAGCTCGACGCTGCGATCGGGCGCCCTGAGGCTCTGGTCCTCGAGCGCGTGCTTCGCGACGTCGAGCGCAGTCTCGAGGCGCGAGCGCCCTTGGTCGGGAAGGCTCATCGATGCGGACTCGTCGACGAGCACCACGACGCGGCTCGGCATGTGCGCGCGCCGCTCTCGACGCAGCGCGGGCTGCAGCACGACGACGAGCGCCGTCGCCATGCCGACGGTTCGCAGCGCGAGCAGCGTCACGCGACGCGGCAGCGGCATCCGACGCAGCGACCACGCCCACAGCCCCAGCGTCGCCGCAGCAACGAGGCACACGAGCACGGTGGCGGAGCGCGTCAGCGCAGCGTGCGAGACGATGCGAGTGAGCTCGTCGGTCACGGGCCGCCCGTCCGACGTCGCTGGAGCAGGAACGGCACGTGCACCTGATCGGCCTTGTAGTCGAGGCAGAGCGCGTACATCACGATGTTGAGCGCGACGCGCAGCGCCAGCTCGCGCTGCGGCTCGCCGCCCGGTTCGATGTTGTGAGAGAACGCGCCGAGCTTGTCGCGTGCCAGCGCGCCGTACACGTCGTTGCGCGAGTAAAGGATGACCGCGCGCCCATCGAGGATCACCGCTTCGACCACACGATCCTGCGCCACGCGGCCGAGCGGCGCGCCGATGAGATAGAACGTCTTGTAGAGCACGTGTTCGGCAGGCAGTGGCGCGAGCGACGCACGCGGGAACAGCCGGCGAGTCAGCGTGCGCACGTCGCGATCGAACGCGTCGTCGACCATCCCATCGGCGGCATCGATGAACAGCAGGCCGCCTGCTTCGAGGTGAGCGCGCAGCGCGTCCAGTCCTTGCTCGGGCAGCGGTGGGAGCGCGCCGGTGCCGTGCAGGACGAGAAACGGGTGCCGGCGGAGCTGCGGATCCGACGGCGTCGTGCTCACGGCGTGCGGCGCGACGACGACGCTGGTCCGCTTCTCCAGCTCCCATCCGAGGCGCTCGACGGCGCTTGGTCCGTCCGTGTCGACCTGCCCGAGCTGCAGCAGCGCGACATCGAAGCGGTCCGCGTCACCGAGCGCAAACGCAGCGCTGGCGGTGCCGACGATCATCGCCATCACGAGGAGCCACTTCATGCACCGATGATGTAGCACTTTGCGCTGCGTGGCGTGGTCCTCTACGATGCGGTCGTGATCGAAGGCGCGCACGTGCTCATCACCGGCGGAGCTGGCTTCATCGGCTCCCATCTCGTCGAACGGCTGTCGGTGAAGAACCGCATCCGGGTCTTCGACACGTTCCGCAGGGACGCCTTGCGTCCGGCGGGCCTCCACGAGCGACCGAACGTCGAGCTCATGGAGGGCGACGTCATGGACCTCGCCTCCGTGAAGAAGTCGATGGACGGCGTCGATCACGTGATTCACCTCGCGTCGATCGCGGGTGTCGATACCGTGATGAAGCAGCCCGCGTTGACGATGCGCGTGTCGCTCCTCGGCACCGCCAACGTGCTCGACGCGTCGCTCGAGACGGGGCGCTGCAAGCGGTTCATCGACTTCTCCACGTCGGAGGTCTTCGGTCGCTACGCGTACCACGTCACCGAGTTCGACGTGACCACGCTCGGTGCCGTCGGTGAGGCGCGCTGGACCTACGCCGTCGCCAAGCTCGCCACCGAGCACCTCGCGATGACCTACCACAAGCAGTACGACTTCCCGGCCGTCTCGATCCGCCCGTTCAACATCTACGGGCCGCGCCAGGTCGGCGAGGGCGCCGTCCACCACTTCATCGTTCGCGCGCTCGCGGGCGAGAACCTCCGCGTGCACAACGACGGCTCGCAGATCCGGTCGTGGTGTTACGTGGACGACATCGTCGACGCGGTCGAGCGCGTGCTCTCCGATCCGCGCGCCGTCGGTCACTCGTTCAACATCGGCAACCCGCGCTCCACCGTCACCATCTACAACCTCGCGCGCGAGATCATCCGCCTCGCCTCGTCGGGGTCGCGCATCGAGCAGGTCGAGTGGAATCACCCCGACGTCGAGCTGCGCGTCCCGGCCGTCGGCAAGGCGAAGGAGCTGCTCGACTGGCACTCGAAGGTCGACCTCGAAGAAGGCCTTTTGCGCACCATCCTCTGGTACCGCCAGCGTCGAGACAGCCAGGGTAAATGAGCGAGATCGTCGTCCGCGCCGACAAGCTCGGAAAGACGTTCCGCCTCGGCCTCTTCAAGAAGCGCGTCGAGGCCGTGCACGACGTGTCATTCGAGGTGGAGCGGGGCGAGATCCTCGGCCTGCTCGGGCCCAACGGCGCGGGCAAGACCACGACGATCAAGATGCTGATGGGCCTCATCTTCCCATCGAGGGGGAGGGCGGAGATCTTCGGTCGTCCCGTGCCCACCATCGAGTCGAAGCGCGACCTCGGCTTCTTGCCCGAGAGCCCATACTTCTACGACTACCTGACCGGTGCCGAGCTCCTCGATCTGATGGGCCAGCTGTGTGGGCTCGATCGCTCGACGCGCCGACGCCGCGCCGGGGAGCTGCTCGAGCGCGTGGGCCTCGGACCGGCGAAAGATCGTCCGCTCCGCAAGTACTCGAAGGGCATGCTGCAGCGCATCGGCCTCGCGCAGGCGCTGCTCAACGACCCGAAGCTCGTGGTCCTCGACGAGCCGATGAGCGGGCTCGATCCCATTGGCCGCAAGGAGGTGCGGGACCTCATCCTCGAGCTGCGCACCGAGGGCCGCACCATCCTGTTCTCGACGCACATCCTGTCGGACGTCGAGCTGCTCTGCGATCGCGTCGCGATCATCGCGCAGGGTCGCCTGCGCGAGTCCGGTGCGCTCGATCGCATCCTCTCGCCACTGCTGCTCCACACCGAGATCGTGCTCGAAGGCGATGCGGGCAAGGAGCTCGTTGAGCTCGACCCGTCGGCCGATGTCAACGAGCGACTGCGCCTCGCGCTCGCCGAGGGCAAGCGCATCGTCTCGGTGACGCCGCGCAAGGAGTCGCTCGAGGACCTCTTCGTGCGCGAGCTCGGTGGCAGCGTGGAGCGCGCCTCGTGAGGGCCATCGTGCGCATCGGCGCGCTCGGCATCAACACGTTCCGCGAGGCGGTGCGTAACCGCGTGCTGTACTCGCTTTTGCTGTTCGCCGTCGGGCTCATGCTCTCGGCGCTGGTGCTCGGCAAGCTCTCGCTGCACGAGGAGGGCCGCATCACGCGTGACGTCGGCCTCGGTGGAATCTCGCTGTTCGGTGTCCTCATCGCGATCTTCGTCGGCGTGAACCTCGTCTACAAGGAGCTCGACAAGAAGACCGTCTTCTCGCTGGCCTCGAAGCCCATCCATCGCTACGAGCTCATCCTCGGCAAGTTCGTCGGCATGGTGCTCACGCTGGCGGTGCAGATCGCGATCATGGCCGTCGTCCTCGTCGCCGTGCTCGCCGTGCAGCACCTGCCCGTCGACGCCGGCCTCTACCGCGCCATCGTGCTGTGCTTCCTCGAGAGCATGGTCGTCGCGTCGATCGCCATCCTGTTCTCGAGCTTCTCGTCGCCGTTCCTCTCCGGCGCCTTCACGCTCGGCCTGTTCTTCGTCGGTCGCTCGCTGCCGGAGCTGCGCGAGGTGATGAACAAGCTCGAGCTCGGCACAGGTGGCGTCGTGCTGAAGAGCGTCCTCTACGTCGTGCCCGACCTGCGGCTGTTCTACGTGTCGGGCTCGCTCATCGACGGGCGCTGGGTGAGCATTCACGGTGACTTCATCGCGTGGAGCTACGTCGCCGGCACGCTCGTGTACGCGGTCGGCTACGCGGCCGTCGCGCTCACGCTCGCTTCGATCTTCTTCTCGCGTCGGGACTTCGTATGAAGCGCGCCGCGCTCTGCGTGCTCCTGCCGCTGTGCGTGCTCATCGGGCGCCTGTGGATCGACGCGCGCCACCACCTCGCCGAGGCCGCGGTCGCAGCGCAGCACGCCGACGAGCAGGCCGTGCGCGAGCGGATCGTCGCGCTCGGGCGGGCTGCGCGGCTCTTGCCGTTCGGTCCCTCGGAGACCGCGCGCACCGCGCTCGCCACGCTCGCTCGCCAGGGCGCGGAAGGCGCGTGGAGCGAGCTGCGCGCCTCCATCCTCGCGACGCGCTGGCTCCTCACGCCCGACCGGGGACTCCTTGACGAGGCCAACCACGCGATCGCCGAGCAGCGTGCGCGCAAGGTGCTCGCCGAGGGGCGCAAATCGCAGCTCCTGGAGGTCGACGTCCAGCGGCAAGCGGCGGTCGAGCTGGCGCTGCTCACCGAGGTGCACGAGCCGTCGCGCGCGCTCAGTATCGTCGCTCTGGCGGGCCTCACCCTGTTCCTGTACGGCGTGGCGCGTGCCCTCGATGGCGAAAGGCGGCTCATCCCTGTCGGCGCGCTCGGGCTCGCGCTCTTTGTCGTGGGCCTCGCCTATGCGTAGCGCCTCGTGAGCGCGCGCGTCTACCTCGTCGGCGACGACGAAGCGCTCGATCATCTATCGGAGCTGTGTCGGCACCTTCCGGTCTTCGAGCTGGCGCGGGTCGACGACGTGCCGGACCCTCTGCCCGAGCAGACGATCGTTGTCATCGGTGCACGCCACCCGCGGCACCGCGACGCGCTCATCCGAGCAGCCATGGAACGTGGGCCGCTGCACCTCGTGCTCGTGCCGACGCTTGCCTCCGGTGAGCACGCCGGGGCGCGCGCGCTCGTCACGGCGGCCGAGCTCGTGCACCTGCTCGTCCCAGAGCTGGACCGCGCCCGGCTGGCAGAGTCGTAAATCGCCTCAGTGATCCTCACCACATGGCTGCGTAGATGGCTTTACACCGACAGGACATCGCGCTAGATTTCGCACGATTTTTCCGTACGGTGAAAGACCTCCCATGATCCCTGTCCGCCCTCTAGAGCGCCTGTTCTCCGCTTCGGCTCGCGCTGTTTGGCCCATGATCGAGCGTTTCAACAGGCGTTTCGAAAAGCCCTCGCCGCACCCGTCGTGGGCTCCCGCGCCGCTGCTCAAGCGTCGCGAGCGCAGCATGCCGAAGTTCGGCTGGCCGCGCGAGACCGACTCGCTCTGCCCCGTGTGCGTGAAGGAGACGCGGACCGCGATCCTCGACGGCAAGACGCCGCTGTCCGAACTCGTCCACGGCAAGCCCGGCGAGATCCGCGCGCGCATCGTCGAGGAGGACGGGAAGATCTGGATGAAGAAGACGTGCGACAAGCACGGGGAGTTCGTCGACATGATGTCGATGGATCCCGAGTGGCTCGCGCGCATCGAACGCCTCTATCCGGGTCGCGACTTCAAGTCGCCGCCGACCCCGCTGCGCGAGCACGGCACGTCCAGCATCCAGTACGGCCGTGGCGCCGTGCTCACCGTCGATCTCACCAACCGCTGCAACATGATGTGCGATCCGTGCTTCATGGACGCGAACCAGGTCGGGTTCGTCCACGAGCTCAGCTGGGAAGAGATCAAGAAGATCCTCGACGACTCCATCTCGGTGCAGCCGCGCCGCCAGATGTCGGTCCAGTTCTCGGGAGGCGAGCCCACGCTCGCGCCGCACTTCCTCGAGGCCATCAGCTACTCGCGCGAGGTCGGCTACTTCGCGGTGCAGTGCGCCACCAACGGGCTGCGCTTCGCCGAGGAGCCGGGCTTCGCCAAGCAGGCGAAGGCCGCGGGCCTGCGCATGGCGTACCTGCAGTTCGATGGCGTCGGCAACGAGGCCAACTCGCACCGCAAGGTCGGCAACCTCTTCGACGTGAAGCTGCGCGCCATCGAGGAGCTCTCGGCCGCGGGCATCGACGTGATCCTCGTCGTGACCGTCATCAACGGGGTCAACAACGATCAGGTCGGCAAGATCATCCAGTTCGCCGTCGACAACCCCGACAAGGTCACCGTCGTCTCGTTCCAGCCCGTGTCGTTCACCGGCCGCGACGAGGACATCGACGACGAGACGCGCATGAAGCAGCGCTACACGCTCTCGCACCTCGCGCACGACGTGAAGCTGCAGACCGGCGTGTCCGATCCCATGCGCGACTGGTTCCCGCTGTCGGCGCTCGGTCCGTTCTCGGATCTCGTCGATCACCTCATGGGTGAAAAGGCCGACTGGGGCGCGATGAAGTGCGGCTGCCACCCGAACTGCGGCATCGGCACCATCTTCATGGTGCACAAGAAGACCCGCCAGCTCGTGCCGCTCACCCGCTTTCTCGATCTCGAGACGCTGCTCGTCGACCTGCAGAACATCACCGACGCGGCGCAGGGTCGCGCGGTCACCATCGCCGAGCTGGTCGTCGCGCTGCTGAAGAGCTACAAGGCCGATCAGGCGCCCGAGGGCTTCACGTTCGAGATGCTCGTGAAGCAGCTGCTCTCGCAGACCGGCGCGCGCGGCTCACGCGTCGGGGAGTACGAGACCGACGCCGGCGAGTTCGAGTGGCGCGTGCTGTTCGTCGCCGGCATGTGGTTCCAGGACCTGTTCAACTACGACTTCCGCCGCACCGAGATGTGCATCATCCCGTACGGCACGCAGATGGGCGAGATCAGCTTCTGCGCCTACAACACCGGCGTGGGGTGGCGGAACATCGTCGAGAAGATGCTCGCGAACGCGACCGTTGCCGACTGGTACAAGGAGCACGGTCGCCACGCCGTGTACGCCAAGGGGCAAGACTTTCCGATGCCGGCCTTCCCGGCGCCGGTGACCGCGCGCCTCGACGGCGAGCCGCTCCGCCTCCGGGTCATCAACTCGTAGCCGATGGGCCGCACGTCGCCGTTCGTCTCGCTCGACGAGGATGAGCGGCGACGGCTCGCGGTGCTCGATCGGCCACCCGTGCCGTTCGTCGTGCTCACGGGGTTCCTCGGCGCGGGCAAGACGACGCTGCTGAACCGGCTGCTCGCGGCGCCGGGCGGACGTCGGGTCGCGGTGCTCGTGAACGACGTCGGCCGCATCAACATCGACAGGCAGCTGATCACGGCCGATGACGGCGATCTCATCGAACTCTCGGGGGGCTGCGTGTGCTGCAAGCTCGACCTGCAGCGCGACCTGTTCACCGGCATCGACGACCTCGTCGAGCGCGCGCGGCCGGACGTCGTGCTGCTCGAGACGACGGGCATCGCGGACCCGGGCGTGCTGATGGCCGCGTTCGACGAGCTGGAGACGAGGCGCAAGCGCGTGACCCCGTCGGGCGTGGTCTGCGTGATCGACTCCGAGGTGGGGCTATCCGGCGAGGCGCGGCCGGAGTGGCGTGCGCAGGTCGACGCCTCCGATGCGTTCGTGCTGTCGAAGATCGATCGCGCGACGTCGCGCGAGGTCGAGGCGCTGCATGCGCGGCTCGCACAGCTGCGGCCGTCGGCCGAGCGCGCCGCATTTCCGCCGGGTGACGCCGCGACGCGCAGCATCGCCGACTTTCTTTTCCAGCCTCGTCACGGATCGAAGCGCTCGCACGCGCACGCGCACTCGCAGCTCACGGTGCACGCGCTGTCGGAGCCAGGACGCTTCCTCGGCGCGCCGCTGCTCGCGCTGGTCGAGGCGTTCGGGCCGGAGCTGCTGCGCGTAAAGGGCCACGCGCAGCTCGCCGATGGAACGTGGGGCTACCTCGAGCGAGCGGGGCTGGTGACCTCGCTCACGGCGAGCGTCGCGCCGGCGAGCCTGCGGACCGAGCTGGTGTTCATCTTCGACGACGAGGGCGCGCCGTCCGAGCAGGCTCTCCGGCGGCAGCTTTGGGCGCTCGCCGTGCATCCGGGCACACCGTGAGCTTGGTTCGCGCACGGTTCATCCCGCGGCTACACGTCCGTGCGCATCACGAAGCTTCGGGTGCGAGGCCGAGCGCTGCCTGGTGCGCTGGCCCCTCGACGAGACGCGCGGCGAGCTCGTCGAAGAGGCGATCGAGCGATTCCCTGTACGCGTCCTGACAGCCACGGCCGTTGCCGGCGAGCTCGATGCGCTCGGGGCCGACGATCGTCGCGCCAGCCAGATCCTCCACGGAGAACGCGACGGCGACCGTGCTCCTTGCGCGCAGGTGCTTGCCGTCGCAGGTCATCGCCTCGATGCCGAGGCGCACGCGCGCCGTTGGAGTGCGTGCGGGTCCGTACGATGGAGCGGCGAGGCCGAGGCCGGCGGTGTAGAGCGCCTCGCTGACGAGCCGCTCGAGGCGAGCGCGCGGCTCATCGGGGGCGAGCTCGACGGCGAGCGGCACACCCGCGAAGCCGTACGCCGTGCCGAGCGAACCCGCGCGATGATCTTCGATGGAGACGATGACATGTCCGCGGCGAGCGGCGAGTGGCTCGCGCTGCGCCCACGTGAGGTACGGTGGGTTGCAGCCGGCCAGTCCTGCCAGCGCCAGCCCTGCCAGGGTCGTGACGACGAGCGCGCGCCTCACTCCGTCGGTGCGGGCGCAGCCGCGTGCGTGGAGTGGATCGTCTTGCTGACGACCTCGCGTGCACGCTGCTGCTCCTTGCGCGGATCGATGTGCTGATCGGCGAGCGCCTTCATCGGCGCCTCGATCACCGAGAGCCGCGCCGCAACGACGGTCGGGCAACCGTGCGCATCGCACGCCGCGCGGCCGGCCGTGGTGGCCGCGACCGCGAGCGCAGGCTCGAGGCGATCGGCATATGCGGTGCCCCGCAGCAACGACACGCGAGCGATCGCCGTTGCGCCGGGGAAGCGCGAGAGCGTGACCAGCGCCCAGTCCGGGTGGTCGAGCCCGAGATACGCCTCCGCGAGGTTGCACGCGGCCTCCTCGTTGGACGGCTCGCGAGCGACCGTGTCCTCCAGCAGAGCAACGCGCGCGGACTCGGCGGGATCGACGTCGAGCGCGGGCCGGGCCTGCACGCTGGCCTTGGGCAGCAGCACGACGAACGCAACGGCAGCAACGGCGATCAGATCGAAGAGACGGTTCATGGCGTCCTTTAGGACAACGTGAGGGACAAAAGGTTCCCACGGCGCTGCGCGTCGAGCAATGCGATCTCGTTCCTCGTTCCCATCCCACTTGCCACCACATACCGTTGCTTTCTGCCCCGTCAGCGGGGAAAGAGGCCACGAACCGGTGTGACCTAAGTCCAGTGCCACACGCACGTGAAAGCGCGTGGTGGCTTTGTCCTCAAACACTTGACAGGTATGGCCCGGCCCCTGCTATGGTCTCGACCCGCGGGCAATCTGCCCGTACCCATTCGAGACGCTGCAGAGCTGGTCTGCGGTGTGAAAGCTGGAGGATCTGGATGTCCGCACTGAAGCTGCTTGCCGATGCGTTCCACGAAGGTGGTTGGCCGATGTGGCCGATCCTCATCATCATGGTTGTTGCCTGGGGCATCTCGATCGAGCGCGCCATCTACTTGAAGAAGTCGGGTATCGACAAGGAGAAGCTCCTCGCGCTCCTCAAGTCGCAGATCATGGCCGGCAACGTCCAGGGCGCCATCAAGGTCTGCTCGGGCAACCCGACGCCGATGACGCGCATCATCCAGGCCGGTCTCACCAAGTTCAACCGCCCGGACCACGAGGTCCAGGCCGCGATGGACGAGGCCGCTCTCAAGGAGCTCCCGAAGCTCGAGAAGCGCACCGGTTACCTCGCCATGCTCGGTAACGTCGCGACGCTCGTCGGTCTCCTCGGCACCATCCTTGGTCTCATCCACTCGTTCGCAGGTGTCGCCGGCGCCGATCCGTCGTCGAAGGCGACGCTCCTCGCTCGCGGCATCTCCGAGGCCATGAACTGCACCGCCTTCGGCCTCATCACGGCCATCCCGGCGCTGCTCTTCTTCGCCATCCTCAACGGCTGGACGCAGGGCATCCTCGACGACATCAACGAGGTCTCCGTCCAGGTGGTCAACCTCGTCGTCGGTCACCGCAACGCCATGAAGGGCGGCCAGTAGCCCCATGGGTGGCGCAGCACCAACCCCGAGTGGCAAGGGCGGGAAGAAGCAGCTCGATGCCTCGATCAACCTCGTCCCGTTCATCGACCTGCTCTCGTGCTGCATCTCCTTCCTCATCATCACGGCCGTGTGGACGCAGCTCGCCCGCATGAACGTGACGCAGAAGGGGCCGGCGTCCGCGGGCACCGTCGAGAACACCGACGAGAAGACCGTGCAGCTCGCGGTCCTCATCAACAAGGATGGCTACAGCTTCACGAAGTCCACGGGTGAGAACACGGACATCCCGCTCAAGGGCGAGGACTACGACTACGCCAAGCTCGCCGACGTCCTCAAGGACGCCAAGGCCGCGTACCCGGACAAGAACGACGTGCAGGTCAAGGCCGTCGACTCGGTCATCTACCAGAAGGTCGTCAAGACCATGGACATCGTGTTGTCCGCGCACTTTCCCGACGTGAGCCTTGGCGACCAGGGCGGTGGTGTCTAATGTCCGGCGGCGGTTCGATCTTTCCACAGACCAAGCTCGCTCCCGAGCGCCATCGCCTCATCACGAAGCCGGGTCCGCGCCTCAAGGCGCACACGCCACTCAAGTTCGTCTCGGGTGGCGCAGGCGCTCGCAAGAGCGGTTATGCCGATCTCAACCTGACGTCGATGGTCGACATGCTGACCATCCTCGTCGTCTTCCTTTTGCAGACGTTCTCTGCCTCCGGTGAGCTGCTCTCCGTGCAGAAGAACATCACGCTCCCCGACGCGCAGAACTACGCCGCGCTCGAGGCTGCGCCGATCATCGCGGTGTCGAAGGACTCGGTCACGCTCAACGGCTTCCCCGTTGCCGACGCCGAGGAGCTCAACTCCGAGAACACGGCCGACTGGAAGATCACCAAGCTCCACGACGATCTCGTCACCCTCAAGAACAACTACCAGCTGCTCCACCCCGGCAACGGGTCGGACGGGTTCAAGGGCGACGTCATCGTGCAGGCCGACAAGAACGTCGACTTCAAGGTCATCAAGAAGGTCATGTACTCGTGCTCGCTCGCCGAGTATCGCAACGTGAACTTCGCAGTCCAGCAGGCGAAGAAGGGCGGCAGCTAGCCGCTTCGCAGCAATGTTTTCAGGCACAGCGTTTCGGGCCGCCCCGCCGCAAGGCAGGGCGGCTTTTTGTTACTTCCTCGACGGGAGATTGATTGATGAATCGTTACGGTTGGGTAGTCGTCGCGCTTGGCCTCGTAGGGTGTGTCTCGGATCCGCGTGATCCGAACACGTGGATCAAGAAGCTCTCCGATCCGCGCGAGTCCAAGGACGCGGTCATGCAGCTCAAGCGCATCGGCGACCCGGTGGCCGTGCCGCCGCTCGTCGAGATGTACAACAAGTCCAAGGACCCGGACGTCTTGAAGGCCATCGCGTCCTTCAAGGACAAGCGCTCCGTGCCGGTGCTCGTCGACGCGCTCGACTTCACCGAGGAGTCCTGCGACATGGCGGCCAACGCTGCCACGGCGCTCGGCGACATCAACGATCCGTCGTCGGCGTCCGCGCTCGTCAAGGCCCTCGAGAAGCCGCTGCCGGTGAAGACGCGCTGCAACATCGTCAAGCTCGAGGCCATGAAGGCGCTCGTGAAGATGAAGTCGCCCGTCGCGGTCGACGCGCTCACCAAGATCCTGCTCACGTCGGCCGACGACCAGGACTTCTTCCTCAACTCGGAGGCGGCCAAGGCGCTCGGCGAGTTCGGCGACGCCAAGGCGGTCCCCGCGCTCATCCGCGCGATGTTCATCACGGGTCGCGGCACCGACATCTTCCAGCCGGTGCGCACGGCGCTCGTGCGCGTGGGTACGCCCGCCGTGCAGCCGCTCATCGACGCACACAATCACAAGAACGCCGACCTCGAAGCGGACGCGAAGAAGGGCGAGTACGTCGCGGGCATCATCGAGCAGAAGACGTCTCTCGTGCTCGGCGACCTGCATGCGAAGGGCGCGGTCCCGACGATGCTCGCCGACCTCAAGAAGCCGGGCAGCCACAAGGCGCCGCTCTACGCGCTCGGCATGATCGCGGATCCGTCGACCACCAAGGAGGTCACGGCGATGCTCATGTCGGGCACCGCCGACTTCAAGGACCGCGTCGCTGCGGCCGAGGCGCTCAACTTCATCGGCGATCCGGCGGCACTGCCGGTGCTGCTGCAGGCGGCGAAGACCGCCGACGTCATGAAGGCCGGCGAGAAGTATCCCGACGTCCGCATCGCCGCTGCGACCGCGTACGCGCGTCTCGGTGGCAAGGCGGAGGCGGAGGCCTTCGCGCCGGTCGCTGCGGCCGAGAAGGCGGCGCCCGAGGAGTTCAAGGAGTGCGCGACGCGCCTCGAGGTCGCGAAGAAGTGCGACAAGGACATGGCCTGCTACGCGGCCGCGCTCGACGATTCGAACCTCGCCAAGCAGGAGAAGGCGGCGTTCCAGCTGGCGCGCTTCGGCAAGGCAGCGGAGCCCGCGCTCACCAAGAAGATCAGCGCGCGCGAACCCATCGTGCGGCTCGCGGTCCTGCACTCGCTCGGCACCATCGGCGACAAGGGCAATGCGACGGTCCTCAAGGCCATCGACGCGCAGATCGAGAACGACCGCACCAAGAACCAGCCGTGGCGCGACATCGTCAACGAGATGCGCGCGCTCAAGGCGTACCTCGAGAGCAAGTAGCACCGCCGCTCACCTCTGTTTGCACGGCCACAGCCCGAGCCGCCTGGCGACTCGGGCTGTGCTGTATGCGCGGTTTAACTATCTGAGATTTATTGATCGCGCCCTGGTCCGGCGCTTGCTCGATCATGCTGCATGCGATCGATCGGCCTCGCCGTCCTAGGACTCACCCTGGTCGCGACGCCGGCTCATGCCGGCTTCATGCACAAGGCCAAGCGCGTCCTCCAGCGCGACACACTGCGCACGAGGGCAGCGGTGGTCGGCATCGCGATGAAGGCGGTCGGCTACGCGGAGCTCGCTGGCGTGCGCATCCCCGTCAAGCCCTACCAGGCCCAGGTCACGCCGACGCTGTGGCGTGGCTCGCGGGTCGACCACGTCGGCCTCGCGGACCTCAAGCGTCGCGGCTTCTCGGCGGTCGTCGGCCTCACGGCCGAGCGCGACCTCGACGCGCAGGCTCGTGCCGTCGGTCTTTCGCACATGCGCATCCCCATCATCGACAACCACAACCCCACGCTCGTCCAGGTGAAGACGTTCCTCGACTTCATGAAGACGCAGCAGAAGAAGGGCGCCGTGTATGTCCATTGCGAGGCAGGCATCGGCCGCACCGGCATCATGGTCGCCGCCTATCGCATGAAGTTCGAGGGCTGGGACACGGGCCGCGCGCTCGTCGAGGCGCGCAAGTACGGGCTCGCCGAGCGTGGCCAGGTGCTGTTCATCCGCGAGCTCGGCAAGGTCATCGACCTGATGTAGCGGTCAGCACTTCCTTGCCAAGCGCTCGGCGAGTGCCGCCTCCAGCGATCGCCCTCGCGCATGGCCGCGCAGCTCGATGAGGCTCACCGCCGACGCAGCGCGGACCCTGGTCGATTGGAGAGACACTCGTTCAGCCGTGCGTCTATCTGTTGCTCGGACGCTTCGGGGCTCCGGCGTCGCAGGCTCTGGCGCATCATTGCGACACCTGCGTCGAAGAGGTCGAACGACAGCCTGACCTTTTGTGCCGCGGTCACGATCCGAGTGTAGCGCGGTCTCGTGACACCGTCGCGAGCAAGCTCCGCGTCTCGGCGTCGGCCCGGCGTGCGGAGATCGCCGATCTGTGGTCTGCCGATGCGATGCGTGCCGCCGCGGTGAAGCGCGCGGGTCGAGGCGCGATCGAGCGCGCTGAACGCCTGTCACGGCCTCGACGGAGCGCCGCAAGCGATGAACGGTTTCGCATGGCATCTCGTGGGCTTGCCGATGCCCGCCTCCGACGTGTCGGGCTCGCGTTCAAAATGACGCAGATCTGACCGCTCATCGACCAGGTGCGGATCCGCACCTACCTGATTTGTTTCGCCTTTCGGTGTGGACAGAACCCCTGACCAAGGCTAGACAAGCCTCTCATCCGTACCTACTGTGGGTCCGGAAACGAGGGTGTGCATGAAGGTCTTGGTCACGGGCGGCTCCGGACATCTCGGCGCCAACCTCATCCGCAAGCTGGTCGCCGATGGCGTCGATGTGCGCGCCTTCGAGCTGCGCTCTGCGAGCACGGCCGCGTTCGCCGACCTTCCGATGGTCGAGCGCGTCGAGGGTGATCTCCGCGATCCCGCGTCGCTCGCGTCCGCGATGAAGGGCATCGCAAAGGTCTTCCACGCGGCCGCCGTCGTCTCCACGCTGGAGTCCGACGAGCCGCTCTTGTTCTCGTCCAACGTCGTCGGCACCAGGAACCTGCTCGCCGCCGCGCGCGAGGCGGGCGTCGGCCGCGTCGTCGTCACCGGTTCGTTCTCCGCGGTCGGTCACCGCGAGGACGGCCAGCCCTCGTCGGAGAAGGAGCCGTTCAACCCGTTCGGCCACATCATGCCGTACGAGAAGTCGAAGGCCGGTGTCGAGCACGAGGTGCTCAAGGCCGTCGTCGAGGGGCAGGACGTCGTCGTCGCCACGTCGTGCGCGATCATCGGCGCCAACGACTTCGGACCGTCGCGCATGGGCCGCATGATCGTCGACTACGCCAACGGCAAGCTGCGCGCGTATTTGCCGGGCGGCTTCCCGTTCGTGGCTGCGCGCGACATCGTCTCGGGCCACCTGCTCGCGATGGACAGGGGCCGCACCGGGCAGAAGTACATCATCGCGTCCGAGTACCGCAGCACCGACGACTGGATGGAGATGCTCGAGCGCGTCACCGGTCGCAAGCGCCCCGTGCGTTTGCCGACGAGCGTCATGCTGCCCATCGCGATGATCTCCGAGCGCATCGTCAAGACCTTCGCGCCGACCTATCCCTTGCGCTTCACCGAGGGCGCGGTGCGTATCCTGTCGATGTGCCGCAAGGCCGACACCACCAAGGCGCAGACGGAGCTCGGCTTCGTCCCGACGCGCATCGAGGATGCCGTGCGCGAGGCGTACGACTGGTTCGTCGCGCGCGGCTCCATCACCCCGATCCCCGACGCGCTCCGCAGCGTGAGGCGCGCACAGGCGACGCGATCGCCAGAGATGGGAGCCTGATCATGGCCCACCTGCTCGACTCCGTTCCACCGTCGATGATCACCTACTACGCGTGCATCCTCGGCATCTTCGCGTTCGATGGCGCGCTGCTCACGTTCCTCGCGTGGGCGTATCACTCGCCGCGCTTCGAGCCGTACCGCATCAGCATGAAGCTCTCGATGAAGACGCCGGGGCTCAAGCGCATGCTCAACATCGCGTACATCGCCGTGCTGTCGGTGCTCACGGTCTTCTGCATGACGTTCCTGCTGTTCCGCTATCGCCTCTACACGACCGCGGCGAGCCCGCTGCGCACGGTGATCGAGGTCCTCGCGATCCTGCTCGTGTACGACTTCGCGTACTACTGGCTGCACCGCGTGATGCACACCACGCGCGGCATGCGCTGGGTGCACGGCCGTCACCACGAGGTCCGCAACCCGACAGCGATGGAGAGCTTCTACCTCACGCCCGTCGAGATGTTCGCCGGTCTCGGGCTGCTCTGCACCGTCACGGCGCTGCTCGGCCCCGTGAGCATGTACTCGTTCGTCGCGGTGTTCTTCATCCACTCCACGCTGAACATCGCGGTGCACTCGGGCCTCGCGTCGAGGAGCCTCTTGCTCTGGCCTGTCGACAAGCTCACGCGCAAGCACTACCTCCACCACGCTGGCAGCTACGACAACAACTACGCTTCTCTCACTCCTTTCTGGGACAACCTCTTTGGAACCAGCGCGTAACGACATGCCCACGAACCCCGAGCAGATTGCCTGCATCGATCCAGCGACGCGTGCACAGCTGGGCTCGGTGCGTGTGGACTCTGCCGCCGATGTGGAGGCCGCGGTCGTCCGCGCTCGTCGCGCGCAGCAGGCGTGGGGCAAGACGTCGTTCGCAGAGCGGCGGCGCGTGCTCGGCGCGATCCTGCGCTACACCGTCGACCACAAGGAAGAGATCTGCACCGAGGTGCAGCGTGGCGCGGGCAAGACGCGCGAGAACGCGCTCCTCGGCGAGGTGTGGCCGGTCTGCGAGAAGCTGCGCTGGCTCATCGCCAACGGAGAGAAGCACCTCAAGCCCGAGAAGGTCGGCTCGGGCCTTTTGCTGCACAAGAAGGCGCGCCTCGAGTTCGTGCCCCTGGGCGTCGTCGCGGCGATCATCCCGTGGAACTACCCGTTCCAGAACCTCATGAACCCGATCTCGACGGCGCTCATGGCCGGCAACGCGATCGTGCTCAAGCCGTCGGAGTGGGTCGCCTGGTCGAGCGAGCGCCTCGTGAACGAGCTGCGCGAGGTCGTGCGCTCGTGCGGTCACGATCCCGACCTCATCCAGGCCGTGCAGGGCTTCGGCGAGACGGGCGCTGCGCTCGTGCGCGCCGCCGTCGACATGATCCTGTTCATCGGGTCGGTCGGCAACGGACGCCGCGTCGCCGAGGGTGCGGCAGAGCGCGTGACGCCCGTCGTCATGGAGCTCGGCGGCAAGGACGCGTTCGTCGTGTGCGACGACGCCAACCTCGAGCAGGCCGCGCACGCCGCGATGGCCGGCTGCTTCATCAACTGCGGGCAGAACTGCGTCTCGTCGGAGCGCATCCTCGTGCACCAGAGCGTGTACGACGCGTTTGCGGGCAAGGTGCTCGACCTCACGAGCCCGCTGCGCCAGGGCGACGGCCGCGACGACGTCGTCACCGACGTGGGCGCCATCACCACGTCCTTGCAGCTCGACCTCATCGAGAAGCTCGTCGACAAGGCGGTCGCGCAGGGTGCGCGGCTCCTGTGCGGTGGTCATCGTGTCCGCAAGGATCAGGGCAACTACTTCGAGCCGACGATCCTCGCGGACGTGACGCCCGACATGGACATCGCGGTCGAGGAGGTCTTCGGTCCCGTGATGCTGCTCATGCGCGTCACCGATGACGACGACGCGGTCCGCGTCGCCAACGGTGTGTCCTTCGGGCTGTCGTCGTCTGTCTTCTCACGAAATCTTGCACGGGCGCGCTCGATCGCGTCGCGGCTCGAGGTCGGGATGACGGCCATCAACGAGTTCGGCGGCGCGACGTACATGGCGCAGGACCTCACGTTCGGCGGCGTCAAGGCCTCGGGCTATGGCCGCATGAACGGGCGCGAGGGGCTGCGCTCGATGTGCAACGTGAAGTCGGTGCTCGACGACCGCCTGCCGTTCGGGCGCGCCAACAAGGTCTTCCCGGTCGCGACCGGTGACTTCGGGATGTTCTCCGGCGTCATCGATCTCATCTACGGCAAGGACCTCGCGCAGCGCTGGCACGGCCTCACGCGTCTCATCTCCCGCAAGTGACGTACGACTACGTCGTCGTCGGTGGTGGCTCGGCCGGATGCATCGTGGCGGACGGGCTCGCGCGCGGGACCTCGTTCCGCGTGCTGCTCCTCGAGGCAGGTCCCGGCGCGGAGGAGCACCCCGAGACGCTGACCGCCGATGGCTACAAGGAAGCGTTCATCAACGACGCCGTCATGGGCGAGCGCTTCACGGTCAAGCAGCAGGACCTCGCGAAGCAGCGCGTGTTCGCGGGCACCGGCACCGTCATGGGTGGCTCGGGCTCCGTGAACGGGATGGTCTACACGCGCGGTGCGAAGGTCGACTACGAGGAGTGGCCCGAGGGCTGGCGCTGGGACGACCTCGACGAGGACTTCCGCGTGCTCGAGCGCATGATCCGACCGAACCGTCGCCCACCGACGGAGTTCACCAGGGCGTGCATCGCATCGGCGACCGCGGTCGGCTTCACGGAGAAGCCCGATCTCAACGACGGCGATCTGCACAACGTCATCGGTCACGAGTGGATGTCCTACGAGGGCGAGGCCCGACGCAGCTCGTACGTGTCGTTCCTGAAGGAGCCCGGCGTCCCTCCGAACCTCACCATCGTCACGTCGGCGCGCGTGCATCGAGTCCTCTTCGATGGGGACCGCCGCGTCACGGGAATCGACTACGAGAAGGCCGGCGTTCGCACGGTCGTGAGCGTCGCGCGCGAGGTCGTGCTCTCGGCTGGCGCGCTCGAGACGCCCAAGCTGCTCATGCTCTCGGGCATCGGTCCCGCGGCGCACCTGCGCGAGCTCGGCATCGACGTCGTCGCGGATCGCGCCGCCGTCGGCTCGTACCTGCACGATCACCCGAACTGCCCGGTGTTCTTCAAGGCCAAGCGCGACATCGACTGCTACTTCCCGCAGCTCTACAGCTTCTATCGCACCAACGTCGACACCGACCTGCCGAAGGACCAGAGCGACTCCTGCTACGTGTTCTGGCCCGCGCCGTCGTCGATGCGGCAGATGACCCAGCGCATGTTGCCGCCGATGGTCATCCCGGAGGCCCTGTACGGGCCGCGATCGCGCGCGTTCGTGCGCTCGCTCGTCGCGCTCGCGTTCAAGGTGCCCGGCGTGCAGAGCTTCGTGAACCAGCTCTTCGGGATCATCGTCATCCTCGGCAAGCCGAAGAGCCGCGGCACGCTGCGGCTGCGCTCGCTCGATCCGGCGCAGCAGGCGGAGATCGATCCCGCGTACTACTCCGACCCGGAAGATCTCGAGACGATGGTGCGTGGCGTGCGCAAGGCGCGCGAGATCGCGGCAGCGAGCGGGCTCGCCGAGTGGGGCGCCGGCGAGCTGATGCCCGGCAAGCGCAAGACGTCAGACAAGGCGCTGCGGCGCTACGTGAAGAAGAACACCATCACGACCTATCACTTCGCCGGCACGTGCAAGATGGGCACGAGCGACGAGGACGTCGTCGACACGGAGCTGCGCGTGCGCGGTGTCCACGGCGTGCGTGTCGCCGACGGGTCGGCGATCCCCTTCACGCCGGTGTCCGCGCTCAACGCTCCGAGCATGGTCATCGGCTATCGCTGCGCGAAGTTCATCAAGAAGGCACACACAGCATGAAGATCTTCGTCACCGGTGGTAGCGGACACCTCGGCTCCAACCTCGTCCGTCGCCTGCTGAAGGACGGTCACGAGATCGTCGCGTTCGCGCTCTCGGGCGCCAACAACCTCGGGCTCACCGAGGGGCTCGAGGGGCAGCCGGTCACGATCGTCCACGGCGACCTGCGCGACCGCGCGTCGATCGATCGTGCCATCGCCGGCTGCGAGGTCGCGTTCCACACCGCCGCGATGATCGCGACGCGGCCGGGGGGCGAGCAGGCCATCTACGACGTGAACGTAGTCGGCACGCGCAACGTGCTCGCGGCGGCGAAGCAGGCCGGCGTACGTCGCGTCGTCGTCACGGGCTCCTTCAGCGCCGTCGGACACCTGCCCGAGCGGCCGAGCAACGAGAACGACCGCTTCTACCCGTTCCAGACCACGCTCCCGTACGAGCGCAGCAAGGCATGGGTCGAGCACGAGGTGCTACGCGCCGTCGCCGAGGGCCAGGACGTCCTCATCGCCACGTCGTGCGCGATCATCGGCGGCAACGACTACGTGCCGTCGCGCATGGGTCGGCTCATCCGCGACTTCGCCAACCAGAAGGTGCGTGCGTACGTGCCGGGTGGCTTCGAGTTCGTCGCCGCGCGCGACATCGCGGACGGCCACGTGCTCGCGATGGAGAAGGGCCGGACCGGCCAGAAGTACATCCTGTCCACGGAGTTCTGCACCGTCGATCGGTTCGTCGAGATCTGCGAGCGCGTCACCGGCAAGAAGCGTCCGCCGCTGCGCCTGCCGCACTTCGTGATGCTGCCGATTGCGCACGTGACGAGCTTCATCCTCGCAAAGCTCAAGCCCGAGGATCCGCAGCGCCTCACGCCCGGCGCGATCCGCATCCTCGCGCAGCACCGCAAGGCCGACACCACGAAGGCGCGCACCGAGCTCGGCTATCAGCCCACGTCCATCGAGTCTGCCGTGAAGGAGGCGTACGAGTTCTTCGGCCGCCGTGGCGACATCGCGGGCTATACGGGACCCCGAGCGTGAAGCGCATCCTCGGTGTGCTCGCGCTGCTGTACGCCGCGAAGGCGCATGCGGCAGGTGGTGATCTCGTCTACTCGGTGCGCGACGCCGACACGCACGCGCTCATGCCCGCCAAGCTCACGTTCATAGGGACCAAGGGCACGCCGACGCCGCAGCTGACCTTCAACGACATCGGTCGGCAGGAGGGTGGGGCCGTCGCTGCGTGGAACCGCCTCATGTCGCTCACTGGCGAGGGCACGCTCCACATGCCGGCGGGGCGCTACGACGTGTGGGTGAGCCGCGGTCCCGAGTGGACCGCGCAGGTGCTCCACGACGTCGTCATCGGCGGTAAGGCGGACGCGAAGATCGACACGACGCTGAAGCACGTCGTCGACACGCGCGGCTTCCTGTCGGGCGACTTCCACGTGCACGCCTCATCGTCGCCGGACTCGCAGGTGCCGATGCAGGATCGCATCTACGAGTTCTGCTCCGATGGCGTGGAGCTCATCGTGTCGACGGACCACAACATCGTCGCCGACTACGGGCCCATCATCACGCAGCTCGGCGCGGGCCGGTACCTCGCGAGCATCGCCGGCGATGAGATGACGACCGGTGGCTGGGGCCACTTCGGCGCGTTCCCGCTCGAGCGTGACCGCGAGCGCGCGGGGCAGGGCGCCGTGTTCGTGCATGGTCGTAGCGCGGCGGACTTCTTCGCCGATGTGCGTCGCATCGCACCGCTCGCCATCATCGACGTGCACCACCCGCGCATCGACGACGAGATCGGATACTTCAACCTCACGCACTTCGATTCCGGCTCCGACAAGGCGCAGCGCCCCGGCTTCTCGTTCGACTTCGACGCGCTCGAGGTGCTGAACGGCTACCAGGACTCCGAGCGCAAGCACGTCGACAAGGTGATCGACGACTGGTTCGCGCTGCTCGATCACGGCCACATCGTCACCGCGACGGGTAACTCCGATACGCACCACCTCGACCACAACATCGGTGGCTACCCACGCAACTACATCGTAGTCGCCGACGACGATCCGCAGCACCTCACGCCCGAGCAGGTCGCGGCCGACGTGCGCGGCCACCGCAGCTTCTTCACCACCGCGCCGTTCGTGCGCCTCACTGTCGGCAACCAGAGCTACGGCGATCTCGTGCGTGTCGGCGAGGGGCAGAAGCTCGTGAAGGCCCACCTCGAGGTCCAGGCCGCACCCTGGGTCACCGTGTCGAGCATCACCGTGTACCTCGGCGGCCACGAGCTGAAGAAGATCCCCGTGCCGGCCTCCACCGACGTGCTGCGCTTCGCCGGTGACATCGACGTGCCGCTCACCCGCGACACCTACCTCGTCGTGCGCGTCGATGGAAACAAGCCGCTCGCGCCGATCGTCGGCGATCTCATCCGCTTCGACGTGCGCCCCATGGCGCTCACCAACCCCATCTTCTTCGACGTCGACGGCAACGGCCGCTTCGACGCGCCTCAGAAGCGCCGCTAGGAGCCCGCATGCAGACGACGAGCTTTTCGGATATCACGGGCGATCAGCCGCCGCTCCCGCCGAAGCTCGCGAGCGCCGTCTCCCACCTCGCGTCGCTGCAGCACGAGGGCGGCTGGTTCGAGGCCGAGATGGTCTGGAACACGATGCTGCTGTCGCAGTGGGTGATGGTGCAGTTCATCACCGGGCGCGCGACCTCTGCTTCACAGAATACGATAGACGCGGATCGGCGTCGACGCATCCTCAAGCACTACGAGGTCACGCGCCTCGCCGATGGCTCGTGGCCGATGCACGGCGAGGGGCACGGCTACGTGTTCTTCACGACGCTCGCGTACGTCGCGCTGCGCATGCTCGGCCTGCCGCCGGAGCACGAGCTCGTCGCGCCCGCGCGCACGTGGCTGCGCGCGCGTGGTGTGCTCTCGGTACCGAGCTGGGGAAAGCTCTGGCTGTCGATGCTCGGGCTCTACGAGTACGAGGGCATGAACCCGGTGCCGCCCGAGCTGTTCCTCTTGCCCGACTCGCTGCCATTTCATCCGAACAACTTCTACAACCACACCCGCTACATCTACCTCGGCATCGGCTTCCTCTACGGCAAGCGCTTCCGGCACGAGCTGCCACGCGACCTGCGTGATGCGCTGCGCGCCGAGCTCTACGATCAGCCGTACGAGCGCATCGACTTCGCCGCGCATCGCCACGATGTGAACTCCGTCGACCTGCACGTGAGGCCGAGCGTGGCGCTGCGCTCGGCCTACGATGCGGCGGTCGTCTGGGAGAAGGCGCCCGCGTTCGTGCGCAACCCGGTGCGCAAGCGTGCCCTCGCGCTGTGCTTCGAGCGCATCCTCTACGAGGTTCACGCCACGCGGTACCAGGGCCTCTCACCGGTGAACGCGCTCCTCAACTGCCTCGCGCTGTTCGCCACGGATCCACAGCACCCCGAGCTCGAGCCCTCGCTCGCAGCCCTGGAGACGTGGAAGTGGGAGGACGAGGAGGAGGGCCTGCGCTTCTGCGGCGCCCACTCGACCGCGTGGGACACCGCGTTCTCGCTGCGTGCGATCGCCGCCGTCGCTGCTCGTGGCGCGCTGCCGCCGAAGGTGCTCGAGACCGCTCGCACCGCGTATCGCTGGCTCGTCTCGACGCAGCTAAAGGAGGAGCTGCCGCACCTCGCGCGCGAGCGACGCATGCCGATTCGCGGCGGCTGGTGCTTCTCGGATGGCGTGCATCGCTGGCCCGTCTCGGACTGCACGGCCGAGGCGCTCACCGGCATGTTCGCCGTCGAGGATGCCGGACTCATCGCCGACACCGAGAAGCTCTCTCCCGCGCGTGTCATCGAGGGCGTCGAGTTCATCCTGCGTCGCCAGAACGACGACGGCGGCTTCGGCTCGTACGAGTCGCGTCGCGCGGGCGGCCTCCTCGAGCTCATCAACCCCTCGGAGATGTACGGCAACTGCATGACCGAGCGCTCCTACACCGAGTGCACCGCATCGTGCGTCGGCGCGCTCGTGCGCTGGCTCCGCCGCGCGCGCAGCGGCGCGGAGCTGCAGCTCGCTCCGCGCGTCGAGCGCGCCGTCGACAAGGCGGTCGCGCTGCTGCGCTCGCGTCAGCGGGACGACGGCGCATACCTCGGCTTCTGGGGCGTCAACTTCACCTACGGGATCTTCCACGTCGTCGAGGCGCTCGTCGCCGCGCGCATCGGCAAGAAAGATCCGGCGATCGCGCGCGCGCTCGAGTGGCTCGTTGCCCACCAGCGCGCCGACGGCGGCTGGGGCGAGCACTGGAAGAGCCTGCTCACTGAGGAGTACGTCGAGCATGACGAGAGCCAGCCGGCCATGACCGCGTGGGCCATCCTGGCGCTCGCCGGTGCGGGTGCTGATGACGAGCGCAGCCTCGCCGCGATCTCGCGCGGTCGCGCGTGGCTCGAGGGCAGCGAGCGCTCCGATGGGAGCTGGCCGCACAAGGCGCAGTCGGGCGTCTTCTTCTCGACCGCGATGCTCGACTACCGTCACTACAAGGACGTGTTCTCGACGTGGGCGCTGGCCGAAGCGAAGTGCTGACGACGGGTGTTGCGCTTGCATCACTTGGTGATGCGCGCGCATAAAACCATGACGGAGCCTTCGTCATATGGAACGCACGCCGTCCGGAAGTCTCGACTCCATGCCGATCGCCCCGGCGCTCGGCGCCGCTGCGTCGCTGGCTGACGAATGTGATGCGCCGGGTGCCAGCGCGGCGCTGCTGCTCTTGTGCGTGACCTACGTCTTCAACTTCCTGGACCGCGCGCTCATCTTCATCCTGTTCCCGCTCATCAAGGTGGAGATGAAGCTCAGCTCGGCGATTTGCTCGACGTCGCCAGGAACCCGGAGGTGATGCGCCATTCGCTGCTCGTGTGTCCCGTTGCTGCGATCCTGGCCGCCGGGGTGCTGTACGTCGCGAGCCGCAAGCTGGAGCGGGCTGCGTGACACTCGATGTTGTGTCCTCCTCGTCCTTTTGCCTCCGTGGACCTCGTGCGAGGACACGAGGCCTTCCTTCGTCAGGGTAGCGTCACGGTCATGCGGTTGCGGTACGTGCCGGCGGCGTGGCCGACGCTCTGGAACCCGCGTCCGATCCCCGTCGCGGCGAGGCTGAAGAGCACGTAGGCGGGGGCATCGTGTCCAGCGGGGCCGTGCGCGAACTCGATGTCGTTCACGCAGATGCCATCGCCCGCTGCCGGTGACAGCGCCGTCGACGCCTGCGCTGCCCAGTCGGCGAGCGTGACCGTGAACACGGCGACGCCCGCGTCGTACAGCGTCACCGTGAGCGGTGCGGAAGCCGGCAGCGACCGCGTGCGAGCTCGTGGAACGGGCCCTTGTCGAGCTTGGTGGCCTCTGCGACGTGGAACACGCGAGCGGCATCCACGTAGGCGAAGCGCGTCGCGGCGCCGAACGCGGGTAGCTCGATGCGCGCCTCCGGCGCGGGCGAGAACGAGACCGACAGCTTCGTGTGCCCGCGCAGGGTCACCTCCGCGTACGTGTCGAGGTGCGCGAACACCGGCTTCGCGAGCTGCGACGCGGCCTCGATGAGCACGCCGTCGTCGCGCGGCGTGACGCCGAGCAGGCTGCGATCCTCGTCGGCGTACTCGAGCGTCCAGCCTTTTCGATCGCCGTGGCCTTGCAGCAGCCGGCGCTTCGTAGGCCGAGCGTCGTCAGGGAGCGCGAGGTCCACCCACGCGCGGTCGGGCGTGCGGTCGAGGAAGGTGAGCAGCGGATCGACCGTGAGCACGATCCTGTCGCGGCGAAGCACGACGCGGCCCTCGCGCGGATGCAGCTGCACCGACTTGCCGAGCTTCACGACCTCGGGCGGCGGTGGCGCCTTGGGCAGCTCGGCGAGCGCCGCACCAGCGGGATGTGTCGATGGCTCGGGCGCGCGCTGCGTCGCGGGGAAGCTCCAGCCCGCCCACATCACGGGTAGCGCGAGGCACGGGAGCAACCACGCGGGCGCGAGCCGCGGCCGCACCTCGCGGAACCACATCACGGCGAGCCCGAGGCTCGCGAAGAACGTCACGTTCCACGAGATGCCGACGCTGCGCGGAAACGTCAGCCGCGCCGCCAGCGCGAGCGCCATCCAGAACAGCGGCAACACGCCCGTGAGCGCCGGAAACACCGCAGCACGCAGCCGCTGCGGCGGAAGGAGCGCGGCAGCGCAGAGCAGCACGATCACGATGGGCGCGACCTCGTTGACCCAGTACTCCGACGAGGACGAGGGGAAGCCGCCCGCCATCATCCACCACCACGTTGCGGCGGCGGCGCCGTGACAGGCGACGAGGATCAGCCAGAGCGCCTGTCCCATGCGAACAGAGCATACCGCGCGCATGGGCCGACCTTGCCGATTCCCCGCCCGGTGCTCTACGATGAGGCGCCCTCCCATGAGTCAGTCCTCCCTCGACGGGTTCCGGATCGCTGGCGTGCGTACGTGCGTTCCGCCTCGCGTCATCGACAACCTCGAGATGGGTGAGAGCTTCGGCGGCACCGACGTGCGCAAGGTCGTGGCGATGGCTGGCGTGCGGCAGCGTCACGTCGTCGACGCCAACGTGACCGCCGCCGACCTGTGCTTCGAGGCGGCGGCGAAGCTGCTCGACGAGCTGGGCTGGGCGCGCGAGTCCGTCACGGGACTCATCTTCGTCACGCAGTCGCCCGACTACCTCCTGCCGTCGACGAGCTGCGTCGTGCATCGCTGGCTCGGGCTCGCGGACACGTGTGCCACCTTCGACGTCGGCCTCGGCTGCTCGGGGTATCCGTACGGGCTCTACCTCGCGGCGACGATGCTGCGCGGCGGCGGGCAGAGCCGCATCCTCGTGCTGCACGGCGAGACGCCGAGCCTCTTCACGAGCCCGGACGATCACGCGACGACGCTGCTCTTCGGAGACGCGGGATCGGCCACCGCAGTCGAGCACGCACCCGATGCGCCGGCCACACAGTTCGCGCTCTACACCGACGGCAAGGGCTACGACGGCCTCATCGTGCGCGGCGGCGGGTTTCGCGATCGCATGCCCGCCGATCCGCGTCGCATGTACCTCGAGATGGACGGCGCCGGTGTCTTCAGCTTCACGATCAAGCGCGTGCCGCCGCTGGTCCGCGACACGCTCGCGTTCGCGAACCTGTCGGTGTCCGACATCGATCTTTACGCCCTGCACCAGTCGAACCGCTTCATGATGAAGCACCTCATCAAGAAGTGCGGGCTCGACGAGGCGCGCGCGCCCATCATCCTCGAGCGCTTCGGCAACGTCGGTGGCCCGTCGGTGCCGCTCGTGCTCACGCAGACCGACGGCGGCGGCGATCGTCGCGTGATGATGGTGGGCTACGGCGTCGGACTCTCGTGGAGCGCCGCGGTGACGAGGCTCGACGCGAGCGCGCGCCTCGGCCACGGCCTCTACAGCGGCGCCACGGCGCGCGCGTGAGCGACTTCGCCGATCGCTGGATCCTCGTCTCGGGGGCCTCGTCCGGCCTCGGCCGCGCCATCGCGCGCGAGCTCTCGTCCCGCGGCGCGCGCGTCGTGCTCATCGGCCGGCGTCGCGACAAGCTCGAGGAGACCCGGGCGCTGTGCACGCATGCCGAGGTCTGCGAGCTGGACCTGTCGCAGCACGACACGATCATCCCCGCCGTCACCTCGCTCGCTGCGAAGCTGGGCCGCATCTACGGTCTCGTGCACTGCGCGGGCGTCTCCGCCGTGCTCCCGCTATCGGCCAGCAAGCCCGAGCGCATACGCCAGATGTTCGACCTCAACTTCGTCGCTGGTGTCGAGCTCGCGCGCGGGCTCACGCGGCGCGAGGTCCTCGACGAGGCGGGCGGCAGCATCCTGTGGATCGGCTCGGTGGCCGCGCACGTCGGCGCGCCGGGCCAGATCGCGTACTGCGCGAGCAAGGGGGCGGTCACCGCGGCTGTGCGCGCGATGGCGCTCGAGCTCGCGCCCAAGAAGACGCGCGTGAACGTGCTGTCACCCGGCGTCGTCGCGACGGAGATGACGGACGCGCAGAGCGGCAAGCTCTCGCCCGAGCAGTGGCAGCGCATCGTCGAGCGCCACCCGCTCGGCGTGGGCCGCCCCGAGGACGTCGCGCGTGCGGCGGCGTTCCTGCTCGATCCTTCCAGTACGTGGATCACCGGCGCCGACCTCGCGGTCGACGGCGGGTACATGCTGCATTGAGCGCGATCTTGAAAGAGACCCGATGACTCCTATCCCCACTGCGGCCGCGCTGCAGATGATGGCCGACGCGCTCGATGAGCCGGTCGCCTCGGTGACGCCCGATCGTCGTCGCGACTCGATCGCCGGCTGGGACTCGATGGGCGCGCTCGCGCTGATGGCCGAGCTCGACGACCGCTTCGGCCTCCAGCTCACCTCCGACGACTCGCTGAAGATGACGAAGGTCGACGACATGCTTGCGTACCTCCGCGACCGCGGCGCGCTGACGGACTGACGCGATGCCCGGCGCGCCGTCATTCGAGAAGACCACGAAGCTGGTCGGCCGCGCGCTGGGGATGAAGCCCGACGAGCTCCGCGCCGGCTTTCGCGCCGCGACGCGAGCGCACCTCCCGCAGATCCTCGAGATCCGCCGCAAGATCCTGGGCGAGCGCCTCGCGTGGGACGACGAGCGCTACCTCGCGTGGCGCTACGACTTCGATGGCGCCGGCCATTCGCGCGGCACGTGCTTCGTGGTCGTGCGCAACGAGCGGGTGCTGGGCCTCGTCGGCGCCGAGCACGTGCGGCTCACCTACGATCGCGATCTCGTGCCGTCGCTGCTCATCATGGACATCGCGGTCGATCCGGCCATCGACGGCAGTGGGCTCGGCATCTGGATGGACCTCGCATTGTTCGACGCGCACCCCGTCGTGCTCGCGATCGGCGCCAACCCCAACTCCGTCGGGCTCGTCGAGAAGCTGTTCCACGCGCTGCCGCATCGCACGCACTACGTGACGCCGGTGCGCTTCACGCGCTTCTTCCAGAAGCGCCTCGGCCGCGAGCGCCTCGCGACGATGCTCGCGCTGCCCGCCAACGTTGTGGTGCGCGCGTGGCGCAAGCTCACGCGCCTCCGTGATCGTGGTCTCGTGCTGCGGAAGCTGACGCGCTTCGACGCGTCGGTCGAGGCGCTGTTCTCTCGACGCGCCGCGCCCGACGAGATCACCTTCGAACGAACGGCCGCGACCCTGAACTGGCGTCTCTTCGGCAACCCGCGTGCGCGCTACGAGGTCGTCGGTGCGTACGACGGCGACACGCTCGTCGGCTACATCGCGTCGCACCGGACCGCGCGTCGCGATGCGCTGCGCGAGGTCGGCATCGCGGACTGGCTCATCGACGCGCGTCACCCGAAGGCGTTCGAGGCCCTCGTGCTCGACGTGCTCCGGAGGGCCGTGCGCGCCGACATGGACCTCGTGCATGCGACCCCGCTCCTCGCGCGGTCGGGGCCGACGCTGCGCCGTCTCGGCTTCCGCGCCACGAAGCGTACCTACAACCTCGTGGGCGTTCGCGTGCAAGAGCCGGAGCGCTGGCCACGCCTCCTCGACGGGGCTGCGTGGTACCTCAACGAGGCCAACACCGACCGCGACGGGATGGCCTAGGCTCGATGACCAGGGACGCGATCGATGACGTGAACCTCGCCACGATGGCTGCCGGCAAAGTGGTGGCCGAGTACACAGCGCAGGGCGAGCTGTTCCCTCCGGAGCGGGCGCTGCTCGAGCTCGTGCGCGACGAGGTCCGTGATCAGCCCATCCTCGATCTCGGTGTCGGAGGGGGGCGCACCGTCAAGGCGCTCCGAGCGCTGAGTGCCGGCTATGTCGGCCTCGATAACTCCGAGGCGATGATCTCGAGCTGCAAGATGCGCTTCCCGCACGCGCGCTTCGAGCTGGGCGACGCGCGCGATCTGTCGCGCTGGCCCGACGGACACTTCGCGCTCGTCGTGTTCTCGGGAAACGGCCTGTGCATGGTCGGCCACGAGGACCGCCTGCGTGTCATCACCGAGGTCTTTCGTGTGCTGCGGCCCGGCGGCGCGTTCGCGTTCTCCACGTTCAATCGCAAGAGCAGTGATCACGACGCGGGGTTTCGCTTCCCCGAGCTCTCGCTCTCGCTGAACCCGGCTCGCACGGCCGTCCGTGCGGCGCGCTTCGTCAAGCACACGCTGCTGCGCGTCCGCAATCGCCGTCGCAACCTGCCTCACGAGGATCGCCGCACGGACTACTCGATCATCAACGACCTGTGCCACGACTACGGCACGCTGCTGTACTACCTCGACCTCGCGACGCAGCGGAAGCAGCTCGAGGATGCGGGCTTCGAGCAAGGTGCGCCCGCGTACGACCACGACGGCGGCGTCATCGAGCATGACAGCACCGAGAGCTCGCTGGCGTTGCTGGCCCGCAAGCCGCGCTGAGCTTCAGGCGACCGTGATCAATTTCGGGTCGAGCGTGCCCGAGCCGTAGACCTGCCGGTAGTAGCGCAGGAAGCACGAGAGCATGGAGTCGGGATCGTCGAGGTCGTAGCGGCCCGGGGCGCCGCCCTTGAGCGGGACGAGCAGGTTGCGCGCGCACCAGCTGTCGATGGCGACCGGGTCCTTGCCTGCGACGACGGCGCCGACGTGGTGCGCGGACGCAGCCTCGAGGCGGAGGTCTGCGTCCTCGTCCCAGGTGCCCTCGGGGATCGCGCCGACGTACTCGGCGATCGCGAGGTACAGGTCGGGGGCACGCACCTCGCGCGCGAAATAGGCGAGCGGGCCGGCCATGCGCCACGTTGCGTTGGGGTGACCGAAGTAGTGGATGGACTGGTAGTCGCGCGTGCTGCGATCGGTGCCAGGACGACCGGCGCTCATGTCCACGATCCCCATCGCCGACTTGCAGCAGCAGGTGAGGCCCGCGTCGAGGTGCTCGTTCACCGTCGGCATCGTGATCCACGTGAGCTTGCGCGAGACGGGCACTAGCGTGCCGTTCTTGCGCATCGACAGCCCATCCCGGAAGTCGACGGTGATCCCGCTGTGCGGCGACGTGAACACGGGCCACGTGAGCGGCGTCTGCGCGTCGTCGACGAGGCTGCGCGGGATGCGGAACGTCTTGTCGAAGTCCCAGCGATAGCCGTCACGCAGCTCGCCGGCCAGGATGGGGCCGCGGCCATCGCCGCCGTACTCGCCGTGCGCGCGCGACGGGTCACGCCATCCCCACGCGCCGTTGGCGCTCTTCATCGCGTCGACGAGGCCCACGTAGCTGACGGGCGCGCCGAGCTTTGTGAAGTAGGGGAACAGGTCGCCGAGCTTGTCCCAGCCAGGCACGTCGACGTTGCGCTCGCTCGGGTGCGAGAAGCCGCGCGTGAGCGGCGAGCCGTCCTTCATCAGAAAGTGCGTGTTCTCGAAGACGATGACCTCGCCTGCGAAGCCCGGCGTCTCGAGCACGAGCTCGATGGCGCGCTTCACCGCTGCCACGTTGGTCATGCCTTGGTTCCACCACTGGGCGGAGACCTTGATGAGGACGACATCGTCCTTGCCGACGACCTTGGCCATGCCGCCGAGCGCTGCGATCGCGGCCTCGACGTTGCCGGCGGGCCCGAGGCCGCGGGACACGTGGATCGTCCGCGCATCGCGCACGGGATCGTGCGGCACGAGCGGCGGCGTGGCGCTGAACTCGCGCTTGATCGTCAGCTTCGCGATGCGATCGCGGAGCCGCCGGCGAGCGGCCCACAGGAGGCCTGCGCCGCCGGCGATGCCGAGCCCGAGGAAGCCGCGACGGGTCCAGCTCTTGGAGTGGGCCATCGCGAAAAGGTAGCACGCGGCCGGCGCCCGCCGGCACGCCGCGCCCGACGGCGCACAAGGAGGGCAGCCGCAGTTGAGCAGCGTCGGGGAAGCGTGGTAGCAACCTCGCCATGCCCGTCGAACAGTCCCAGCTCATGGAGAAGCTCGTCTCGCTCACGAAGCGTCGCGGCTTCATCTTTCAGTCGTCCGAGCTGTACGGCGGCGTGAACGGCGCGTGGGACTACGGTCCGCTCGGCGTGGAGCTCAAGCGCAACGTGAAGGACGCCTGGTGGAACGCGATGGTCCGCGCGCGCGAGGACGTCGTCGGCCTCGACTCGTCGATCCTCATGCACCCCATGGTGTGGAAGGCGTCGGGCCACGTCTCCAATTTCTCTGACCCGATGGTCGATTGCCGTAGCTGCAAGAAGCGCTTCCGCTGCGACGAGATCGCGCCGAACTACGAGGACGATGGCCTCCTGCCCGAGAAGGTCGGCAACCCGCAGTGCCCCGAGGCCAAGAAGCCCGGCACCGTCGGCAAGTCGTGCGACCTCACGCCCGCGCGCAAGTTCAACCTCATGTTCGAGACGCACCTTGGTCCGGTGGTCGAGTCGTCCGCGAAGACCTTCCTTCGCCCCGAGACCGCACAGGGCATCTTCGCCAACTTCGCCAACGTCACCTCGTCGACGCGCGTGAAGGTGCCGTTCGGCATCGCGCAGATCGGCAAGAGCTTTCGCAACGAGATCAACCCGCGCAACTTCACGTTCCGCTCGCGCGAGTTCGAGCAGATGGAGCTCGAGTTCTTCTGCAAGCCCGGCTCGGACGACCAGTGGTTCGAGTACTGGGTCGCCGAGCGCCGTCGCTGGTACCTCGAGCTCGGCATGACGGAGGCCAGGCTCCGCTTCCGCGCGCACGCGAAGGAGAAGCTCTCGCACTACGCGAAGGGCACGACCGACGTCGAGTACCTGTTCCCGTTCGGCTGGGGCGAGCTCGAGGGCATCGCCAACCGTACCGACTACGACCTGCGCCAGCACCAGATCGGCATGCGCTCCGTCGGCAAGTGGGACGGCGGCGATCTGCAGGAGTTCCAGCTGCAGGCCGAGGACCCGGAGTACTCGAAGGGTAAGCTGTCGTACTTCGACGACGAGGCGAAGGAGCGCTACATCCCGTTCGTCATCGAGCCGTCGGCCGGCGCCGATCGCGCGACGCTCGCGTTCCTCTGCGACGCGTACGACGAGGACGACGCGGGTGGCGAGGTGCGCGTCGTCCTGCGCCTCCACCCGAAGCTCGCGCCCGTGAAGGCCGCGATCCTCCCGCTCGTGAACAAGGAGGGCATGCCCGAGCGCGGTCGCAAGCTGTACGAGGACCTGAAGAAGAAGTTCCAGGTCACGTACGACACGTCCGCCGCCATCGGCAAGCGTTACCGCCGCAACGACGAGATCGGCACGCCGTTCTGCTTCACGATCGATGGTGACACGCTCACCGACGGCACCGTGACGCTGCGCGAGCGCGACTCCATGAAGCAGGAGCGCATCGCGGAGGACAAGGTCGCGGGCTTCCTCGCCGAGAAGCTGCTCTAGGAGCGATGCGAGTCTGCGTCTTCTGCGCCTCGTCGTACGGCGTCGACGAGCGCTACGCGGACCTCGCGCGCGAGGTCGGGACGCAGCTCGCCACGCGCGGCATCGGGCTCGTGTACGGCGGCGCCACGCGCGGGCTCATGGGCATCTGCGCCGACGCCGCGCTCGCCGCCGGAGGCGAGGTCGTAGGCGTCATCCCGGAGAGCCTGGCCTCCCTTGCGACCGAAGGGCGAGGCCGTGCCGCGGGAAGCGGCCTGGCCTCCCGCGAGCTCGCGCACCGCGGCCTCACGGCGCTGCATGTGACCAGCAACATGCACGAGCGCAAGCAGAGGATGCACGACCTGTCCGACGGCTTCCTGACGCTACCCGGCGGGTTCGGCACGATGGACGAGCTCTTCGAGACGCTCACGTGGGGGCTCCTCGGCATCCACCACAAGCCGATCATCCTGCTCGACGTGGCGGGCTTCTACCGGCACCTCATCGCGTTCATGAACGAGCAGCTGGCCTCCGGACTCCTTGCGCCGGCGCACCACGCTTTGCTCCGCGTCACGGACAGCGTGGACACCGCGCTCGATGAGCTGGTCGCGCGGCAGTCATCTCGCTGAGCCGGCACGATCGGCCAACGTAGGACACGCTGCGCGTGCGCGAGCCAGGTCGGGCTTGTGCGCGAACGGATAGCCGAGCGAAGACAGCACCGCATTCTCGACGAAGAACGGCGCGTAGACTGCGTCGCGACCCGCGAGGTCACGCAGGAGCTCCACGATGAGGTCCTGCGTGACGTAGTAGCTCCTGCCCCGATCCTCCGCGCCCAGCATGCCGTCGTAGAACGACAGCGACGAGGGCTCGAGCGCCATCGACCAGTCGGAGCGATCGACGCCCGCGCGCTCGGCGAGCGCCACGAGCCTCGTCAGCGAGTCGACGTCGGAGAGCTCTTGCATGCGCACGTGCGGACCATGTTGCGCGTGTACACCGAGACGTAGGAGGCGGGCCACGTTCTCGCGCTCGAGGTCACGCTGCACGTCGCGCGATGGAAGTGCGTGGCCGTCGCACGCGAGCAGCATCGCGAGCAGCCCCGGCTCGTTGTCGCGGAAGCGCGCGCTGGCCGAGAGCTTGCGGAAGATGCGCTTGCGGTTGAGCTCGCCGAGCGCCATGCCGAGTCGCGTGTTCGGCTGGTAGACGAGCTCGTTCGCGGAGGCCGCCACCACGCGCGACGACAGCGTCCGCGGTGGAAGGTACGGGCTCGTGCGACTGCCCTGCACCCAGCGGAGCTGCGCGTACACGCCGTGCTGCGCGCTCGTGCCAAGGAAGGCGGTGTAGTCGGCGAGCTCGCGCGCGCTCGACGGGACGCCGATCGCGAACGTGTCCTCGACCGACCCGTAGAAGCCTGGCCACAGCGGGTACGAGTCGAAGATCGGACGTGTGTCGGCGCCGTGGCACCGCGCGCACGTCGTCGCATCCTTGGCCGGGCCAGTCGCGCCGTTGAGCGTTCGCACCGATGGCACGAAGCGGTGCGTGGCGTCATCGAAAGCGAGCACCTCGAGGACGTCGTGGCCCGGTGCGGTCGGCGACCCGATGAACGTCATCACGAAGCGCGCGTCGTTCGAGAACAGGATGACGCGTGGCTGCGACGGCGTGATGCTCGCCGCGAACGGACTGCGGCTCGCGTACACGAACGTGAAGTTCTGGCGCAGCTCGTCGGGGAGCAGCGGCACCAGGTCCACAGCGTGCTCGGGCTCTCGCTCGAGGAGTGCGTCGAGCTCTGTGAGCGAGAACGAGCCGGCGCGCGCGCTGCTGGTGACGAGCAGCAGCGCGCAGAGCCACTTCACGGCTTCGGCGGGTCGCCGTACGTCGGCGTCGGTGGCTCGATCTTCGTCGATGGGTCGGGTCGCCGCTTCCCGACCGGCTCGGACGTGGCCGAGGTGCCCACGCGCGTGCCTTCGAGAGGGCCGGGCGTGTGAGGCCGTAGCGGCTCGTCCGGCGGCTCGATGCCGACGACCGGCCGATTGGGCGCCTCGAGCCCGACGTGCGGCATCTTCTCCCTGTGACGCTTCGGCCAGACCCGCTTCTTCTTCGGCGGCTTCGGCGGGGCATCGTCCGCGAGCGCAGGCGTGCAGCCAAGGACGAGCAGGGCGAGGCAGAGCGTCCGCATGCCCTGATGATACGCACCTCCTTGCGAGGTATGTTCGGGCGCAGCGTGGGAAAGACGTTCGTCACGGGGGGTACGGGGCACGTCGGCGCGAACCTCGTGCGAGCGCTCCTCGAGCGTGGTGAGGCCGTGAAGGCGCTCGTCCGCAACAAGGGCGACCGCGCGCTCCGCGGCCTCGACCTCGAGGAGGTCGTCGGCGACCTGCACGATGAGGCCGGCATCGCGCGGGCGATGGCCGGTTGCGATCACGTGTACCACCTCGCCGCCTTCGTCTCGCTTCGGGCTGGCGCACGAAGGGAGATCTTCGACGTCAACGTGCGCGGCACCCAGCACGTGATGAGCGCGTGTCTCGCCAAAGGCGTGCAGCGCGTCGTGTTCTGCTCGTCGTTCGGCGCCGTGGGTCGGGCGCCCGACGGCGGCGTCAGCGACGAGACGTGCGCGCTCGATCCGTTCGACACCGACCTCGACTACGACCTCTCGAAGAGCATGGCCGAGCTCGAGGTCCACCGTGCGTACGCCAGCGGCCTCGATGCGGTGATCGTGAATCCGTCCGGCATCGTCGGGCCGTGGGACGTGAAGCCATCGTCGCTGGGCAAGACCATCATCGACTTCTCCGAGCGGCGGATCCCGGCGTACATCCCCGGCTCGTTCGAGCTCGTCGCGATGCGCGATGTCGTTGCGGGGCACCTCCTGGCGATGAAGCACGGACGCGCAGGGCAGCGCTACATCCTGTCCGGCCGGCTGTGCACCGTCGACGAGCTCCTCGACGAGCTCGAGCGCCTCACCGGCAAGGCGCGCCCTCGGCTGCGCGTACCGCCGAGCATGATGATGCCCGTGGCACACCTGTCGAGCGCGTTCATGCGCAGCTTCTTCCCGCGGACGCCACCGCGCTTCACGCCCGGCACCATCAAGCTGCTCGGTCGTGGCAAGCGCGCGAGCACCGAGAAGGCGCAGCGCGAGCTCGGCTACCGGCCGACGTCCGTGTTCGCGGCGCTCGGGGAGCAGTACGACTGGTTCCGCGAGCGCCGCATCATCAGGTAGACGACCGCGAGCAGGAACAGCCCGCTCGGGCCTCCTGCAGCGCCCGGCGCAGCGCTGCAGCCCGCGCCGCCGCCGAGGCGATCGCTGGTGGGGGGCGCGTAGGGCCGCACGTGGAGGGTGACAGTTGCGTCGGCCTGCACGATGCCGTCCGTGACGGCGTACGCGAAGCTATCGTCGCCGACGTAGTTGGGCGTGGGATCGTAGGTGACGACGCCATCCGTGAGCGTCGCCACGCCGTGTGCGGGAGGGCTCACGCTGGCAACGGCGAGGATCTGGCCGGGCTGACCGATGCGATCGTTGGCGAGCACGTCGAGCGTTGTCGAGACGTTGGCGTTCACGGTGAAGTCGTCCAAGACGGCGATGGGCGGATCGTCGACCGGCGTGACCGTGACGACGAGCGTCGCGTCCGCGGTGCCGGGCGAGCCCGCGCCGTCGTGACCGAGGTCGTCGGCGTGGAGCGTCAGCGAGGCGGCGCCATCGAAGTTGGGGTAGGGCACGAGCGTGGCGCCGGAGAGCGCGAGCGTCAGCGCGGCGGTAGAGGCGCGCACGCGCAGCACCGGGTCGAGGACGCCGTCGCCCTCGAGGAACTGCAGGCCGGTTGTCGTCGAGAGCGTGAGGACGCAGCTCGTCGCGGTGATGTCGAGCTCGATCGGATCGCTGCCGGAGTCTGGATCGCCGATGGTGATCGACGTGCCGAGGGAGAGCGGCGTGTCCTCCGGCGTGGTGAGCCCGCGATCCACCGTGAGCGTCGGCGGCTGGTTCGGCACCGCGGGATCGATGACGCTCGTCGTGACGGACGCGGTGTTGTTCGAGATGACGGTGTCGTTCTGTGCGGCGGTGACGGTGAAGACCGCGTCGATGCTGCCCACCCCGCCGGGCGCGGTCATCGTGATGGTGAGCGGCGCAGCAGGCCCGATGGGGACGCTGTCGCTCAGCGAGCACGACAGCGAGCTCATGCTCTGCGTGCAGGTCCAGCCCGTGCCGGTCGCGGAGACGTACGTGGCCGTGGAGGGCAGCGTGCCGACGAGCTGCACGGCCGTGGCCGTGGTTGGACCCGCGTTGGCGATGGCAACCGTGTAGACGAGTGACATGCCGAGCGCGACCGGATCTGGTGCGCCCGACGCGGTCACAGAGAGATCATCATTGCCCGGCGGCGGCAGGTTCACGGTCGTCTGCACGGTGGACGTGTTGTTGCCCACGAGCGGGTCCGTGGCGGTCGCCTTGACCGTGGCCGTGTTGGTGACGGTGGTCGCGCTCGTGGGTGCGGAGAGCGCGACGCTGATGGTGCGCGTCGCCACGGCAGCGATCGTCGGACGCGTGCAGACGATGGTGGTGCCCGGCGTATCGAGGCCGCACGTCCATCCCGAGCCGGTGGCGCTGACGAACGTCGTGCCCACCGGCAGTACATCGTCGACCTCGACGGAGTGGGCGATGACGTTCGACGGGTTCTGAACCGTGAGCGTGTAGCTCAGCGCACCGCCCGTGGTGACCGGATCGAAGAGGTCCGCCTTGGTCATGGAGAGGTCGACCGGCGTGATGGTCGTGGTGCCGCTCGCGGTGTCGTTCGCCGAGCTGCTGTCCACCACGCCAGAGCTCGTGAGGCTGACGGTGCCGCTGTTGAGGCTGTCGGTGGTCGAAGAGAGCGGAGGTGCCGTGACCGTGAGCGTGACCGAGCTGGACGCAGTGGCCAAGAGCGCGCCGTGCGAGCACGTGATGGTGGAGGTGCCGGTGCACGTGAAGCCACCACCGGTCGCGCTCACGAACGTGATACCCGCGGGGAGGACGTCGACGATCTGCAGCGACGGAGCCGATGCCGGGCCGTTGTTGACGACGGCGAATGTGTACGTGAACGTCTCGTTCGACGCGGTCGCCGTCGGCGCGCCGAACGTGAGCGAGAGGTCGGCCTCGGGCAGCTTGACGATGACGTCGGTGCTGGCGCTGTTGTTCATGGCGTTCGGATCCTGCCTCGAGCTCACCTGCGCGGACGCGGTGATCGTGCCGGCCGTCGATGGTGCCGTGGCCGCGATGGTGATGGTCGTGACCGCGCCCGACAGCAGCACGGGCTGCGTGCACGTCAGCACCTGGGCAACGAGCACGCACGACCATCCCGTCGCGGTGATCGTGCCGCCGGTGACGCCCGACGGGAGCGTGAGCGTCGTGATGAGGTCGTATGCGGCGTCGGGACCGCTGTTCGTGACCGTGGCAGTGTAGCTGTAGCTCGTTCCTGCCTGGACCGTCCCGGCGGAGCTCACGAGCGCGATGGACACGTCGGCAGGCAGACACGCGATGGGCGCTGCACCCGCAGCGACGCCGGTGACGAGGACGCCCGTGTCGCCCGCGCTCGCGCCGTTCGACGGGAACTCGGACAGCGCCGAGGCGGTGGTCGTGCCCCCGAGCCCGCCCTTGATGTCGGAGGCACCGATGGTCAGCGAGGCGCCGAGCGCGATCACGCCGCCCGCACCGCCACCGCCGGGCCCCGTCGCTGGTGCGACGCCGACAGGGAAGACGCCCGTGGTCGTGACCTGTCCGCCCGCGCCGCCGTGCGCGGAGACAGTGAGCGTGGTGTTCCCGACCGTGCGCAGCGCGATCACGCCGCCGCCACCGCCACCGCCACCGCCGTTTCCGGAGGGAGCCAGCAAGAGGCCATTGCCCACGAGCTGCCCGTCGCGCCCGTCGCTGCCGTTCGCGCGCACGGAGCCTGCGCCGGTGAGCGAGCTCGCCACGAGGAAGACGACGCCACCACCGGTGCCGTCGGTGCTAGCGGTCGTGGTGCCGTCGAGCTGCGCCGCGCCGCCTCCACCGCCGAGGAAGATGCGCCCCCCCGACACGAGCGCGTGAGCGCCGAGGCCGCCCACCTGCTCGCGATCGTCTCCGCTCCAGCTCGCGTCGCCGGGGCCGACCTGCGTCGCGTCCTGGTTGGACGCGGAGTACGTGTAGCCGCCGCGTCCCGCGCCCGGGCCGCCGCGCTGCGCGAAGCTCGGGTCGAGCATCCACGCGCTGCCACCCGTGACGGTGGAGAGCATCGTGCCCTGTCCGCTGTAGGTGCCGCTCGCGGTGGTCGCGTTCGCGCCGCCGCCGCCGCCGCCGAGGTAGCCATCGCCACCGCCGCCGCCGTTCGCGGGTGCGCCGCGGCCGTAGCGACCACCGAGGCCGTCGTAGTCGGCGCTCGAGCCGGCGATGCTCTCGCCCTTCTCGCCACCGACGAGGGAGGCGCTGCGATACGCGACGACGCCGCCGCCCGGGCTCGCGGTGCCTGCCGCCGGATTGCCCGGGCGCAGGCCGAGGCCGCTCGCGTCGACGATGCCTTCGATGTCGGCGGTGGTCTGCACGTGCGCGGCGATGAAGCCGCCGGTGGCGCCGTCCCACGGCTTGCCCGTCAGCGTGACGCCGATCGGCACCGTGAGCGTCTTGTACTGCGGCACGCGCACGACCTGCGGGTGAGACGCGAGCGGATAGGCGTTGGCGAGGCCGGTGAGGCCGCAGCTCGTGTCGAGCCCGAGCACGTTGCCGGTGACGCTCGCGAGCAGCCACAGCTCGTTGGCCCCCGCGGCACCGAGCGCGCTGACGGTGCCGTACGCGGCCGAGTCGCTCGTATCGATGGTCGCACCCTGCACACCGACGACGAGGACCATGTCGCCCGCTGCGTAGCCCGTCGCGTCGGTGACCGTGAGCGAGGTGGCTCCGGCCGCGGCATCTGCGGCGAGCGCCCTGTAGAGATTGACGACCTCGCCGTTCGCGACGGTCTTGTCGCCGTCTTGCCCCGTGAGGGCGGAGCGCGTGGACGCGACCGTCGAGGCCCTGGGGCTGCACGCGGCCAGGAAGAGCACGAGCCACGGAGCGACGTAACGCATCGGCGAAATGATAGCAGAGGGCCCGCGTCCCCGGGCCTGCTACGCTTGGTACATGGACGCACGCCTCATCGCGGTGGCCATTCCTGTGTTCTTCGTGCTCATCGCCGTCGAGCGCATCGCGCTGCGGGGCTGGCGTGATCCCGTGTACCGTCTGCACGACGCCATCGCCGATCTCTCCTGCGGCATCGGCCAGCAGACGTTGCAGGTGTTCCTCTACGTCGTCGAGCTCGGCGTCTACACGTGGCTCTTCACGCGCTTCCACGTGCTCGACATCTCGCCGCGTTCCCCGGTCGCGTGGGTCGTGCTGTGGCTTGCCGTCGACGTGGCGTACTACTGGTTCCACCGCGCGAGCCATCGCATCAACTTCCTGTGGGCCGTGCATGGCGTGCACCACCAGAGCGAGGAGTACAACCTCGCGGTCGCGCTTCGGCAGGGCTGGGTCGAGCCGCTCGTCATTGCGCCGTTCCACTGGCCGCTCGCGCTGCTCGGCTTCCCGCCCGCGATGTTCTTCACCGTGTTCACCCTGCACACGCTGTGGCAGTTCTGGCCACACACGCGTGGCATCGGTCGGCTCGGTGTCCTCGACGGGATCTTCAACACGCCGAGCAACCACCGCTGTCACCACGCCATCAACCCGCCCTACATCGACAAGAACTATGGCGGCTTCCTCATCCTGTGGGACCGCCTGTTCGGCACGTGGGCAAAGGAGTCGGAGGCGCCCGCGTTCGGCACGGTGAAGCCGCTCAAGAGCTGGAACCCTTTGTGGGCGAACCTCTCGTACTGGGCGGAGATCGGCGCCATCTTCCGGGCCTCGCCACGCCTCGTCGACAAGCTGCAGGCGTTCGTGCGCCCACCGGAATGGCGGCCGGCAGCCCTCGGTGGACCCGTGTCGATCCCGGAGGTCACGCGCGACGGCCAGCGACGCTACGAGGTGCACACGAGCCGGGCGCTCGACATCTACACGACCGTGGCCTTCGCGCTCGTCGCGCTGGCGGTGCCCGTGCTCACGCAGGCCCGGGCGGGGACGTCGTGGCTCGCGCTCGTCCTCGCTGCGACGTTCGTGATCGTGTCCATCGTCGCGGTCGCGGGGCTCGTCGAGAGCAAGCGCTGGGCGCGGTCACTCGAGGTCGTGCGACTGCTGGCGCTGCCGGCCGTCGCCTGGGTGTTCAGCGGGATGTCGATGGTGGCGGCGATCGCGGGCGGCGTGGCGATCGTTCAGCTCGTGTGGTTCGTCATTTGGACGCGCGGATCCGCCAGGTGAGCGATGAGCGACCGCTCGCTCGCTCGATGTCGATCTTCAGCTCCGAGGCTCGACGAAGCGACGCGTACAGCAAGAGCGCGTCGTCGGCGCTCTTGAACGGGCGTCCGTTGATCGCACGCACGAGGTCGCCGTTCTGCAGGCCGAGCCGGCCAAAGATCGAGGCCGGCCGGATCGCGTAGAGCTTGAAGCCGGACGGCGCACCATCCATCTGGATCGGCACGAGCCGCACGCTGCGCACCAGCAGCTCCGTGTTCGCCAGCACCCGATCGACGAGCGGTCGTGCGATCTCGTACGTGTTGCGGCCCTTGGCGTGGATGCCTTCGTCGAGCTCGGCCAGGGTGAAGGCCGGCGGCTCCGCGACCTGCACGACCTTCGGCGGCGCATCGGCCGGACACGGCGTGGCAGCGCACAGGAGACCGACGATCAGAACGACGAAGCGCAGTGGGGTGAGCGTCATGGGGTGAACCTCGTGTGGCCTATCAACGAGATGTTACCAGCCGCACGTCTGCCCCTTGTTCTCCTCCGCCAGCCAGGCCGACAGCGGCTTGAAGTAGTCGAGGATCGCGCTCGCATCCATGTCCTTCTCGCCCGTCAGGACCGCGAGCGCCTCGGGCCACGGCTTGGAAGCGCCGAGCGCCAGCATCGCGCGCAGCTTGTCGCCAGCGACGTGGTTGCCGTAGATCGAGCATTCGTTGAGCGGGCCGTTGAGGCCGGCGGCCTTGCACATCGCGCGGTGGAACTGGAACTGGAGGACGCGCGCGAGGAAGTAGCGCGCGTACGGCGTGTTCGCGGGGACGTGGTACTTCGCGCCGGGGTCGAAGTCCTGCTCGGAGCGCTCGTTGGGCGCCGAGACCCCTTGCACCTTCTGCCTGAGCGCCCACCACGCCTTGTTGTAGTCGGCGGGCTTGGTCTTGCCCGAGAACACGTCCCAGCGCCACTCGTCGACGATGCGGCCGAACGGCAGGAACGCGAGCTTCTCGAGCGCGTTCTTCATCTGGAAGTTGATGAGGCCCTTCTCGTCCGTCGACACGGCCCTCACGAGGCCTATCTTCTTCAGGTATGCCGGCGTGATCGAGAGCGTGAGCGCGTCGCCGATCGCCTCGTGGAAGCCGTCGTTCGCGCCCTGCTGGAAGAGCGCCGGGAGCGTGTAGTACGAGTGGAAGTAGTAGTCGTGCCCGAGCTCGTGGTGCACGGTGACGAGGTTGTCCTCGTCGATCTTGATGCACATCTTGATGCGCAGATCGTTGTCGTACTGCACGTCCCACGCGCTCGCGTGGCACACCACGTCTCGATCGCGTGGGTGTACGAACTGCGAGCGCTGCCAGAACGTCTGCGGCAGCGGGTCGAGGCCCATCGACGTGAAGAACGACTCGCCGAGCTTCACGATGCGCTCCGGCGTATAGCTCTGACGCCTGAGCTCGCTCGTCACGTCGAGCGACGCCTGCCCCTTGTACGGCTCGACGAGCGGGTAGATGTTGCTCCAGTCCTGCGCCCACATGTTGCCGAGCAGGTGCGCCGGGATCGGACCGTGTGGTGAGATCTTGCCAGGGTACGTCTTCGCGAGCCTGGCGCGCACGTAGCAGTGGAGCTGCTCGTAGAGCGGACGCAGCTGCTCCCAGAGGCGATCGATCTCCTTCTCGAACGCGACCGGCGTCATGTCGTAGCCCGAGCGCCACATCGCGCCGGTGTCCGAGAAGCCGACCTCGCGCGCACCCTCGTTGGTGAGCTCGACGAGGCGCTGGTACATCGGTCGCATCGGGCGCGAGATCGTGCGCCAGCCGTTCCACGCCTCGAGCAGCTCGTTCGGATCGTGGCTGCGCGCCATCACGTCCTCGAGCGCGGCGAGATCGCGGCAGTGCTTCGCATCGGTGCAGACCTTGCCGGCGCCGTACATCCCTTCGAGCTTCGCGGAGATCTCGGCGAGCTCGCCGCGCTTCTTCGCGTCCGCGGGCGCGGGCAGGACCGCGCTCATGCGCAGCAGGTAGAGCATGCGCTCGGTCTCGGGATCGACGGTGACGCCGTCGTAGCGCGCGGCGTTCTTCTGCGCGGTCGAGAGGTACGCCATCACGTCGTCGGCCGCGGCTGCCGAGTTGCGCTCGGTGTCGCCGGTGATGTACGTCGCCTTGATCCAGTCGGCGGTCGCCTGTCGGACCCACAGCGCCTTGAGGTCGTCGTTGACCCTCGCGATGAATGCTTTTGCCTCCATCGCCGTGCCCTTCTTCGAGGGCGTGGGCTTTTTGGCGAGGGCAGGGACCGTGAGCACGCAGAGCAGAGCAACGCAGGCCGTCTTCGACATGACGGGGTGATAACACGACGTCAGGGCGGCGGTGCAGCGCCGAGCGCGGCGTACATCGTCTCGCGCAGATACGAGGCCGCGAGCCGGCACGTGCGATCCGCATCGGCGGGCGTGGGCCCGAGCGGAGGCGCGACCTCCATGACGTCACCGGCGATGATCTTCGTGGTGCGCCCGAGTCTTCGGATGAGCGCCAGCACGAACTCCGGCTCGAGGCCCGCGGCCTCCGGCGTGCCCGTTGCCGACGCCCAGCTGTCGTCGGTGCCATCGATGTCGTTGGAGAAGTAGATGCCGTCGACGTGGAGCGAACGCACGTGGGCCTCGATGGCGTCGAGCGCGGCGGCGGGATCACGGCGGCACTCGTCGGCCCAGAACTGCCGGACGCCCAGCGTGCCCTCCCAGTGACCGCGGTCGTAGCGTGTCGCGCGGATGCCGACCTGCACCATGCGGCCGCCGCGGCCCATGAGCTCGTTGGCGTGGTAGCTCCACGTCGCGAAGCAGTACTTGATGCCGAGCCTCTCGGAGAGCAGATCGGTGTGGGCGTCGGGCTGCACCACCGCGAACGAGCCCTTCGGCCGGATCTTGCCGAGCGCCGCGGTGACCGGCCACGCGTTCGAATGATCGCCGCCCATGACGAGCGGGACGATGCGCGGGTTGATGGCGAAGATCAGATCGATGGCGCGCTCGAGGATCGACAGCGGCGAGACCGGCAGCGTCCTGCGCGTCTCGAGATCGACCAGCGGATAGAGCGCCGCCGCCGACGCCGAGCGCTGCGACTCGGACAGCGTGTCGTCGTGCAGCAGCTGCGGCACGACGAAGACGTCGCCGATGTCGAGCACACCGAGCGCTGCGAGCTCCCCCGGCCAGTCGGGACGCTCGGCCAGCAGCGCCTGGCGGATGCCCCACGGCCCGAGGTTCGCGCCGCGCCGGTAGCCCGCGCCGATGTCGGATGGCGCGCCGATGAGGAACGCGCGCGCCCCGGCGATGCGGTGTAGCCGGGCGACGAACGCGCCGTGGATCGCCGCCTCGTCGTCTCCGCCGGAGAGCTCGCCTGCGTACAGCCGCTTCTGCACCGCGAGCTGCTCCGCGCGTCCCGTGCTCAGCAGGAAGACGCCTCCCCCAGACGGGCGTAACAGCGTCGCGAGCTCGTCGACCGGGGTCACGAATCGAGCGTAGCACCGGCGCCTACGTCCAGCGCAACCGTGCTGTGCTGCACGCCGGCAGGACGACCCGCTGTGGACCCGAGCCGCCGGATCGGCGTGTCGCCGTTGTTGCCCACGGACTCGATGACGAGGCGCTTCACTGGAAACCGTTGTCCGAGTCGTCGGTGTCACTCGCGTTCTTCGACGCGGCGAGCGACTGGTTCTGCACGAGCGCGACGAGCTTTCCGCGGTGCTCGGGCGTGAGGCCGGCGTGCAGGTCGAGGAACGCCTGCTCGAGGACGACGAGCAGCGCTTGCACGTCGTGCTCGTGTTGCTGGCGGAACTGCTCGAGCGCGACCTTGTCGACCTCCGGCGCGGTGAAGATGGCGCCCAGCTGATCGCACATCTCGACGTGGTCGCCGCGCGCCGTCTTCACCGCGTCGAGCACCTGGTCGCGGACCTGTCGCACCACCACGCGTTCGGGCTCCGCGGCGCCGATCTGCTCCATCACGCCCTCGACGACGAGGTTGATCACGCCGGTCATCAGCTTCTGCTTGAGCAGGTTCTTCTGCTTCTTGCCGAGCAGCTTCTGGCGCGCCCAGTCGACGAGCGTGGCCCGCTGCTTCGCGTCGAGGATGTGGTGGATGCGTTGAAAGGCGACGACGAGGCTGTCCGCGACCTTGCCATCGAGCGCGTCGCGACGCGCGCGGATCGCGTCCAGCGTCGCGCGATCGACGGTCGGCGCGACGAAGAGCGCGTACACTTGGTTCTGTTCGGGCAGCGAGCCGGTCATCGGGCCGAACGCGTCCTCGATGGACCTGATCACGTCCTGCTCCGACGCGTGCGCCTCGAGCTTCTGCGCCTTGGATGCCTTGACGGCCTTGGCGCCGTCGTCGACGAGCTTGTGGATACCATCCTTGCGCGGCTTCTTCTTTGCCAGCGCGAAGGTGGGCAGCGCCGCGAGCAGCAGCGCGACGAGGAAGGCGACGAGTCGGGACCGAGGCTGCTGCAAGACGACTCCTGTGTTCATGTCAGCGTCCCCCCATGTCCGGTGGTTGTCCATGACGTAACGAAGCGACAAGGTGTTCAGGGCGCCTGGCAGCGGGGGCACCAGAACGCAGCGCGGAGGTCCGGGCCCATCGCCTTGCGCTGGATGAGGGTGCCGCAGTCGTAGCACGCGCGTCCCTGGCGGCCGTAGACCCAGTGGCGACCCTTGCCGCGCGTGGGCAGCTCGCCGCGCGATCGATCGGCCGTCGTGGTGCGTCGCCAGTCGCCGAGGTTGGTGAAGAGCAGGCGGCGGGCGAGCTGGAAGATCGCGAGCAGCTTGTCGTCGCCGACCTCGTCGACGCGCAGGAACGGGTGCAGCTTCTCGAGGAAGCACAGCTCGCTCTTGTAGACGTTGCCGATGCCCGCCGACACGCGCTGATCGAGCAGCAGCTCGCCGAGCGGACGATCCGCATGGATGGGCTCGCGCGCGCGACGCAGCACGTCGGACCAGTCGGGCTCCTCGCCGAGCAGGTCCGGGCCGAGGTGCGACAGCGGCTTCGTGAAGGACTCGCGCTCGACGCGCACCTCGCTCGGCCGGTACACGAACGCGACGCGCTCGCCGAAGTCGAGCTCGAGTGGAGAGGCCGCGCGCGACATGGTCTTGAAGCGCGACTTCGGACCTGTGCGCCACGTGCCCGCGATGCCGAGGTGCACGCGGACGACGATGGCAGCGCCATCCACCCCGTCCCGGATGAACCGCAGCGACAGGTTCTTCCCGGTCGCGTCTGCCGATACGAGCTCGGCGCCCGACAGCAGCGGCTCGACCACGCCGCCACGCCGCACGTGCTCGACGCGCCGTCCGACGAACCCCGCGCGGAAGTCCGCGGCGTGCTTGTGGATGGTATCGCCCTCGGGCATCGCTCCTTATGATGACCGAAACGGGGATGCGGTCCCGCGGGCCGTGAAGTAGTGTCCGGGCATGGACAACGCCCTCGTCGTAACCGAGCTCCGCGGCACCGTGCTGCGCATCGCCTTCAACCGCGCGAACAAGAAGAACGCGCTCACCATGGCGATGTACGAGCTGCTCACGGCCGCCCTCGCGCAGGCCGCCAGCGACGACAAGGTACGCTCGGTGCTCTTCCTCGGCTCGCCCGGCGTGTTCACCGCCGGCAACGACATCGGCGACTTCATGCAGCACCCGCCCACGTCGGAGGACACGCCCGTCGTGCGCTTCCTCACCGCGCTCATGTCGTTCGACAAGCCGATGGTCGCCGCCGTCGATGGTCCCGCGGTCGGCATCGGCACCACGATGCTGCTCCACTGCGATGTCGTCCTCGCCTCGGATCGCGCACGCTTCCACATGCCGTTCACGAAGCTGGGGCTCGTGCCCGAGGCTGCGGCGAGCGTGCTCGTGCCCGCGCTCGTCGGTCGTCAGCGCGCCGCCGCGTGGCTCATGCTGTCGCGGCCCTTCGACGTAAAGGAGGCGCACGCGGCTGGCCTCGTGAGCCGCATCGTCGCGGAGGCCGAGCTCGACGCGGCCGCCGAGGAGATCGGCGCCGAGATTGCCGCTTTGCCCGCCGAGGCCGTACGCCTCACGCGTCAGCTCCTCAAGGCCGGCACCGCGTCGCTCGTCGACGAGGCCATGAAGCGCGAGCTCGTGCTCTTCAGGGAGCGCCTGACCGCCCCCGAGACCATGGAGGCCTTCATGGCCTTCATGTCCAAGCGGTAGCTCAGGCCCGTTCGAGCATCAGGCCACCGGGCTCGACTCGAAAGCCCGCACGCTCGAGCACGCCTGCCATCGGTGAGCGCAGCGCCGGCCTGCCGTTGATCTCGGCGATGCGCAGACCCTTTTTCGCGAGCGTCGCTCGCAGGGCATCGATGGCGCGCGGCAGCGGATCGGCCGCGTCGGGCGCGCGCTGGAAGACGAGCAGCTTCTTGCCGCCGCGCTCGACGAACAGCGCGGGACGCGAATCGACGAGGACCACGAGCGCACCCGCGGCGCGACGCGGCCGGCCCGTGTCCCCCGCGCCAGCGTCGAGCGCCGGCCAGTCGACGAAGAGGCCGAACGGATTCGCGGGATCGATGGCGGAGAGCACGAGAGTCGACGCCTCGTCGTCCGTGCGAGCGGCCCGCAGGCGATCGAGCGCGCCCGGTAACGCGAACTGCGAGCCCGACAGCCCCTCCACGAAGTAGCCGCGACGCACCTTGCCCGACTCCTCCATCGCGCGCAGCACCCCCGCGACCGCGCCGAAGCCGCCGACGATCTCCTCGTGCTGCGCCGCCTCGCGCGTCACCACACCGTAGCGCTCGAGCAGCATCAGCGCGCGCGCGTGCGAGGACGCGGTGTGATCGGCGGCGGTGCCTGCTTGCCCCGCGAGCGCGCGCGCGAGCGACCAGCGGCCCGCCAGCGTCGGCTGTGGCCGGACGCTTCCCGGCCTGCGCGTGATGGTGCGCGCGCCCTTCTTCGGCAGCGCCAGCGCGCGCAGCGGGGAGAACGTGTCGTTGGTGATCTGCCCCGCCCACACGAGGTCCCACACCGCGGCCTCGACCTCGTGCGTGAGCGTCGTCGGTGCCGCGGCCTGGAGCTGCGCGAAGAACGCGGCGCCGCGCTGCTCGAGGTACGAGAGGATCGTCGCGTGCAAGGGCTCGCCGACGAAGGGCTCCGGCGGATCGAGCAGACGACCCACGTGCTCGCGGAAGTAGAGCGCGACGCGTCCATCGTCGCTGCCGATCGCGCCGTGACCGACCCACACGAGCTCACCGGCTGCGCCGAGCTCGTCGAGCAGACGCGGCTGGTAGTCGCGGAGACGCGACGGCAGGATCCGATTCTCGAGCTCGGAGAACGGCACCGCGAGGCCCTCGAGCGCATACAGTGCCTCGCGTAGCCTGTCGATGCCCTGACCGCGCGGCGGCTCGACCTTCAGCGAATCCACGACGCCGTGCCACGACGGCAAGAACCGCGCGAGCGTGAGCGGATCGACCGGCGCGATCTCCTTGCGCAGCTTCGCGAGCGTATGGCGACGCAGGCGCCGCAGCACCTCGGGGTCGCAGAGTCCATCGGGTCGTCCGTCGGTGCGGAACGCACCCTCGAGCAGGCGCCCGGTGATGACCAGCAGTCGCACGACCGGCCCGAGCTGCGCCGCGGAGAGGCCCCAGCGCGTCGCCAGCGACTCGGCCGAGAACGGCGCGTGCGTGCGAGCCCAGCGCAGCACGAGCGACTCGAGCGCATCGGTCACGGGCTCGAGGTACGCGCGCGGAACTCCGGAAGGCACCGGCACGCCAAGCGCGTCGCGATAGCGCGCCACGTCCTCGACCGCGATCCAGCGCGGCTCGCCACCGAGGCGAACCTCCACCGCGCGACCGCTGCCACGCAGCGTCTCGAGCATGGGCAGCACGTCGCCATCGGTACGAAGCGCAACGCCGTCGACGGACAGGTCGCCGATGCGCCGCAGCAGGTCGTGCACACCGTCGGCCGAGCGCACGTGCCGATCGTCCGCGAGCGACTGCAGCTCCGCTTCGACCTCGTCGAGCGAGGCCGGATCCAGCAGCTCCTTGATTTCCACGTCGCCGAGCAGCTCGCGCAGGAGATCGCGATCGAGCGTGAGCGCCTGCGCCTTGCGCTCGGCGAGCGGCGCGTCGCCCTCGTACAGGTAGGCGGATACGTACGCGAACGCGAGCGAGCGCGAAAATGGCGACGCACGCGGCGTCTCCACCTCGACGAGCCGCACCTGCCTCGAGCGCAGCTGCGCGAGCAGCTCGACGAGCGCAGGCACGTCGAAGATGTCGTTCATGCACTCGCGAAAGGTCTCGAGCACGATGGGGAAGCTCGGATATTTTCCCGCGACGCCGAGCAGCGTCTGCGCCTTGAGGCGCTGCGCCCACAGCGGCGTGCGCTTGCCCGGACGCCGTCGCGGCAGGAGCAGCGCGCGCGCCGCATTCTCGCGGAAGTGACTCGCGAACAGCGACGAGGCCCGCAGCGCGCCGAGGAGCAGCTCCTCGAGCTCCTCCGGCTCGGGCAGCAGATCCTGGAGGGCCGGCGGGGCCTCGGCATCGGCGAGCCGGAGCACGATGCCGTCGTCGGAGTAGAGCGCCTGCGCCTCGTGGCCGGTCTTCTGCGCGAGCTTGGCCTCGAGCGCGAGCGCGAGCGGGGCATGGACGCGCGCCCCGAACGGCGACAGCAGGCACACGCGCCAGTCGCCGAGCTCGTCGCGGAAGCGCTCGACGACGAGCGAACGATCCGTCGGCAGCTGCCCCGTCGCAGCGCGCTGCTCGTCGAGGTAGCGCCGCAGGTTCTCGGCCGCGCGCTCGTCGAGCTGGTAAACGTTCTGCAGGTGCTTGCGAGCGGCCGCGGGCTGATCGAGCTTCGGCTCCATCTCGCGCAGGAAGGCGCCGATGGCACGCCCGAGCTCGATGGGACGCCCCGGTCCCTCGCCACGCCAGAACGGCATGCGCCCCGGCTCGCCCGGCGCCGGCCTCACCACCACGCGATCGCGGCTGATCTCGGTGATGCGCCAGCTCGAGGCGCCGAGCAGGAACACCTGGCCCGTGCGCGACTCGTGGACCATCTCCTCGTCGAGCTCGCCGACGCGCGGACCGCCGCCCTCGAGGTAGACGCCGAACATGCCCCGATCGGGGATGGTGCCCGCGTTGACGACGGCGATGAGCTTGGCGTCCTTGCGCGCGACCACCTGATCCGTGGAGCGATCCCACACGACGCGCGGCCGCAGATCGGCGATGTCGTCCGATGGATAGCGTCCGGCCAGCATGTCGAGCACCGAGACGAGCAGCTCGCGCGACAGCGTCTGGTACGGATACGCGCCGCGCACGAGCGTCTCGATCTCGTCGACGCTGCGCGCGCGGTCGCCGGTCATCGCGACGATCTGCTGCGACAGGACATCGAGCGCGTTGCGAGGGACGCGGATGGGCTCGACCTCGCCGTCGAGCATGCGGCGCGCGACGACGGTGGTCTCGAGCAGGTCCTGCTTGAACTTGGGGAAGATCTTTGCGATCGATTTCTCGCCGACGGAGTGGCCCGCGCGACCGACGCGCTGCAGGCCGCGTGACACGGCGCCGGGCGACTCGATCTGCACCACGAGATCGACCGCGCCCATGTCGATGCCGAGCTCGAGCGAGCTCGTCGCCACGATGCCGCGCAGCTTGCCTTCCTTCAGCAGTTCCTCGATCTCGACTCGGGTCTCGCGCGCGATGGAGCCGTGGTGTGCGCGCACGAGCACGTCGTCGTGGCCGCGCTCGGCCCAGAGCTCGTTGATGCGCTGCGCGAACCGCTCGCAGAGGCGGCGGCTGTTGGTGAACACGATGGTCGATCGGTGCGACGCGATGAGGTCGAGGACACGATCGTGCAGCGCCGGCCAGACGCCGCGCCGATCCTCGGCGGCGGTCGAGTCCGTGGACAGCCGCTCGGCGCCGACCTTCTTGCGCGGCTCGTGCGCCGATGGTGGCGCGACAGGCGGTGGCGCCTCCATGTCGTCGACGGGGACCTCGACAGTGAGCTCGAGCCGCGGCTTCTCGCCCGCGTCGATGATCGTGACGGGCCGCGCCCCACCGAGGAAGCGCGCGACCTCCTCGAGTGGACGCTGCGTGGCGGACAGGCCGATGCGCTGCGGATCCTTGCCGCCGTTGCCCACGACGAGCGCCGATAAGCGCTCGAGCGAGAGCGAGAGGTGAGCGCCGCGCTTGGTCGGCGCGAGCGCGTGGATCTCGTCGACGATGACCGTCTCGACACCGGTGAGGATGGAGCGGACCTCGGAGCCGAGCATGAGGTACAGCGACTCGGGCGTGGTGATGAGGATCTCGGATGGATCGCGTCCGATGAGCCTGCGCTCCTTCGCGGGCGTGTCGCCGGTGCGACTCGCGGTGCGGATCTGCGTGAGCGAGATGCCGAGCCCGTCGGCGGCCCGCTGGATCCCGGCGAGGGGCGCGCGGAGGTTGCGCTCGACGTCGTACGCGAGCGCCTTCAGCGGCGAGATGTAGACGACGCGGACGCCGCTGCGAGTGGGCGTCCGCGTGAGGCGATCGAGACAAGCGAGAAAGGCCGCGAGCGTCTTGCCACTCCCCGTCGGGGCGCACAGGAGCGCATGCTCACCGCCCACGATGGGCGGCCAGCCACGAGCCTGCACGGGCGTGGCGCTCGCGAAGCTCGCGTCGAACCACGTACGGGTCGCGGGCCCAAAGAGCGTGGCGACGCTCGTTGTGGAAGTGCCCGTGGCGACGCTCGTTGTGGAAGTGCCCGTGGCGACGCTCTTCTTGTCCGTCGCAGGTCGACCCACCGCACCAGCCTAACCACGCAATGCGTGCCAGGCCAGCGGCGGTGAGCGGAGAGGTCAGGCTGCGAGAGGGATCGCGGCGAGCGTGGCGCCGTCGAGGTGGTCGACGACGTAGTGACGCAGCCCATCGACGATCCGCTGCTCGAGCTGACGGGTACGCTCGCGGCTGATGCCGAACTTGTCGGCGAGCGTCTGCAGCGTCTCGGGGTCGTCGGCGTAGAGGCGCTCGTCGAAGATCACCCGGTCGCGGCCCTTCAGCGTGTCGGCGAAGCCGGTGACCGTGCGACGGAGCTGCTCGCGGTGATCGCTCGCCTCGGCCAGCCAGTCCGGACGCTCGAGCGCGGGGCTCTCGAGGCGATCCATGAACGAGCGACCATCGCTCTCCTCGCGGTCGACGGGCGCGTCGAGCGATAGATCGGGCTGCGCGAGACGACGCTCCATCGAGATGACGTCGCGCTCGGGCACGCCCAGCTTCTCGGCCAGCGCCAGCGAGTCCGGCGTGATGCCGGCCTGCTCGAGCTTGTCGCGCTCCTTGCGGAGGTTGAAGAACAGCTTCCTTTGCGCCTCGGTCTTGCCGAACCGCACGAGGCGGGCGTTGTCGAGGATGTACTTGAGGATGTATGCGCGGATCCACCACGACGCATACGTCGAGAGGCGGATGCCACGCGCCGGCTCGTAGGTCTTGAGCGAGCGCACGAGGCCGACGTTGCCCTCCTGCACGAGGTCGAGGAGGTTCTGCGTCGCGCCCTGGTAGTCGCGCGCCAGCTTCACCACGAGGCGGAGGTTCGAGCCGATGAGGCGACGTGCGGCGTTCGGGTCCTGCGTCTTCTCGTAGTGGAGCGCGAGCGTACGCTCCTCGTCGCGATCGAGGATCGGGTAGGCGCGCAGCTCGTCCATGTAGCGACCGAGCGTGTCGTGCGACGTCTCGCGAGAGGACACCGCGACCTTCTGCGGCGCGAGCACGCCTGGCAGCGCGAGCCCCGCGCCGGCATCTTCGTCGGCCGCGACCATCCCGTCCGGGGTGGGCTCGTCCTGCTCCAGCTCGGTCGCGGCGACCTCGCCGCCTTCCGCGCGGCGACGCTTTTCGCGCATGGCCTGGCCTCCCTTGTCCCTCGGCGTTTTGATGACCATCGATGTCTTCGGCGGGCGTCGCGCGTTGCTACGAGCTGCCGCGGCGGTCGTGGGGGTGGCGAAGGTAGGGGCGTGGCCAGCGTTGCGACTCATTGTTGTTTCCTTTCGCGGAGCTTGGGACGTGATGCTCCGTAATCGACATATAGATAAGCATCGATACTACGGCGTCAAGGTCACTTGACCGGCCGCACGTGCACGGTTACGTTTTTTGTAAAGAAACGTGATGACCTGACGATGTCTCCTGGCGACTTCTGCAAGATCTCCAAGGCGTTGGCCGACCCGCAGCGCCGGGAGCTGCTCGAGAAGATCGCCCGCGGTGGAGAGATGTCGTGCGGAGCCCTCGTCGGCTGCTGCCCCGTCTCGCAGGCGACGGTTTCCCATCACCTGAAGGAGCTGGTGAACGCGGGGCTCGTCGAGCCTCGCAAAGACGGCCAGTTCCGCTACTACAACTTCGTGCCCAGCCGCATCGCGGCGTACACCGAGGAGCTCGCGCGTCGTCTGCGCGTGCCCGATCCAGTCCTTGGTCCGCCGCTGGGCCCGCCGGTAGCCGACCCGGTTCCGACCTAACCGGTCGTCGCGACGGCCTGTTTCGCCGTCTCCGGTGCCGCGACCGTCTGCTTCGCGGCACCGTGGAGCTGCGGCGTGCGACCGGTGATGAGCCGCGCCTGGCGACCGCGCGTGAGCCACGCCCACGCCCAGCTGAGCCCCACGCTCACGCGGTTGCGAAACCCGATGAGGAACAGGATGTGGATGCCCGCCCAGATCAACCAGGCGAGCGGTCCGCCGAGCTTGATCTTTCCGAGGTCCGCGACGGCACGCGCGCGGCCGATCGTCGCGAGCGAGCCCTTGTCCCAGTAGTGAAACGGCACGGTCCGCTCGCCGTTGAACACGCGCCGCAGGTTGTCGGCCGCGCGCTCGCCGCCCTGCATCGCACCCTGCGCCACGCCGGGCACGGGCTTGTCGTCGGAGACCATCGCGGCAAGGTCACCGATGACGAACACGTTCGGGTGGCCCGGGACCGACAGGTCGGGCTCCACGATCACGCGTCCCGAGCGATCGAGTGGCACCCCCAGCGACTTCACGACCGGTGACGCCGCGACGCCTGCCGCCCACAGCACGGTCGCGGACGGGATGAGCGTACCGTCGACGGTGACGCCCCGCTCGTTGACGTCGGTGACGCGCGCGCCGAGCTTGAGCTCGACGCCGAGGCCACGCAGCTGAGCGGCTGCTGAATCGCGGAGCTCTTCCGGGTAGCTCGTCAGAAGGCTCGGGTGCGCCTCGACGAGGAGCACCCTGGCGACCGTCGGATCGATGTGCCGGAACTCGCCGGGCAGCGTCTCGCGCGCGATCTCGGCGAGCGCGCCCGCGAGCTCGACACCGGTCGGGCCGCCGCCCACGAGGACGAAGGTCATGAGCCGCGCCTGCTCGGCGGGATCCGCGGTGCGCTCGGCCTCCTCGAACGCAGAGAACACGCGGCGACGGATCTCGAGCGCGTCATCCAGCGTCTTGAGCCCCGGCGCGACCTTCTCGTACTCCGGGTGCCCGAAGTACGTGTGCGTGACGCCGGTCGCGATGACGAGGCCGTCGTAGGCGAGCTCGGCGTCCTCGAGGATGACCCGCTGTCGCGCGGTGTCGATGGAGACGGCCTCGCCGAGGATCACGCGCACGTTCTTTTGCGCCGCGAAGATCTGCCGCAGGGGCGCGGCGATGTCGCTCGCATCGAGCGCGGCCGTCGCGACCTGGTAGAGCAACGGCTGGAACAGGTGGTGGTTCTTGCGGTCGACGAGCGTGATGTCGAACGGCGCCTCGCGTAGTGCCCTGGCGCAGTACAGGCCGCCGAAGCCGCCGCCGAGGATGACGATGTGTGGCGTGGACATGGGCGGTAGGATGCCCGGTGACGCGGTACGTCGCGCTGCGTAGTCGCTTATTGAGCGACGAAAAAGACGGCAAGACCTGTCGCGGCGACGACGCCGGCCAGCGAGAGCAGCGCGGATAGCACGCCTGCGAGCGCAAATCCGCGAGGCTGCGGTGCAAGTGTGGCTTCATGCGTGGTGTACATGCGCGTATGAGGTAACTCCGCTCGTGTGACGGTTTGATGGCAGGCCGGTGAAGGTTGTGCCAAAAGCTCGTGCGTCCGTCGGAGAGGGGGCCGTCGTGATAGGTAAAAGCGTGCAGACCACGCCGTTCGTCGTCGCAATCGAGATGGGTTACGGGCACCTGCGCGCCGCGACCCCGCTGGCCGAGCGCCTCGGCACCAGGCTCCTCGAGTGCGATCACGAGCCTCTGGCGGACGCGACGGAGCGGCGTGAGTGGGCCGAGACCCGCCGCCTCTACGAAGGCACCTCGCGCCTGTCGCAGCTGCCCTTCATCGGTGCGCCGCTGCGGCGTGCGCTCGAGGCCGTCACCGCGATCCCGCACCTGCACCCCTATCGTGATCTGTCTGCACCGACGATGGGTACGCGCGTCCTCCACCACTTCATCGAGCGCGGCCTGGGTCGAGGTCTGGCCGAGCGGATGAAGGCGGAGGGACGGCCTCTCCTGACCACGTTCTTCGCGCCGGCCATCGCGGCCGAGCACCACGGCGCCGAGCAGATCTCCTGCGTCGTCACAGACGCAGATATCAACCGCGCGTGGGCGCCGCTGCTCAGTCGCACGACGCGCATCCGCTACTTCGTGCCGTCGATCCGCGCGCAGCGACGGCTCGTGAGCTACGGCGTGCCGCAGGATCGCATCACGTACACGGGCTTTCCGCTGCCGCACGGGCTGCTCGGCGGGCCGGACCTCGAGACGCTGAAGGGAAACCTCGCGCGTCGTCTGGCCCGTCTCGACCCCGCGCACGTGTTCCGCTCCCAGCTCCGTGACGAGCTCGCGCACGTGCTCGGGCCGCTGCAGGCCGCGCCCGATGGACCACCACGGCTGTGCTTCGCAGTCGGTGGCGCGGGTGCGCAGGTCGAGGTGGTGCGACGCTTCTTGCCTGGCATGGCCAGCTCGATCCGGCGCGGTCGTCTCGCGCTCACGCTCGTCGCCGGCGTGCGGCCGGAGGTCAGCGCGAAGTTCAAGGACGCGATCACTGCCTCTGGCCTCGACGACGATCTCGAGGCGGGGCGCATCGAGATCCTCGAAGCACCGACGATGGCGGAGTACCTGGCGCGCTTCCACGCGCGCCTCGCCGACGTCGACGTGCTCTGGTCCAAGCCGAGCGAGCTGACGTTCTTCGCGGCGCTCGGTCTGCCGCTCGTCTTCTGTCCACCGATCGGCGTGCACGAGGACTACAACCGCCGCTGGGCCATCGAGGCCGGTGGAGGGCTGAGGCAGCGCGATCCCGCGTTCGCGGCGGAGTGGCTCGACGACTGGCTCGCGGACGGCACGCTCGCCGGCGCGGCGTGGGGCGGCTTCATGCGCCTACCGAAATGCGGGCTGTACCGAATCCTGAGCGAGCTCCGGTAGAGGCAGCCGCAGCCGACGACGAGATCGATCTGGTGCTGATCTCGTCGGTGCAGCAGCCGGGCCCGAGCATCGCTGCGGTCGTGGAGGCGCTGCGCGCGGAACCGCGTCGACGGGAGCTCCCGCAGTGGGATCGGTGATCGCCGACCTGGCAACGGTGGCACGTGGTTCAATACGGAGACGCATGGCCCGCATCCTGATTGTCGACGATGACGCTTTGAACCGTGAGCTGCTGCGTGCATACCTGCACGACAGCGGACACGTGATCATCGAGGCGGACTCCGGCGAGCGCGCCGTGCAGCTCGCGCGGACCGAGCGCGTCGATCTCGTGCTGTGCGACGTCGTCATGCCTTCGCTCAGCGGCTTCGACGTCACGCTCAAGCTCAAGGCGGAGGCGGCCGATCACTTCTTGCCCGTCATCCTCCTCACGTCGCTGAGCGATCCCTCGTCGCGTCTGCTCGGCCTGCGCTCGGGCGCCGACGACTTCCTCGTCAAGCCCATCGACCGGCTCGAGCTGCTCGCGCGCGTCTCCAACCTGCTCCGCCTCCGCAACAAGGAGATCGCGCTCGTCCAGCGCAACATCGATCTGATCGAGCTGCAGCGTCGCCGCGATGACATGGCCGCCATGATCGTGCACGACCTCAAGAACCCGATGGCCGTCATCCTCGCCAACCTCTCCGTGCTGCAGTGCTCGGCGGACAAGCTCGACAGCGACGATGTAGAGGCCCTCACCGACAGCATCACGGCCGGGCGTCGCATGCAGCGGCTGCTGTCGAACCTGCTCGATCAGGCGAGGCTCGAGGCCACGAGCCTCGAGCTCAACCGGCAGCCCGTGAAGCTCGCGCGCATACTCGAGTCGTTGCTCGGCCAGCGCAGCTTCATCCTGCGCGCCCGCAACATCGTGGCGAAGATCGAGGCGCCACCGGAGCTCGAGATGCAGCTCGATAGTGATCTGCTCGCGCGCGGTTTCGAGAACATCCTCGACAACTCGATCCGCTACACGCCGTCGGGCGGTGTGCTCGAGCTGAGCGTGGAGGTGCGGGCGACCGACGTGTCGATCCGCATCGGCAACAGCGGTCCGGCGATCCCCGTCGAGGCGCGTCAGCGCATCTTCGAGAAGTACTCGCAGGCGGGTCCGGCGTCCCACGGCACCGCGGGGCTCGGGCTGTACTTCTGCCGGCTCGTCGTGGAGGCACACGGCGGTCACCTGGACGTCGAGGAGACGGAGCGCTTGCCCGTCGTGTTTCACGTGCGGCTGCCGCTCGATGGCCTCGAGCATCCCGCTCACGACGTCGAGTAGCGCGGTCCAGTGCCGGTCGCGCTGCTACAGTGCGCCCCTCATGCGACCCATAAAGGACGTTGCCCACGATCTCGGCTTCACCGCGGACCAGATCATCCCGTGGGGTCCGCATGTCGCCAAGCTCGATGCGAGCGTCGTGTTTCCGACAGTGCCCGCGGCGCGTCGCGGCAAGCTCGTGCTGGTCACGGCGATCTCTCCGACGCCGGCCGGCGAGGGCAAGACCACGACGACGATCGGGCTCACACAGGCCGCGCGCAAGAACGGCGTCAACGCGGTGTGTGCGCTCCGCGAGCCCTCGCTGGGACCCATCTTCGGCGTGAAGGGTGGGGGCACCGGCGGCGGGCAGTCGATGGTGCAGCCGTCCGATCGTATCAACCTGCACCTCACGGGCGACCTGCATGCCATCACGTCGGCGCACAACCTGCTCGCGGCCGTCGCGGACGTGGATCTCTACTTCAACCAGCCCTCGCGGCTCGATGGTCGGCAGATGACCTTCCGGCGCGCGCTCGACATGAACGACCGCTTCCTGCGCAAGATGGTCATCGGGCTCGGCGGCAAGTCCATGGGTTCACCACGCGAGGACGGCTTCGACATCACCGCGGCCAGCGAGGTCATGGCCATCCTCTGCCTCTCGAAGGACTGGGCCGATCTGAAGACGCGCCTCGGCAACATCCTCGTCGGCTACGGACGCGATGGCAGCCCCGTGTTCGCCCGCGACCTCGCGACGCACGGCGCGATGGCTGCGCTGCTGCGCGATGCGCTCCTGCCCAACCTCGTGCAGACCACCGACGGATCGCCCGCGCTCGTCCACGGTGGCCCGTTCGCGAACATCGCGCACGGCTGCAACTCCATCATCGCCACGCGCGTCGCGCTCGAGCGTGCCGACGTCGTGTTCACCGAAGCGGGCTTCGGCTGCGATCTCGGTGCCGAGAAGTTCCTCGACATCAAGTGCCGCACGGCTGGCATCTTCCCGAGCGCGGTCGTCCTCGTCGCCACGCTGCGCGCGCTCAAGTACCACGGGGGCGTCTCGGCGGCGGAGAGCGGAGCGCCGAACGTGACCGCGCTCGGAAAGGGCATGGAGAACCTCGAGAAGCACATCGAGAGCGTCCGCGCGTTCGGCCTCGAGCCGGTCGTGGCGGTCAATTTTCGCACCGGCGATCCGAAGGACGAGCTCGAATGGGTGCAAGCGCACCTACAGACGCTCGACGTTGAATCGTCGGTCGCCGACGTGTACGGACAGGGCGGCGCGGGTGCCGTCGAGCTCGCCGATATCGTGGTGAAAAAGGCACTGGCCTGCGATCCCGAGCCGCGCTTCATGTACGAGCTCTCGGACTCGCCGCAGGAGAAGATGCGCAAGGTGGCGCGCACCATCTATGGCGCCGACGACGTGGACTTTGCTTCGGCCGCGACCGCCTCCATCGATCGTGCGGTGAAGCTCGGGTTCGGCGAGCTGCCGATCTGCGTGGCCAAGACGCATCTCTCTCTCTCCGACGACGCGAAGAAGGTGGGCCGCCCCCGCGGCTTTCGCATGACCGTGCGCGAGGCTCGACTCTCTGCCGGCGCAGGCTTCCTCGTCATGCTCACCGGCGAGATCCTCACGATGCCCGGCTTGCCGAAGGTGCCGCAGGCGACCAAGATCGATCTGTCTGCCGATGGCGTCATCTCCGGAATCGTGTAGCCCCATGGGTGACGCATGAACGGCCTCCTCCTCTCGAACCTCGGCACGCCAGACGATCCAACGCCTGCGTCCGTGCGAAGGTACCTGCGCCAGTTCCTGTCCGACCCGCGCGTGCTCGACATCAACGCGCTCGGACGGTGGGCGCTCCTCAACCTCGTCATCCTGCCCACGCGCCCCAAGAAGAGCGCGGAGGCCTACAAGCAGGTGTGGACCGAAGCGGGCTCGCCGCTCCTCGTGCACAGCCGCGCGCTCACCGACGCGGTGCAGGCGAAGCTCGGACCCGAGTGGGCGGTCGAGCTCGGCATGCGCTACGGATCGCCGTCCATCGAGCAGGCCCTCGCGAGCTTCCGTGCGCGTGGCATCGATCGCGTGGTCTTTTTCCCGCTGTACCCGCAGTACGCGTCGTCGTCTACCGGGTCGTCCGTCGAGGAGGTGTACCGTGTGGCCGGCGCGAGCTGGAACACCCCGACGCTCGCCACCGTCGAGGCCTTCTACGACCAGCCCGGCTTCATCGAGTCGTG
>JBDTCO010000030.1:0-6597 GCA_039923495.1 Polyangia bacterium
TCGCCGAGTGGAGCCTCGATCTGCTGTAGCTGTGCTACGCTGTCGCCCCTATGTGCGGCATCGTCGGCGTTTACGGTCACCCTGAAGCAGCGAACATCGCGTACCTCGGTCTGCATGCCTTGCAGCATCGCGGGCAGGAGGCCGCGGGCATCGTCACCTCCGACGGCGACAAGTTCCACCAGATCCGCGAGCAGGGCCTCGTCGGCGACGCGTTTTCGCACGAGAAGCTGGCCAAGCTGCCGGGGAACCTCGCCATCGGGCACACGCGCTACTCCACGTCGGGCGGCGACAGCGGTCGCAACGTGCAGCCGTTCGCCGTCGAGTACGCGCACGGGTCCATGGCGGTCGCGCACAACGGCAACCTCGTCAACGCGCCCGAGCTGCGGCGCAAGCTCGAGCTCGACGGATCGATCTTCCAGTCGAGCTCCGACACCGAGGTCATCGTCCATCTCATCGCGCGAGAGCGCGAGATCGACATCGAGACGCGCATCGTCAATGCGCTCCGCCAGGTCGAGGGTGCGTACTCCCTGGTGTTCCTCACCGAGAGCAAGCTCATCGCCGTCCGCGATCCGCGTGGCTTTCGTCCGCTGTGCCTCGGACGCCTCAAGGACGCGTTCGTCTTCGCCTCGGAGAGCTGCAGCTTCGATCTGCTCGAGGCCGAGATGATGCGCGAGGTCGAGCCCGGCGAGATGGTCGTCATCGACGCCAAGGGTCTGCGCTCGATGCGTCCGTTCACCGAGGAGGGGCGTCGCTTCTGCGTGTTCGAGCACGTGTACTTCGCCCGGCCCGACTCCGTCATCGACGGACGCTCCGTTCACCGCGTGCGCGAGGCGCTCGGTCAGCGTCTCGCCGTCGAGCACCCCGCGGAGGGCGATGTCGTCATCGCGGTGCCCGATTCCGGCACCGCAGCAGCCATCGGCTACGCGCGCAAGAGCGGCATCCCGTTCGATCAGGGGCTCATCCGCTCGCACTACATGGGCCGCACGTTCATCGAGCCGCAGCAGTCCATCCGTCACTTCGGCGTGCGCCTCAAGCTCAACGCGGTGAAGGAGGTCCTCCACGGCAAGCGCGTCATCGTCGTCGACGACTCGATCGTACGCGGCACCACCTCGCGCAAGATCGTCAAGATGCTGCGCTCGGCGGGCGCACGCGAGGTGCACGTGCGCATCTCGTCGCCTCCGACCACGTCGCCCTGCTTCTACGGCATCGATACGCCGACGCGCTCCGAACTCATCGCCAGCTCCCACAGCCCCGAGGAGATCGCGCGCTACATCACGTGCGACACGCTCGGCTACCTCTCGCGCGACGGCATGATGGAGGCGGTCACGAGCGCCGCCAAGGTTCCCACCGACGACAAGGCGCTGCCGGGTGCGCGCTATTGCGACGCGTGCTTCTCGGGCCACTACCCGATCGAGTTCAAGCCGGGCACCGTGTCGTCGTTGCGTCGCATCGTCAACTGAGTCGGTTGCCGTCGCTGTTGATTGACGGCAACGTGGGTGCTACACCTTCGCCGCGCCCATGGAATTGAAGCCCACCAAAGACAGGATAGCGTCCCTCGGACAGCGGCTCGTCGCTCTCCGTGGGCATCTTTGACGTCGACGGCGCAAAGCTCCGCGTCGCCGAGATCGACAACCTCGCTGCCGTGCCCGAGTTCTGGAACGATCAGGCGCGCGCGCAGGGTTTGCTGAGAGAGCAAGCGCAGCGCAAGGGTGCGGCCGACGGCTGGGAGAAGCAGCGCAAGGCGCTCGATGACGTCGAGCTGCTGTTACAGCTCGGTGAGGAGGCCTCCGACGAGGCCACGCTGAAGGAAGCGGACGTCGCGAGCCTCGATGTCGAGAAGGCCGTCGAGGTCATGGAGTTCGCGCGCATGCTGTCGGGCGAGCACGACAGACAGCACGCGCTGCTGTCGATCAACGCGGGCGCCGGCGGCACCGATGCACAGGACTGGGCGCAGATGCTCGTCCGCATGTACCTGCGCTGGTGCGAACGCCACGGCATGAAGGTCGAGATGCTCGACGAGCAGCCGGGCGAGGAAGCGGGCATCAAGAGCGCCTCGTTCCTCGTCGAGGGCGACTGGGCGTACGGCTATCTGCGCGCCGAGAACGGCGTGCACCGGCTCGTGCGCATCTCGCCGTTCGATGCCAACGCGCGCCGACAGACGGCGTTCGCGTCGGTGTTCGTGTATCCCGATCTCGACGACACCATCGAGATCGACCTCCGCAAGGAGGACATCGAGGTGCAGACGTATCGCTCCGGTGGCGCAGGCGGTCAGCACGTCAACAAGACGGACTCCGCGGTGCGCATGATCCACCATCCTTCCGGAATCGTGGTCACGTGCCAGAGCGAACGCTCGCAGATCAAGAACCGCTCGTCGGCGATGAAGATGCTGCGTGCGCGTCTGTACGAGAAGCAGCAGGCCGAGCAGGTCGCCAAGATGGGCGAGGTGCACGGCCGGAAGAAGGCGATCGAGTGGGGCTCGCAGATCCGCTCGTACGTGCTCGCGCCGTACCGCCAGGTCAACGATCACCGCACCGAGATGAAGGTCAGCAACGTCGACGAGGTGCTGGATGGCGATATCGACGAATTCATCAAGGGCTACCTGCTCATGGGTGAGGCGGACGAGAACGCGCCGGCCGAGCCGTAGCAGGCTCGCAAACCGTGACAGCCGCGGAGCCTTCTGTGTGTAACCCCAGTTTTCCGTCGACGATGCCTGTGGATAACCTGTGAACAGGCTGCGCGTCGACCCGCCTAAACCCGAGAGAATATGAGTACTGAGCCGACCTCCGAAGCTGCCTCCGACCTCGAAGGCCAGATGCGTGCCCGCCGCGCCCACGTGGCGGAGCTCCGTGACAAGGGCGTGCAGCCCTACGCGAACGACTGGAAGGTCAGCCACCCGATCTTCGCGCTCCCGAGCGTGCCGGCTGATCTCGATCGCAAGGTGGCCGGCTGGGAGGCGCGCCTGCCGGCCGAGGTCGCGACGGACGAGGGCAAGCTCTCCGACGCGCACCCGCGCTATTCGGTAGGTGGCCGCCTCGTGCAGGTCAACGAGATGGGCAAGGCCCGCTTCGCGTTCGTGCGCGGCGACAAGGGCGAGATGCTCCAGCTCTACCTCAAGACGTTCGGCGACAAGGACGTCGCGGCCGGGCTCGACGCTGCGAAGGTCCCGACGCTGAACGAGGCGTTCGTCGCGGCGAGCCACGCGGGCCTCGGCGACATCGTCGGCGCGTCCGGGCAGCTGTTCGTCACGCGCGCCGGCAAGCGCGCGCTGCGCGTCGAGTCGTTCAAGCTGCTCACGAAGGCGCTGCGCCCGCTCCCCGGCAAGGTGCTGCAGGACGGTCCCGGCGTCACCGATCTCGGCATGCTGTATCGCCAGCGCTACCTCGACCTCGTCGTGCACCCCGAGAAGGCCGACGTGTTCCGCAAGCGCGCGCGCATCATCTCGGGCATCCGTCGCTTCTTCGACGAGCGCGGCTACGTCGAGTGCGAGACACGCATGCTGCTGTCGACCAACGGGGGCGCCGCCGCGAAGCCGTTCAAGACGTTCCACAATGCGCTCGGTATCGAGCTGAACCTGCGCATCGCGACGGAGCTCGATCTCAAGCGGCTCGTCGTGGGTGGGCTCGAGCGCGTCTACGAGATCGGTCGGCTGTTCCGCAACGAGGGGATGGACAAGACCCACAACCCCGAGTTCACGACCATCGAGTTCTACGAGGCCTACGCCACGTACGAGACGCTCATGGACATGACGGAGGCGCTCTTCGACAGGCTCGCCACCGACGTGTGTGGTGGGACGAGCATCACGTATCAGGGGCAGGCCATCTCACTCGCGGCGCCGTTCCGTCGCGTGACGATGCTCGATGCCGTCCTCGAGAAGAAGCCGGACCTGCCGGAGAGTGAGCGCGTGGGCAAAAAGCTCGTCGATCACTTCGAGGCGCTCGTCGAGCCAACGCTCATCGAGCCCACGTTCATCACGCAGTACCCGATCGAGGTCTCGCCGCTCTCGCGCAAGAACGATCAGGATCCGCGCTTCACCGACCGCTTCGAGCTCTTCATCGCGGGGCGCGAGCATGCCAACGCGTTCTCCGAGCTCAACGATCCGGACGATCAGCGTGCGCGCTTCGAGTCGCAGGCCACGAACAAGGCCGGCGGTGACGACGAGGCGATGGACTACGACGAGGACTTCTGTCGAGCACTCGAGCTCGGCATGCCACCGACGGCAGGGGAGGGCATCGGCATCGATCGTCTCGTCATGCTGCTGACCGACCAGGCGTCGATCCGCGACGTGTTGTTCTTTCCACAGATGAAGCCCGAAGACGAGACGTGAAGTTTTCGCTGATCCTCGCGCTGCGCTACCTCGGCGCGTCCGTCCGTCGTACGAAGCTGATCTTCGTGGTGCCGGCGGCGGTGCTGCTCCTGTTCGCGATCGTCTACGCCGCGGACCGGGTGATGCCGCACATGCACGCGGAGAAGATCGTCGCGTTCCACGCGCAGTACGCGCGGCTCATCGGCAACCTCGAGTGGATCATCGGCGCGGCGACGCTGCTCATCTTCGTGTTCGTGACGGCGATCCGCTACCTCACGATCTTCACGACGCTTTGCTTCTACGCGATGTTCCTCGGCACGCTGGCCATGACGATCGTGATGTCGGTGATGTCGGGGTTCGAAGGCGACATCAAGCACAAGATCCTCGGCACGCACGCGCACGTCGTCATCACGCGCCCCGACGAGGCCTTCACCGACTGGGCCGAGAAGCTGCCGATCGTCGCCAAGACGAAGGGCGTGCTCGCGGTCACCGGCGCGCTGTCCGGCGAGGCGATGATCGCGTCGTCGTCGAACCGCTCGAACGTCGTCGTGAAGGGCATCGATCCGGCGACCATCGGCAAGGTCACCGACCTCGATCGCGACATCGACGTGGGCGCGCTCGACTCGCTGACGCACCCCGAGAACATCCGCGAGCCAGAGCCCCTCGAGCCCGACGCGTCTGACGACAACAACGACGACGAGCTGCGAGTCGACAAGGAGCCGAAGAAGAAGCCGCCCGCGCCTTCACCCGAGGAGATCGCGCATCGCAAGGAGCACGCGCCGCCGGGTATCATCGTCGGGCGCGAGCTCGCGCGGAGCCTGCGGGTCTACCTCGGCGACGACGTGAGCCTCATCTCTCCGACGGGGGGCATCGGTCCGAGCGGCTCCATCCCGAAGGCGCGGCCGTATCGCGTCGCCGGGATCTTCTACTCGGGCATGTTCGAGTACGACTCGAAGTTCGTGTACGTGACGCTGGCCTCCGCCGAAAAGCTCTTCGATCAGCCTGACGAGGTGACCGACCTCGAGCTGAAGGTGCCCGATCCCGATCGCACCGAGGACGTGGTCACGGCGCTGAAAGCGCAGCTCGGCAAGGGGTACGACGTCGACGACTGGCGCTCGCTCAACAAGGGTCTGTTCTCGGCGCTCGCGCTCGAGAAGGTCGTCATGTTCATCATCCTGTCGTTCATCATCCTCGTCGCCGGATTCTCCATCGTGGCCAACGGTCAGATGATCGCGACCCGCAAGACCGCCGAGATCGCCATCCTCAAGTCGATGGGCGCGACCGACCTCACCGTCGCGGGCGCGTTCGTGTGGCTCGGTGCGGTGCTCGGTGTCCTCGGCGTGTTTGCAGGTGTCGCAGGTGGCGTCTTCGGTGCGCTCGCGCTGCGGAAGTGGGGCTACGCGCTCGATCCCGACGTCTTTTACCTGACACAGCTGCCCGTCCACATCGACCCGGTCGAGATCGCGGTCGTCGCGATCGCGGGCTTCACGCTCACCGTCGCGGCCACGCTGTATCCGGCCTACATGGCCGCGCGCATGCAGCCGATCGAAGGGCTGCGCGAGGGTGGTCGCTAGCTACTTCGCCTCGGGTGCCGGTGTATCGACGGGCATCGGCTTGTCGACGATGGGCTTCGGCTTGTCGACGACGAGCTTCGGTTTGTCGACGACGGGCTTCGGTTTGTCGACGACGGCGAGTGGCTCCGCCGGGCACACGCACTTCGGCGCCGGCCTTGCGACGAGCACGTCGATGCTCGCCTTGAGGGCGGCTACCTTGGCATCGAGCTCGGCCTGCGACGTGCCGACCTTGCCATCGACGTGCTGTACCTCGTCCGATAGATCGCGCAGCGTCTGCGGCAGTCCCTTCAGCGTCCCGACGTTGGTCTCGATGCTCGACAGGCCGCGCATGAGCAGCTCGTGGTGCTCCTCGGCCTCCTTCGTCGTCTCGCTCGTCCGCTCCATGTAATCGTTCACGAGCTTCGTCTGGTGCGAGAGCGTCACGCCGATCTGGTCGACGATCGCCTTCGCCTTCTGTTGCTCGGCGGGTGGCAGCTTGTCGACGAGCTGACGGATGTTGCCGGCCGTCGTCTCGATGGCCTCGAGGTTGTGGCGCTGCTCGGTGAGGATGTCCTCGGCCTCGCCGTTGCGCAGCGCGAGGTGACAGAACTGCAGCTGGCCGAGTGCTCGCTCCGACGCGCGCTTGTCGGCGTCCAGGTACACGTAGAAGCCGCCCGCGACGCCGAGCAGCACGAGCGTGCCGACCACCATCGCGAAGTAGCGCACGGGCCGATCGCGGTA
>JBDTCO010000031.1:0-23808 GCA_039923495.1 Polyangia bacterium
GCTCAAGGACGAGGAGTATCACCTCGGCATCTTCCTCGTCGGTGCGTACCAGGAGATCCTCGGCGATCTCCACAACCTCTTCGGCGACACCAACACGGTCATCGTGTCGCTCGGCGAGGGTGGTGGCTACCACATCGACCACGTGGTGCCCGGCGACTCCGTCACGTCCGTGCTCAAGTACGTGAGCTACTCGCCGGAAGACCTCGTGGCGAGGATGCGTCGCTTCACCGAGAACGCCATCCGCACCAAGAAGATGACGCTCGAGGAGTCTCGCGCGCTGCTCCGCATCTACGAGGCAGGCCTCGGCGGCTATACCTACCTCGAGCGCGATTAACCACTGGCTCGTTTTTCGTCCGGATCATCGTGTAGCGATCGCAGCTGAACGCTCGAGAAGGCCTTCTCAGCGCGGTACGAGCTTCGTCCGCAGCGCCTCGTACTCGGGCTGCTGCACGACGCGCAGATCCTCGTGCACGAGCATTGTCGCCGTGCCGCCCGCGTCGGCGAGCACCTTGCGCGTGTGCAGCCCGTCCGCGCGCAGCGTGCCGGTGCCACCGAGCTGCGTGCCGTTCGCGAGCTTCATGCGATACGTCCACGAGCCCGGGTTGTCGAACACGACGGTGCCGGAGAAGATCTTCGCGGAGTCGGACACCTCGTACGTCGCGGTCGTCCCGGTGCGGGCGAGCGTCACCACGTGCTCGATCGGCGTCTCGCCGCCTCTTTGCTTGGACGCCACCTCGCGCTCCTCGATCGAGCGCGACCGAACGGATCGCTCGAGCAGCAACGTGCTCATGCCCATGACCTTGTCACCGACGGGAGAGCGGTACGTCACACGACCGTAGTAGTACGTGATCGTGGGCGCGGGCTCCTTCGCAGCCGGCACCTTCGCACCCGCCACACCGCACAGCCCTAGCGACAGCGCGAGGGCCGCCTTCACTGCAGGCGAGTCTTGAGGTGCAGCGGCATCTTGTAGACGGCGAGGTCGAGCTGACCGTCGAGCGAGATGTCCGCAGCGTGCGACTGGATCGCGCGGAAGACGCCCATGCCGAGCGACAGGAAGTCGAGGTGGGCCGTCACCGCGACGGGCGTGGTGGCGTTCGGCGCGAGCCGACCGACTTGCTTGCCCGACGAGATGACCGGCGTCCCCGCGAGGCTGACCTGGTACTGGAGCGTGCCGACGGGCACCGCGAAGTTGTTCGTGTTTCGTACGGCGAGGATCATGCCGAGGTCGGCGCCGCCGATCGACACGCTGCCGACGGCCGCGCTCTGGAAGTGGACGTCTGGCAGCTGCGGAACGGGGAAGGTGCCCGACGTCGAGAGCGGCACCTGCAGCACGCCGATGGGCGTGCCGAAGCCGAGCGTCGTCGCCAGCGTGTAGGCGACGGTCTTCTTGTGGAACAGATCCTCGAACGAGCGTGCGAGCTCGACGAACTGGATCGACAGCGGGACGTGCACCTCGCCAGGACCGTTCGCAGGCACGTGCACGGCAGCGTTGCTGGAGCCCGCCACGAACGCGTGGCCGTCGACGGTGATCTGATACGAGAGCGTCGCGAGATCCACACCGATCGGGTTGGGGTTGTTCACCGCCAAAATGAAGTCGACAGAGATGCCCTGGAAGGACACTTCCTTGATGTCGACGCGCTTGAGCGTGACGGTCGGCTTCTGCGCGATGGAAGAGAGGTAGGCACAGGCCCCGAGGAACGGGAGCATGCACAGGAGGAGCGCTCGCTTGATCATCGTCAGTTCGGAGGGGGCGCGCCGCCGCCGCTACGTGCGGGCTGCCTCGCGGGCGCAGGAGGCGTCGTGGCGGTCGTCGTCGTCGACGAGGCGACGGCGGGGATGCGCTGGCGGATCGAGAGGAAGCGGCTCTGGCCGAGCTCGGTGCCGCCGAGGTGGTGCTGGGCGATGTACGCGTTCACGTGCGCGACGCGATCCGGCGTGGCCGGGTGATCGGAGAGGAACGAGAGCAGCTTCGGCGTCGAGCCCTGCTGCGCCTCGAGCTTCGTGAAGAACGTGGTCAGGCCGCGCGGGTCGTAGCCGGCGAGGCTCGCGTAGCGCGCACCGTACTCGTCGGCCTCCGTCTCGTCTGCGCGCGAGTGCACGAGCATGGTGCCCTTCGACACGACGCCCGACGCGAGCTGCGCGACGAGGCCCGGGTTCTTGCCGAGCGCCATCGCGAGGACGGCATCGAGGCCGTGCTGTGCGACGAGCTGACGAGCGCTGTGGCGCGCGACCACGTGACCCGTCTCGTGCGCCATCACGCCGGCCAGCTCCGCCTCGTTGCTCGCGGTGAGGAGCAAGCCCGAGTAGACGTACAGGTAACCGCCCGGCGTCGCGAAGGCATTCACCGTCGCTGGATCGTCGATGACGTTGACCTGCCACACCACGTCGGGTCGGTCCTTCTTGCCGAACGCGATCACCTTGTCGGCCACGCCGCGCACATAGATCTGCACGGCGGGGTCGACGAGGTACTTCACGTGTTGATTCTGCTCGAGGTCGTTCTTGACCTGCAGCCCGAGCGAGTTCTCCTGCTCGGTCGTGACGAGCATCTGCGCCGCCAGCGTCTCGGTGGAGCGGACGCCACTGTCCATGCTGGCGCAGGACGACAGGGCGGTCACGAGGGTTCCCAGGACGAGGCGGCGCATCTACGTTCCTTCTTCGTTACTGTGCGGGCGGGGGGCGCAGCGGAGCCGGGCTCATATCCGGCCCCGACGTGGTGGTCTTGGTGTTGCTCTTCGAGTGCGCGCAGCCGCTCATCGCCACGACGGGCACGAGCACTGCGATGCAGAGGACTGCAAGGATGGTCTTCATGGTCTGGGGCTCCGGGTGCTACTTCTTGGTGAACGACCAGGTGTACGTGGTCGTGCAGTCGACCTTGATCGAGCAACCGACGTGCTTCGAGTCGGTGTTCGTGTAGCTCGACGTGAACGTGTTGTCGGCCGTGAGCTGCAGCAGGTTCTCGACGTGACGGTGCTCGGTGCAGCCATTGCCGTCATCGATGTCGTTGTCACGCACGAGCGTGCCCTGGTTGTCGCTGAACGGGATGGGACTCATGGTCGCCGTCGCGCAGGCCGGGTTTGCCGGGTTGCCCGGGCAGCTGGCGCCGTTGGACGGCTCTGGCGGGGTCCCACCGACCTTGCCGAGGCCGATGTTGCCGGCACCGTCGTTGGTGAGCGTGAGATCGATGCCGATGGTCGGGTTGAGCGGATCGTTCGGGTTGACCATGCAGCCGTCGTTGCCGACGGTGAGCGAGGTGACCGTGTACTGGCCGCTCTGGAGCTTGTAGAGCTGGAGCGTCATGTCGGCCGTGGTGCCAGCGTCGTCGGTGCCGAGGATATCGCTACCGCCGCAGCCGACGAGCAGCAGCGAGCCGAGAGCGAAGGTGCTGAGGATCTTCATGTGAGTCTCCTTCTAAGTACGTACTGCGAGGCTTACTGGTCGCGCGAGCTGCCGCCCGTGTTCATCTTCTTCTCGGCCTTGACCGCAGGTGTCGCCGCGGCGGGCGCGGCAGGCGTCGCCGGCTTCGCGGCGGCGTGGTGCTCCTTGACGGGCTCCTTGCCAGCCGGCTCGGCGGCCGGCGCAGCGACGGGCGCAACAGCGGCGGCAGCGGCAGCGGCGGTGAGCGTCGCGACCTGCGTCTTCAGCGTGTCGACCTCGGTCTTGAGCGCGTCGCGCTCCGTGGTGACGGTCGTGAGCTCCGTCTTCGTCTTGTCGAGGTCTTCCTTCGACGCGTCACAGCCGGACATGGTGGCCACGAGGCCGGCGACGCAGAGCATGCTTCGGAAGTTCATTGAGGTTCTCTCCTGTAGTTTTGGGTACGTAAGTCGCGGCACAGTACTGGGGGTGCGTGGACTTATGCAAGTGATCAGATATGCGCTTTGTGATGCCCGCGCGGGCGATTTCGTCGTCGCTCCGCTGCCGATGTGTCCGCCACGTTTGCTGACGCCTCTCAGCGCGTATACACCGCCGCGCTCAGCGGCGGGACGGTGATGACGAGGTTGCCCTGCGACACGGTCGCGCTCGTGCCCGTGAGCACGTCGGTGACCGTGCCCGTGAGGTTGATGGGCGTCACCACGAGGGTGATGGTCTGCGCGCTCGTGCCGAAGTTGAAGGCAGCGATCGCGACATCGCTGCCTTCGGTGCGCGCGTACGCGTAGAAGCTATCGCTCACGTAGAGGCGCGTGCGGTTGCCTCGACGCAGTGCGGAGTGCGCGAGGCGCGTCGAACCGAGCGTCCTCAGCTTGTCGAGCGCGGTGACCTCCTGCGCGGACAGCGCACCGTCGAAGCGCATCGTGCGACGGTTGTCGGGATCGATCGCGCCGGGCTGACCGAACTCGTCACCCATCCACAGGATCGGCAGCGAGTCGTACGTGAGGAGGAACGCCTGCGCCATCGCGAGGCGCTGGAACGCCGTCGGGTTCGTCTCCTGCGCGGGTGGCGCGTTGTTCCACGGATCGCCGAGGTTCGCGCCCGCCGCCTCGCTGATCGCGCGCGGCACGTCATGGCTGCCGAAGAAGTGGCCCATGAGCGCCTGGGCGTAGCGACCCGTCCACGTGGCCTCGTCGTACTGCACGTCGTTGTCGAAGTCGTTGGGGTTCTCCGAGCCGTAGAGGAACGTGGAGACTATGGAGTTGTGCAGCGGGTCGTTCATCGAGCCGTCGAACGCGTCGGCACCGACGCAGTCCATCACGTTGTCGACGTCGCCACCGAGCGCCTCGCCGACGAGGTAGATCGGCAGGCTCGTCGAGTCGATGGACGAGAGCTTGGCGCGCAACGCCACGGCGACGTTGCGCATGACCTGCTTCGCGGCGTCGACGCGAAAGCCGTCGAGGTCAAACGTCTGCATCAGCCATGCGGCGTGCTCGGCGATCGATCGGTCGACGGCGGTGCTCGAGGTGTTGAAGTCGGGCAGGTACGGATCGAACCAGCACGTCGTGCGATTCCACTGCTGCGACGTCGAGACATCCCACAGGTTCTCGTTGCCACAGTCGTTGGTGCTCGCGTTGTACGGCACGTTGAACCAGGTCGTGTCCGTCGAGTGCGCGGTCCACAGGGGTGCGAGCTGCGCGGTCTGCCCCTTCGGTGGCGCGCTGTCGGCGAACACGTGGTTCACCACGAGATCCGTGAGGACGCGGATGCCGTGCGCGTGCGCTGCGTTCACGAGCGCCTTCAGATCCGCGCTCGAGCCGAAGTGTGGATCGATGGGATCGGTGAAGCCGGCGAACACGGGGTCCTTCTCGGAGCCGTAGGTCCAGCCCGTCGCCATCGGGAAGTACGAGTGATACGCGCCGAGGCAATGACCGCTGTTCGCGCCGACGCCGACCTCGCACAGCGTCGTGTTGACGACAGGCGAGGAGATCCACAGCGCGTTGACGCCCATCTGATCGAAGTAGCCGGCGTTGATCTTCGCGGTGACGCCCCCGAAGTCGCCGCCCTTCCACTCGCCGGGCGCCTCGGTCGGTGGGCCGTTGGGACCGAGCATGCTCGTGCCGCCATGGAAGAAGCGGTCCGTCATGACCTCGTACATGAACGCGTCCTTCCACTCGAAGGTCGTGTCCTCGACCCAGAACGGCACGAAGAGCCTGGCGCTCACCCCCGCGAGATCGGTGATGGAGAAGACGTAGCCGTACTTGTTCGGCTTCGTGACTCCGCTCGTGACCGTCACGTGGAAGAGGTGCGCCGTCGCGTCGTACGTGACCGTGCTCGTGTCCGCGATGGCGCCGTTCACGGTGATGACCGTCTTGGCCGGATCGAGCTCGGCCGTACCCGGTACGAACTTCACCTGCAGCTCGTAGCTCGCGGCGGTCGTGCTCGGCGGCGCGACGAGCTCGAGCACCGGCGTTCGAGCGATGCACGTGTACGACGAGCACTCGACGTTGGAGAGCACCGAGTTGCCGTCGGCGGCGGTCGGCGCGCTCGGATCGGTGGACCACAGCGGGTTGCCGAGGTTGTCGTCCCACTGCGCCCAGAACTTGTACTCGACGTTGGCGTCCCACGGCAGCTCGACCGTCGCCGTCCACACGCCGTTCGCGTAGGTCATCGGGTTCTTGCCGGCCTGCCAGTCGTTGAACGTGCCGCGCACCTCGACGCGAGCGGGCTGCGTCGCGCCAGCGGTGAACGTCCAGGAAAAGACGTGTGCGCACTCGCGTAGCGAGACGTCGCACTCGGTGGTGCCCCCGTCACCCGTGAGGCCACCGTCGCTGCTCGTGCCGCCGTCGCCGTTCGTGCTGCCGTCGGGCTTGCTCGCCTTGCCACCGCATCCGACCGCGAGCAAGAGAGCGAACACAGCGAACAAGCGAGGCATGCGTTGCCTTTCGAAAGGACGGTCGATCACTGGATGTAGTGGGGCACGAGCGTGCCGCAGATCGGCTGGACCTTGTCGAGCGCGGCCCCCGGGACGCCAGCAGAGATCTGACCGGAGGTGGACACGCGGCCGTTGAAGCCGACCACGACCGAGCCCGCGTCGCAGGTCCACGCCACGTTCGTGTGCGTGAGACCGGCGCCGACACCATAGTCGTAGCCCGCGTAGCCGTCCGATCCGACGCTGCCGACAGGCGTTGCAGCGGTCGTCGCTGGCGTCATCGCGATGCCGAGCGTGTTGTCGGCGTTGAGCGTGAGCGCGCCGACGCCGCACCTGGTGAAGAGGCCGAGGATACCGCCCGTGTCGTAGCTGCCCTTGGTCGCGAACATCGCGCGCAGTCCGGCTCCGGGGCAGGTGGCGACGATCGGAGGGTCCGTGCCGGCGGCGGGCGCAGCGGCGATGAGCGCGACGTACGGGTTCGGACTCACGGGGACGAGCGTGACGCTGTAGCCGCTCGTGCCTCGATTGAGGGTCGCGGTCGAGCAGCCGAGGCGCAGCCCCGCCGCCTGCGTCTGCGAATCGTTGAACACGATGCTGAGCTGTGTGACGAACGCATTCGTCGGGCACCGCACGCTGAGGTTCGTCGCGTTCGCGTTGCCGTCCGCACCGACGTAGGGCGCGACCATCGTCGTGGCGCCGATGCCGAGGGTGTCGGCGCACCCGTCGTTCACGATGCCATTGCAGTCGTCATCGACGTCGTTGGTGCAGTCTTCCTTCGCCGCAGGCACGCACGACGGACCGGTGTGCGTCATGTCGCCGCTCGTGCCGCCGTCTCCGACGTCGATGCTCGCGTCCTCGTTGTTCATGCCGCCATCGGTGTGCGTCGCGCTGCCGTCGTGGTGAGCGCTCGATCCGTCGACGGTGCCGACGCTACCGGTGACGAGACCTCCGCAACCGGAGGCGACGAGCAGCACGACGACGAGTGTACGCATCGACCTCGAGTCTAGACCACGCGGGCCGCTCGACGAAGGAGGTGGGCATCTGTAGGCCCATTCCCCACCAGTTCGTGCTACAGAGCGCGCCATGTCCGATGTGCGAATCGAACGCTATGCCGAGCCCGCCGCCTTCTTGCGCGGGCTGACGAAGCTGCGCAACGAGGGCCTGACGCCGCGCGGGCTCGTGTTCCTCGCGCTCGCCCCCGATGGCGGCGTGCACATCGGCGTGCCGGGCGATTCGAGCCACATCACGTCGATCAAGATCGGCGAGAAGCTCGCGCTCGTGTGGCCCGACGAGGGTCGCTTCTATCACTACGACGCGATCCACCGTCTCCCCGGCAACTTCACGCTCTACAACGGCGATCGTCGTCTCAAAGATCCGGGCGACGCGCTCGAGGTCGCGCAGATCACGGCCGGCTTCCTGAAGGGATCGTCCGCGCGCAACGTGCTCTTCGGCTGCACGTCGCACCAGCCGGGCAGCTGGCTCGCCATCGGTCGTCAGGCGGTACCGCTCCACGAGCTCGGCTTCGTCGAGGTCGTGCCCGTGCCGCAGGGGCTCATCGCGCGCCGTCAGGTCGACACGGACCTGTACTTTCTCCCCACGCACAAGCTCGTCGCGGGCGGGCGTCTCGGTGGCGCGGCGGACGACTGGCAGAAGGTGTTCACGTCGACGATGGGCAACGTGCTCTTGCTCGAGCGTCGCGTCATCGGCGATCGTCTCACGCTGTCGTGCGAGGAAGGCCTCATCGAGGTCAACGTCGCGAACGTGCCGAACGTCTTCGAGATGCTCGCGGTGCGCACCAACGGCACGATGGCCGTCGTGGGACGCATCGATGGTGGCGCCTTCGCGGTGACCTCGGGCCGCAAGGAGGAGTGGGGTCTCGCCGATCTTCGCCCCGCGCTCCTCATCGGCGGCGAGGGCGACAGCCTCGTCGAGCTCGGCCGCGCGCTGCTGGCTCGAGAGGTCTAGTCGACCGTCTGACCAGCGCTTGCGCCCGACGGCGACGACGAGCTCGGCCAGACTCGTCAGGTACCTATTCGCTTAGATTGGCATCACGTCCGGCGCGGACAACCGCAGGCCCAGCGGCAGCGCGTCGCCGAACGCGAGGCGCTCCTCGCGTGCCTCGCGCGCGGTTGGCTCGAGCACGAGGCGCGCGAGGCGCTCGCCATCGCTGTTCTGCCGCAGGCGCTCCGCGAGCTTCTTGCGCAGCGGCTCCTCGAGATCACGCGCGCGATCCCCGGACATGCGGCCGAGCTCGGCGGCCGCGAACGCCTCCGAGTCGCCCTTCCAGCCGAGCGCCATGAGCCGCTCCAGCCAGCGCTGTGCCTTCTTCGCGGGCACGACCTCGTCGATGGTGCCGTACAGGGGAACGCGCGCGCCGAGTCGACCGAGTGCCCACAGCGCGTGCTCGGGGGCTTCCTTCTTTTCGAGGTCGCCGATGAGGAGGTCGCCGAGCTCACTCTTCACTTTCTGCGGCAGGCGCTCCATCGACGCGACCGTGCGCCACATCTCCGCCAGCTCCTGCTTGGCGACGGGGCGACGCTCGACCTTGGCCTTCGGCGCAACGTACGGCTGCAGGCGCTTCCACACCTCGTCCTGCTGCGTCCTCGTGAGCCCGCCGGAGATGCGTCGCCACATCACCCACCACTCGAGGCGACACGGGGCGTCTTTCTCGTGGACGAGCCCCGCGTTGAAGAGGCGCCACGTCTCCTTCACGCGCCAGTCGTCCAGGGCGTAGCCGAAGCCCGGACGCAGCGTGTAGCCGCAGAGGTTCATCCAGCGTGCCTCGTGCGCCGCGCTCTTGCCGCGACCGCCGCGCAGATCCTTCAGCGGCTCCCAGAGCGCGCGCAGCGTCGTCGGGGTCCAGCTGTCCTTCGGTCCGAGCGGCGCGGTCAGCGCCTTCATGATCATCGCCGGCTGGATCGACGTGAAGCGGTCGTCGGAGCCGCTGCCGTACACGCCGCGGATGACCTCGATGGCCATGGCGAGCGCAGCCGGCGCCTCGCTCCGAGCGGCGGTCTCGGAGCGGGGCTCCGCGCGACGGTCTTCCGCGGGGGCGCGCAGATCGAACGCGAGGCGCCAGCGATCGGCCTCGTTTCCCGTCGAGCGCGCGACGCAGTCCAGCTCGAGCGCGCCGAGCTCCGAGAGGTGCGCCTCGAGCGACACCTGGAGCGCCACGTCCTGTGATGACCTGGGGAAGCGCAGCACGGTGTGCAGCGGTGCTTGCTCGGTGAGGTCGTCGGCGGAGACGGTGAGGAGCTGGCCCGCCGCGTCGCGTCGATCCATCGATGCGAACAGACGAAAGCGCACCGGCTTGTTGGTGACGACCTCGAGCGGATGACCATCGACCGCAGCGCGCTCACCTTCCATCATCCCGCGCGGCGCGACGCACAGCACCGTCAGCTGGCCGGGGGTGACCTGCGCGGTCTCGAGCGCGACGTAGTACGCGCGCGCCGAGCCACCGCCGATGCGCACGCCCTCGCCGCGACGCGCGAGTCCGTAGTACGCGGCACCGCGTGCGACGCCGAGATCGGGAGCAGCACCGGGCAGCTCGACGATCGGCTGGTCGAGCCAGCCGTTCATCACCTCGAGCAGGCGCGCGCGCACGGCCGGCGACTTGGTGACGCCGCCGTTCCACAGGAGGCGAGTCGGCTTCGCACGGTGCGTACGCAGGAACGCCGCGAGGTGCCGCGTGATGCCGGCGTCCGCTGCGTACGGGAGCCCGAACTCCTGGAGTGCGCCGCGTCGCGCGGGCGCGGCATCGGCCGCTACACGCGGGAAGAAGCCGTCGAGCAGCAGCGCCTCTGCCTCGGCGCGCGTGATCTCGTCGTGCAGCGAGCCGCCGATGAGCCGCGAGCCTCGGCCCGCGATGGTGACGGTCCAGCTCGCGCGCGCCTGCCCGTCCGCTGGATCGTCGAGCAGGTGCTCCTTGGCCAGGCGACATGCCTGCGTGAGCGCCGCGAACGGCGCCGGATCGAGGCGACCCTCGCGCCTCATCCGCGACTCGGCGCGACGCGCGAGCGCGAGGTCCATGTTGTCGCCGCCGAGCAGCAGGTGGTCGCCGACGGCGGTGCGCTCGAGGACGGGACGACCGTCTTCTTCGCCGGCGACGCGCAGCAGCGAGAAGTCGGTGGTACCGCCGCCGATGTCGCATACGAGCACCGTGTCGCCGACCGACAGGTGCTCCTTCCAGCGCGCGGCGTGATCGGAGAGCCAGGCGTAGAACGCGGCCTGCGGCTCCTCGAGCAGCGTCGGCGAGAGCCCGGCCTCCTGCGCGGCGCGCAGCGTGAGCTGGCGCGCGACCTCGTCGAACGACGCGGGCACGCCGAGGATCACGTCGGCGCGATCGATGTCGATGCCGGTCTGCGCGGTGAACGCGGCCGCGAGGTGCGACAGGTACGCGGTGGACGCCGCGACGGGTGACACCTTCTGCAGGTCGGGCTCCTCGATGCCCCACGGCAGGATCGGCGCGAGGCGATCGACGCGCGCGTGGCCGAGCCAGCTCTTCGCCGACGTGACGAGCCGCGACGGCACTGCAGCGCCCTGGATGCGCGCGAGCTCGCCGACCACGCGACCACCACCGTCGCCCCACGGGAGGCGCAGCGCGGACGCGTGGAGCTCGGGCCCGGGGAGGTACAGCGCGGATGGCAGCAGCGTGCGAGCCGCGACCTCGCCTGGCGCGACGAGCTGCGGGATCTCGTCGACGTGGATCGCGCCGCCCGCCGAGTGCGCGAGCGCGCAGTGCGTGGTGCCGAGATCGATGCCGAGGACCGGGCGGCTCATGCGCTCTCGACTCTAGTCGCGCTCGCGCAGGTTGTAGGCGAGCTGGTGCGCGCGACCGCCGTGCAGCTCCACGCACGAGAGCGATAGGGTGCCGACCTCGTCGAGGCGCGCGCGCAAGGAGATCGGCACGAGCGAGCCGACCGCGTCGCCCTCGAGCGTCGCCTCGACCGGCGCGAGCTCCTGCAGATCGCGTGCGTCCTCGATCATGGTGCCGGCGGCATCGTCGCGTCGCGTGGACGACGTGAGGAAGCGGAACTCGACGGGCTCGCCGATGACGAGGCCGAGATCGGGCGTGTCGATGGAGAGCTCCGAACCCTCCTCCATGCCGAACGGTGCCACGCAGAGCGCACGCAAGGGTGGGGTCATGCCCGGTACGGCCGGCTCGGTGGACTCGATGCCGAGGTAGTACGCGCGTGCGGTGCCACCGCGGATGCGCACGCCGCGGCCCTTGCGTACGAGGCCGTAGTACGCGGCGCCCTCGGCGACGGCGAGATCGAGGTCGGTACCTCCGAGGAGCTTGAGGTCGTCCTCGGGGGAGGCGCTCCAGTTGTCGAGCGTCTCGGTGACGCGCCGCTGCAGGAGCTTCGCCTTCATCACGCCGCCGTTGAAGAGGACGGCGGTGGCGGGGCGGTGCGCGCCGACGAAGGCCGCGAGGTGACGCGTGACCCCGGCATCGGAGGCGTAGGGCAGGCCGAGCGTGCGCAGCGCCGCGCGGCGTGCCTTCTCGGGCCGCGCGTCGGCCTCGACCATCGGGAAGAAGCCGTCGACGAGCAGCTCCTCGACCTCTGCGCGCGAGACCTCGGTGCTGATCGATCCGCCGATGAGCTTGCCGCCACGACCGAGGATCGTGACGGGCGCGGACTCCGCACCGGTGCCCGCGAGCAGCTGCTCCTTGGCGCCGCGGCATGCGTACGTGAGCGCGGTCATCTGCCACGCGTCCAGCGTGTGGCCGTCGGCCTCGAGGCGCTGCTTGCAACGGTAGGCGAGCGCGAGGTCCATGTTGTCGCCGCCGAGGAGGATGTGATCTCCGACGGCGACGCGCTCGAGCTCGAGCGAGCCGTTGCGCTCGACGGCCGCGATCAGCGAAAAGTCGGTCGTGCCACCGCCGACGTCGCACACGAGGACGACGTCGCCGACGACGAGCTCCTTGCGCCACGCCTCGCCACGCTTCGCGAGCCACGCGTAGAACGCGGCCTGCGGCTCCTCGAGCAGCGTGACGTGCGGGAGGCCCGCTTCGGTGGCCGCTCGCACGGTGAGCTCGCGCGCGACGGCGTCGAACGACGCCGGGACCGTGAGCAGGATCTCCTGATCGGCGAGCAGTGCACCGTCGGAGGCGTGCAGGTGATCCCACGCGTGACGCACGTGCGAGAGGTAGTACGACGAAGCCTGCACGGGTGAAACGCGCGGCACGTCGTCGCCCGGCGCGCCGACGGGGAGCAGCGCGGCGGTGCGATCGACGCCGCCGTGCGAGAGCCAGGACTTCGCGGACGACACGAGCCGTGCAGGCACCTCGGAGCCGCGCGCCCGGGCGAGCTCCCCGACGACGTGACCAGGCGCACCCCACGGCAGCACCGCGGCCTCGGGCGCGAGCTCTTTCCCGGGCAGGTAGAGGAACGACGGCAGCGTCGAGCGCTCGGCCACCTCGCCCGGCGCGACGAGCTGCGGGATCGCGAGCGCGACGACCTCGGCGTTTTCGTCGCCGAGCGGCGCGTAGGCGACCGCGACGTTGGTGGTCCCGAGATCGATGCCGACGACGTAGCGGGCGCTCACAGCTCGACCTCGGCAGGCGCCACGACGGTGAGCTCGTCCACGCCACCGATGCGCTCGGGCAGCTTCACCTCGCGCACGCGCCAGCCACGGTGGCGCAGCGTGCCGGAGTAGGGCGGTTCGCCTACGACGCGACCCGTGAGGCGGATGCGATATGGATCGAAGCCGGCATCGACGCGGACCTTCGACTCCTCGGCCTCGGCGAAGATGGGCTCGGTGGGTAGGTGGTCCGCGAGCACGCGACGCAGCCCGCGGTGGACGTCGCGCACAGCCGCACCGATCTGCGCGTCCTTGTAGTCGTCGATGGACTCGGCGAGGAAGTCGCACAGCCGTCCCTCGCGCTGGAGCAACGCCAGCAGCTGGACGGCGCCGCGCTGCTCCGCGCGACGCTCGAGCGCCGAGGTATCCGCGAGTGGCGCGAGCTGCGGCGTGGGCGTCGCGGACTCGAGCTGTGGCTGCACGTCTTCGAGAGGACGACCGAAGAGCACGGCGAAGAAGGCCCGGAAGGCCGCGAAGAGACGCATGGCGGGCCTAGGGCTAGTCTCGTCGTCCGCGGGTGTCAAGAAGGTGCCGGTCGGGTTTGCCGTCGAGGTGACGTCGTCCTTTACACGCTGCGGGCGGCCGTCTAGCCTCGCTGACGCCATGCACGACCTCGTCAAACACCTCGATCCCGCCGTGCTCGAGCGCGTCATCGTCGCCTGCGAGAAGGCCCGCGGCACCGGCGTCGTCGTGTTCGACCTCGACTCCACGCTCCTCGACAACCGCCCGCGTCAGGCCCAGATCCTGCGCGAGTTCGGCGCAGCGGCGAAGCTCGCGGTGTTGTCCAGCGTCGAGCCGAAGCACTGGACGAGCTGGGACATCCGCGACGCCATGCGCGCCGCCGGCATGAGCGCAGCGGACGTCGAGGCCCACGCCGAGGCCGCCAAGACCTTCTGGCGCGAGCGCTTCTTCACCTCGTCCTACGCGGCCATCGACGATGCCGTTCACGGGGCGCAGGCCTACGTCGCGCGTCTCGTCACCACCGGCGTGCACATCGCCTACGTCACGGGCCGCCACGAGGACATGCGCCACGGCAGCGTCGTCGCGTTCCAGCGCCTCGGCTTCCCCGTGCCCGGTCCCGGCGTCCAGCTCCTCATGAAGCCGACGTTCGAGCAATCGGATGACGCGTGGAAGGAGGAGGCGTACGCGCGCCTCCGCCAGATCGGCCACGTCGTCGCCGCGTTCGACAACGAGCCGACGCACATCAACGGCTACGAGAAGGCCTTCCCCGACGCGATCTGCGTGCACCTTGCCACCGATCACTCGGGCCGGCCCGTCACGCTCGGCTCGACGATCCGCAGCGTCGACCGCTTCTGACCTGCACCTACGGGTGCTGCGCCATCCAGGTGGTGAGCAGCGTGCGCAGCGCGGCGGGTGCGTTCTGCGGCTCCGTCACGCCGGTCTGGCTGTCGCGGTTGATGCCATGGCAGGCCGTGCAGACGCGGATCTCGCCGGCCTGGAAGGACACCCAGTTGCGTTCGCGCACGACCGCCGTGCCTTTGCCGACGAGCTGCCACGCCATCGCGCGCCGCGCGGGCACGAAGGCAGCGACCGAGCCGTCGGCCGCGACGGGTACAGCCCCCGGAATCCCGTCGCTGTCGGCGGACACGTCCGGGCCGTGCATGGGACGCGCGAGCGCGCGCCGCCCGGGCTGCGGCGAGCTCGGGTCGCCGTAGCCGCGCAGCAGGTCGGCCTCGAACATCTGCATGTGCGTGACGTCGTAGACCTTGTCCGAGCCGACCGTCGACGACACGCCCTGGGGCACGCGCAGGTTGAACGGCTGGTCGCGATCGGCGGCGTCGCGCTGGGTGACATCGCGGCTGACGAGGAGGGCGACCTCGTGGCTCGTCATCCACGCGCGCAGCTTTTCCGGCGCGAGGCCGAGATCGGAGAAGATCGACGCCTCCTGGGAAGGCAGCGCGTTCGTCGGCGCGGGCGGGCGGGCGCGCTTGCGTACCTCGGCGGGCTGGAGCTCCCACAGCGGCCCCGCGTAGTGCGCCTGCACGTCGGGGGTCCACCACGTGACATCGACCTGGATGCCATCGGTGAGGTAGGCGCCGGCGGTCATCGGCTCCGAGCCCGTGAGCGTCTGGAGGCGGTAGGCGTAGCTCCAGCTCGGAGCAGTGTCGGAGCCCATGTTCTCGATCGAGCCCGAGCCATCGGTGTGCGCCGCGATGATCGTACCGTTGGAGAGCGGCAGGGGATCGCGGAAGTAACCCGCGCCGTGGGCCGGCGAGCCGTCGGACTCGAACGCGGGCGTGACGAGCGTGAGCGCCATGTCCTGCGGGTTCGTGCCGGGCGCGCCGTCGATGCGCATGAGGTAGCCCGAGCAGTTCGTATCGAACTCGGGAGCGAAGGTCAGGTAGTAGCGCCCGGCGTGGGTCGGATCCTCGTGGAGCTGGAACACGCCCGCGTTGCCGATGAGGAAGTTCCGGTTGGCCCGGAGGTCGTTGTTTATGACGCGCGAGAGCGCTGGATCGTCGACGAAGCTCCCCTGCGTGTACGTGCCCCCGAGCTCGTGGCGCCCGACGTGGTTGAGCGTCTCCTCGCCGGTGCCGTCCTGCGCCAGCGTCCACGGGAAGAACTGGTTGAACGAGTGAACTGCGTACTTCGAATCGTACGTGGGATCGTTCGCGGTTCGCGCCTCGGGGAACGTCTCCGAACCCGGCAGATCCATCGACGTCGAGGCAGCGGCGTCCTCCGACGCGTAGGTGAACGGCCGCGCGCGCGTGGAGTCCTCGAGCAAGGCGGGGTCGTCTGCCTGCTGGTCACGCTGGAGGTGGTCCCAGCGCGTGAAGATGATGCGGCCGAACGAGTCCACGGACGGCGTGAAGAGGCCATCGACGCTGTGCTCGAGCAGCACGAGCTCGCCCTTGTTCTCGTCTAGCGAGTAGAGGCCGGAGATGGTGCTGTTCGACTCGTACTCGTCGCGCTGCGGGTAGTGCGCCGCGAGGCCGCTGCGGGGGCGATCGCTCGTGAACAGGATGCGGTCGTCCGATGCGTAGAGCGGAGAGACGTTGTTGTAGGCAGGCTGGCCCGCGATCTTGCGGATCGTCATCGTGCCGTGGGAGAGGCCGCTTACCTCGTAGATCTGCCACCGGTAATCGCCCGTGCCGTACTGCTTGTCGGGCGCGCCCACGACCATCGAGAACAGCGCCTTGTCGCCGTCCCAGTGCACGGTCGGCTCGCGCACGGCGATCGCATTTTTGCCCTGCGCACCGAGCTCGCCGAAGCCGGCCTCCATCGTGAGGTTCCGGACCTTGCCGTCGTTCGTGCGCAGGAAGAGACCGCCGCCGCGTGGCGTCCCCGGGAGCGTGGGCTCGTGGTTGAAGAACGTCGACAGCACGTTGCCGTAGGAGCCGACGGGGACCTGGCCCACGAACAGGATGCCGCTCGGCGCAGCCACCGACAGTGACCCGCCGCCGCCGCCCGTCCCGCCGCTGCCGGGGCTCGAGTGCGGGCCGCAGCCGGAGAGGAGGAGGGTCAGACAACCCATCGCACCCGCCAGTGTCTTAGACAGCATGGGAGTTACCCTGGACCCGGGTAGCGCGACGCGCCGGTAAAAAGGCGCTCGATCCGTATGTCCGTGATGCCGGTGTCGACGATCCACTCCACTTCCTCTTCAGAGGCGCACGCCAGCGACGGTGACCTCTTCGCGGTCGTGGTACAGCTGACGCACGCGAAGGTTGGTCCAGCCCGAGCTCTCGAGGATATCGCGGACGCGCAGCAGGTACTCCGCTTTCTTCTTCATCGGCAGCTTGATGTTCGCGATGAGGTGCCGCGCCCAGCCGCGCCGTGCCCACTTGCCGTAGAGCGCCGCGGCCTCGAGCGGACGCCACGCCATGTCGGCCACGAGCCAGTCGATGGGCTCCTCCGGCTCGAAGCGAAACGCGTCATCACGGAGATGCGTGAGCCCGCGCTTCTTCATCACGAGCGGATCGAGCTTGGCGGGATCGACGGCGAGCACGTGCGCGCCACGCTCCAGCAACACCCAGCTCCAGCCGCCGGGCGCAGCACCGAGGTCGACGCACATCTCGCCGGCCGCGGGTGCGCGATCGAGCCACGCGAACGCCTCGAGCAGCTTGGCGGCCGCGCGCGACGGTGCGTGTTCGGGCAGGTGCACGCGCAGACGGCCACCGGGCGCGATGCTCGGTGCGTCGCGCGCTGGTTGCATGCCGACGTAGGCTTGCCCCGCCAGCACGCAGATCTGCGCGTACATGCCGTTCTCGGAGAGCGCCTCGCGCGCATCGTCGACGAAGAGCTTCACCCAGGGGGATGAGCGACGGCGGATCGACGCACGCACGCGCTCGACGAGCTCGGTCGCGAGCGCGCTGTCCGTGTTGGTGCGATCGTCGTCGGGCACCCACGCGTCGAGCGCGAAGTGCTGCGGTCCGCGAGCACGAGCGGCGCGACCCTGCGCGAGCGGCAGACCCTCGAGGATGCCGTCGGCGAGGCGATCCATCGCGTTCGGGTGATCGATGGGCACGATGGCCGACACGGGGAAGCCCTGTCGCGCGAACGCGAGCTCCTTCTTCGGCTTGTCGGGCGACGCGATGAGCGCCGGACCCGCGATGCGCGGCTTGGCTGCCTTCGGATCGCCGAGCGCGATCTCTTCGAGGAGGTCGAGCTCCGCATCGGGCCGCGTCGTGTACAGCCAGTCCCCGATGCGCGCCGGCGCGGGCGCCGGGAACTCGATGGGCTCCACCGACATGGGCCGGATCTCGGGACGCGGCGGCTTCTTCGCAGGTGGCCGATCGACGGGAGGACGACGATCGTCGGAGCGACCGCGCTCATCCTTCTTCGCGAACGGAGACGCCGGACGGCCAGCCGGCGGCTTTTTGGCGAAGGGAGAGCGATCGGCGCCGGGTTTCCTGGGGAAGGGAGAGCGATCGCGGTCGGTGCCGGGCTTCTTCGCGAACGCGGGGCGGTCGCGATCGGCGCCTGGCCTCTTCGCGAACGCGGGGCGGTCGCGGTCGGAGCCAGGCTTCTTGGGGAAGGGAGAGCGGTCGACGCCGGGCCTCTTCGCAAACGCGGGGCGATCGCGATCGGAGCCAGGCCTCTTCGCGAACGCGGGGCGATCGCGGTCGGAGCCAGGCCTCTTCGCAAACGCGGGGCGGTCGCGATCGGAGCCGGGCCTCTTCGCAAACGCGGGGCGATCGCGATCGGCGCCAGGCTTCTTCGCAAACGCGGGGCGATCGCCACCCTTCTTCGCATACGGCGACGCCACGTGACCGCCGGGCCTGGCCGGTCGCTCTCCAGTCCGCGCAGGAGATCGCGCTTCACTACGCTTCTGAGGAGGACGAGGTCCGGAGTGCTTCACGGGCGGAGCCTACACCACAGCGACGATCAGGACAGGCTGGAGTCGAGCCCGACGACTGCCGCGGAATCGGCCCGGCTCCCGCGGCTGCTCGCGGGTTATGCTGAGCGCGACATGGATCTGGCGCATCTGCCTCGACTCGGAGTCGGCATCTCGAGCGAGCCTGGCTCCGTCGCGAGCGGTGGCATCGACGCGCGAACGCTCGATCCTGCGCTGGTGCACTTCCTCGAGTATGGCGCCGACGTCGCGCGCGGCCTCGACGAGCACGTGCGCGGCTGGGCCGCGAGCGGTCGCCCGACGACGTACCACTTCCTCGATCTCAACCTCGAGGATCCCGATGATCTCGACGCGGAGTGGGTCGCGCGAACGCGTGCGCTCGCCACAGACATCGGCGCCGCGTGGCTGTGTGGCGATGCCGGCCTCTGGCACATCGGTCCGCGCGATCGTGGGCACCAGCTGCTCTTGCCCCCCATCCTCACCGACGAATCGGCCGACGCGTGCGGCGACACCGTGCTTGCGCTCTCGGAGGCGACCGGCCTCGTCGTGCTGCCGGAGAACCCGCCCGGTGACGTGTACGTCGGACCGCTGCACCTGCTCGACTACTTCGCGCGCGTCGCGGATCGGTCCGGCGGTGGCCTGCTCCTCGACTGCGCGCACCTGGCGATCTTCCAGCGCCTGCGTGGGCTCTCGCCGCTGACCGCGCTCGACGGCTTCCCGCTCGATCGCGTCATCGAGCTGCACGTCGCCGGCGGTGCCGAGATCGAGGTCGAGGGCCTCTCGCTCATCGACGACTCGCACGGCACCGAGCCGCTGCCCGACACCTGGGCGATCTTCGAGCACGTCCTTGCGCGCGCACCGAACCTGCGCGCCATCGTGTTCGAGTGCGAGAAGAACGTGCCGGGCGAGACCCTCGCCGGCTTCGCGCGCCTCAACGCGGCCTTCCCGAGCGCATGAAGCCACACCTCCTCACGCAGGCCGCCCTCGTGCGCATGCTGTATGACCCGTCGTTCGCACAGAGCGTGCGCGCGCAGCCACGCGCCGTGCTGCCGGAGCTGCCGGTCGCGCTCGCCGACGAGCTGGGTCGAATCGATCCACGTGCGTTGCGCCGCGACGTACATCGACGCGAGCGCACGCTCGGCGAGCTGTGCAAGGAGCTGCCGTGCGCGACGACGCTCGCGGTGATGGAGGCGAAGAGCGTGCGCGTGCTGCTCGACTTCTACGCGAGCGAACACTTCCACGCCGCGATCACGGATGGCCACGCGCTCGTGCTCGCGCTCGGTGCGTACCTCGAGGGCGTGCTCGCCGAAGGGACGCTGCGCTCGCCGCATGTCGCGGCCGTGCTCGCCGTCGAGCTGGGCTCGGCCCGTGCGCGTCGCGACGTCGCGCGCGCCGCGCCTGGCAAGCTCGCGCGCGAAGCCGGCGTCGAGCCGCTCGACGTGCCGTCGGGGACGCTCGCCACCTTGCGCGTCGTCGAGCAGCATCGCTTTCGTCTCGCGCTTTTGCCGGCGTGGTCGGTGGCGAGCGATCCCCCCGCGCTCCTTTTGCCGCCGCTCGGCGCGCTCCAGCCCGTGTGCGCGGTGAGCATCGATGGTGACGTCTCGCTCGTCGAGATCGAGCGCCCGCTGCACGCGGTCCTCGTATCGCTACCGCAGCCGCGCACGCGCAACGCGGTGCTGGACGAGGCCACGCTGCGGCTCGGTGGAGATCGGGCGGCGGCGGAGGCAGCGCTCGACGAGCTGCTCGCCGACGAGCTCGTCGCGGCCTTCGTCGGTTAGCGCTACTTGTGGAGGATCGTGCCGGTGTCGCCGACCACGTAGATATCGGTGGCCGTCGCCGTGACGCCGAAGTAGTGGCGCGTGTCGGCGATGTTCGCGGGCGTCTCGCGGAACCAGATGTCGCTCGTGGCGACCAGCTTGTGGAGCAGCACGCTCTTGCCGCTCTTGTCGGGATCGCCGACGACGTAGATCTCGCTCGCGCTCGCGCCGCTGATGCCCTCGAGCGCGGTCAGGTTGACGCCGGCGTTCTGTGTGGTCCAGACGCCGTTCCCGGTGGAGTGCAGGATGGTGCCCACGTCACCAACGGCGTAGACGTCGGTCGCAGAAGCGCCCCACACGCCGTACAGCGCGTTGGGGGTGCCGCTCGTCTGTTGCGTGAAATCGCCGCCGGTCGAGTGCCAGATCTTGCCGGCGGCGCCGACGGCGTAGATCGAGTAGCCGGTCCCGACGGTGGTGCCCCAGAGCGCGTAGGCAGCCTCGGTCGCGACGGGGCCGGCGATGAGGGCCCAGCCCGCCGTGGTGCGCTTGATCGCGACGGCATCGCCGACTGCGAACGCGGTGCCGTCGGGGGCGACCCACACGGAGTAGAGGTTGCTGCCGGTCTGCGGCGAGTCGGGCGCCCATGCACCGGTCGCGTCGGCGAAGTTACCGCTCGAATACTTCCACATCGCGCCGCCGAGGCCTGCGACATAGAGCGGCTGACCTGCCGCGAGCGGACCGACGCCGCTCACGGTGAGCAGCGCGGGCGCCGCGGGCTTGAGCGACGTGTCCTCGACGAACGCGGAGTGCTTCGTCGACTTGAGGACGCGGCCGTAGTCGCCGGCGACGACGACCGTGCCGGTCCCGTCGTTGAAGGCGTTCCACAGGTTGCCGCCGTCGGGCACGATGGGGAACGAGACGTCGGTCCAGTGACGTCCGGGGTTGCCCATGTCGTCGACGAGGACGATGCCCCCGTCTCCCATCGACCCCCCGCCATCGGTATCCGTGTTGCCGCCGTCGCCGCTGCCGTCCATGTCCTTCAGCTTCACGACGCCGCCCGTCGCCGTACCGGGCGTGCAGCCCATCCCCCCAAGGCTCATGGCGAGACCCAGGACGAGACCGAACGAGCAGCGCTGAGGGAGCCTTGACATGCCGTCCTCAGGGTAGCGCGTTTGCGGACGCCCACCAACCTGGTGGACGCGCGCAGCGCCGTCCCTTATACGTGGCGCCGTGACCACCCGCACGTACCGGATCTCTCATGTCGCGGTGCAACAGCTCGTGGAAGGTGACTCGGTCCACGAGACGCTGCTCGCGCTCGCCAGCGGTCATGCGAGGCTCGAGGTGCGCGGCGTCGGGCGTGTCGATGGCCTACGCATGACGCACGCGCAGCCTGTCCGCGGCGAGCACCTCGTCCTTGCGCTCACCGGCGCGGTCGAGGGCGAGCACGTGCACCTCGCGATCGTCGCGCGCGGCCCCGGGGGCGAGCTCGTCACCGGGCTCCTCGACGAGGCGCGCGCCGTGGAGCTCGAGCTGTCGGTCACCGTCCTGGAACACGCCTCACCTGATCTCGTCTCACAGAAGGAGCCCACGTTGGACAAGCCGCCCCGTATCAAGTCCGCCACCACGTCGACCACGAGCTGGGCCGACGTCGCCGCTGCATCTGCGAAGGCCCAGGCCGAGTCGGATGCTGAGGAGGCCACCGAGGCGGATGCCGCCACCCCGTCCCTGGGAGACCTCATCGACCACGGCACGTTCGGGCTCTGCGTCGTCGAGAAGATCGACGGCGACGAGGAGTTCGTCATGGTTCGCACCGCGAACAAGCGCCTCCTCCGGCTCTCCCTCGACGTGCTGCGGCTCGTTCGCACCGGTGAGGAAGACGGTCACACCGTGTTCAAGGCGCGTGGCAAGCGGGCCTGAGCTCGTTTCGTAATCGAGCGTACCTAACGAGTTGTCGTAAAACTGCCTTTGCGTCGTGCGCATGTTGGTGGTAGAGAGCGCGCGCCATGAGCATCCGACCTGACGTCCGAAACATCGCCATCATCGCCCACGTCGATCACGGGAAGACCACCCTCGTCGACGGGCTCCTCGAGCAGGCCGGCGCCTTCCGCCGTGGCGAGGTCGTGCAGGAGTGTGCGCTCGACTCCAACCCGCTCGAGCGCGAGCGCGGCATCACCATCCTGTCGAAGACGACCGCCATCACGTGGAAGGGCGTCCGCATCAACATCGTCGACACGCCTGGCCACGCCGACTTCGGCGGTGAGGTCGAGCGCGTCCTGCGCATGGTCGACTGCGTCTGCCTCCTCGTCGACGCGTTCGAAGGCCCGATGCCGCAGACGCGCTTCGTCACGAAGAAGGCGCTGGCGCTCGGCCTGCGCCCCATCCTCGTCGTCAACAAGATCGACCGCGAGGGCTGCGACATCGAGGGCACGGTCAACGACGTGTTCGACCTCTTCGTCGCGCTCGGCGCCACGGACGAGCAGCTCGACTTCCCCGTCATCTACGCGTCGGGCCGCGCCGGCTACGCCATCCGCAAGGTGGGCGACACGCCGAACGAGGGCCTCACGCCGCTCCTCGACATGATCCTCGAGAAGGCCCCGGGCCCCGAGGCCAACCTCGACGCTCCTCTCTGCATGCAGGTCGCGACGCTCGACTACGACGACTTCCTGGGCTTCGTCGCCGTCGGTCGCATCGTCGATGGTCACATCAAGGTCGGCGACCGCGTGCTGCTCGCGCACCGCGACGGCAAGATGGAGCAGTTCCGCACGCAGAAGGTCCTCGCCTCGCAGGGCCTCAAGCGCTTCGAGATCGCCGAGGGTACCGCCGGTGACATCGTGGCCGTCACGGGCATGAGCGAGCTCAACGTCGGCGAGACCATCACGTCCATCGAGAACCCGCGCATCCTCGAGCGCGTCGCCATCGACGAGCCCACCATCTCGATGCAGTTCATCGCGAACAACGGTCCCTTCGTCGGCAAGGAGGGCAAGTACGTCACCACGCGCAACCTGCGCGAGCGGCTCGAGAAGGAGCTGAAGAGCAACGTCGCACTTCGCGTCGCCCCGACGGACCAGGCCGACACGTTCATCGTCTCCGGCCGCGGCGAGCTCCACCTCTCCGTGCTCATCGAGACGATGCGTCGCGAGGGCTTCGAGCTGTGCGTCTCGCAGCCCGAGGTCATCTACCGCGAGGTCGATGGCAAGAAGCAGGAGCCGTACGAGGACGTCCAGATCGACGTCGACGAGTCTTACTCCGGCGCGGTCATCGAGAAGCTCGGCTCGCGCGGCGGTCGCATGACCGAGATGTCGCCGTCGCCCGGCGGTCGCGTTCGCATGGAGTACGTCGTCCCGACGCGCGGCCTCATCGGCTACCGCTCGGAGTTCCTCACCGCCACGCGCGGCACCGGGATCCTGAACAGCACGTTCAAGGAGTACGGCGAGCACGCGGGCAAGATGAAGCAGCGCTCGGCCGGCGTCCTCGTCGTCAGCGAGAACGGCGAGACGAACGCGTACGGCATGTTCTCCCTCCAGGAGCGCGGCTTCCTGTTCCTGCCTGCGCAGGTCCAGGTGTACGCCGGTCAGATCTGCGGCGAGCACTCGCGCGAGAACGACCTCGTCGTCAACCCGTGCAAGAAGAAGGCGCTCAACAACATCCGCACCACGGCAGCCGACGAGAAGCTCACGCTCGTGCCGGCGAAGATCATGACGCTTGAAGAGGCCCTCGAGTACATCAACCCCGACGAGCTCGTCGAGGTCACGCCGAAGGCCATCCGCATCCGCAAGCGCGTGCTCGATCACAACCTGCGCAAGGCGGCCGAGAAGAAGAGCGGCACAGGCCAGTACTCGGGCGTCGACGCCTAG
>JBDTCO010000032.1:0-13774 GCA_039923495.1 Polyangia bacterium
GCCGCGACTGGAAGCAGACGCTGCTCTCCGATGGTCACGTGATGGTGCGCCATCCCGACTGGCAGGAGGCCTACCGCCTCGCGTTCGCCGCGGCGACGGGCATCAACATGTTCGCGGAGTAGCGAGCGAGACCTCCAGCCGGTAACCCACGAGCTCCATCTCGGAGCGCCATCATCAGGTCACCCGGACCTCGTAGTTCTTGCCCTCCCAGCGCGCCTCCGAGAGCCAGAAGATCGTGAGCTCGACCTTGCTGCCCTTTGCGAGCGCGCTCGTCTCGAGATCGGCGTGGTCAATCCGCACCGCGTTGGCGCTCGACTCCACGTCGGCGAAGCTGCGCCAGGCGTCGCAGGTCCACCTTACGCGGAAGGGCGTGGCACCGTGGATGCGGAGGCGCTCCCCGACCTTCATCGAGCGGACACGCCGCTCGAGCGACCACACCGCGATGCGCTTGCGAGTCGGACGAGGCGTCGCGTACCGCTCGCGCACCATCGGGATGAGGTCGAAGACCACGCCGTCCTTGACCGAGCGCAGGAGCTTGACGTACTCGGCGTGGGCCCACATCAGCGGCATCGCAGAGCCCGTTGGCTTGCCGTGCATCATGAAGATCTCGGGCGCGTCGGGCAGATCCCACACCTGCTCCGAGAGCAGTCCGGTGGACGAAGCGAGCTGCTCCATGGTCGCGAGGTGGGGTCTCGGATCATGGCCGGCCGCCAGCTCGTAGTGCCCACGCTCGCCGGTGAGGAGGGGCCACGTACCGCCGTGCCCGTGCGTGGTGAACGGTCGGCCGTCGACCTGCTGTCCGTAGCCGTCGTGGTTGTATCTGTGCCAGGTCGGACCGGCCTTCGTCTCGACCTTCAACACGGCGTCGATCACCTTCACCGTCGCCTCGATGATCGGATCGTTCGCAGCCCGGATGCCGTAGCGCACGAGCTCGAGGAAGCCGCCGTCGACCACCTCCTTCGCCGGGAACCTGCACCGTTCACGGGGAGCGAGGTTCTTGATCTCGAGGAGCCGATCGTCCACGTGGGTCGCGGGCTCGTCGGCGCGGAGCTCCTCGGGCAGCACCCGGATGTAGTGCGTGGAGGTACCAGGGAGCAGGGTGCCCGCATGAGTGACGGTCCAGTCCTCGAGATGTGATTCGAGAAAGTCTGCGTGCTCCTCGACGAACGCGGCGGTGGCCTCGTCGTCGCGCCTGCGGAAGAACGCGGCCGCGCACACGAGCGCGGCGATGTTCGCCGCCAGCGTCGAGGGCGAGTAGCCACTCGCTTCCTCCCAGCGCTCCTGCTCCGTGACCGGCCCCTGACGAACGAGGTACGACGCCGCGTTGCGCACGAGCTCGTACGGATCGAACTCGCCGAGCGCATCGTCCCGGAGGAGACGCGCAGCCAAGAGGATGGGGAACGCGACCTCGTCGAGCTGCTTGCCGGTCCAGTGCGCCTCGCCCGTCACCCAGAAGTTCTGTGCGAAGCCACCGTCCGCGTGCTGCGACACGGCGAGGAAGATGAGCGCGCGAAGAGGCGTCGCGGTGTCGCCTGCGGCGAGGAGCGCTGTCGCGCTGTTGACGAGATCGCGCGTCCACACGAGGTGGTAGCCGCCACGGACATCGTCGCCCTTGGCTTCGCCCCACGGGATCGACAGCGACGCGACGATCGCGCCCGGGTAGTCCTTGTCCTCGTGCGCGAGGAGCAGACTGTAGCTGTTGCGGTAGAGCGCGCCGTCGTCGCAAGACGCCTTCTCCAGCGGCCGGCAGTGCTTCTGTGTGCCTTCCCATTCCTCGAGGTACCGCGTGAGGTGAGCTTCGAACGGGACGCCGAGACACTGCAAAAGGTTGGTGATCGCGCGATGCTCCGTGTCGCCGAACGCGAGCCCGAGCGTGAAGTCGTGGGTGGTGCGCAGATCGAGCTCGCCGGTCAGCGCGATGTTGCCTGGCCCGGCGTGCTCGAACGCCCAGTCCATCCGGAAGCCGTCGTGCAGATCGGTCCAGCCGTCGCTCTTCCCCACGAAGCCGCACGACAGCTGCGCGAATGGAACCGAAGCGGCCATCGCGAGCCACGTGCCGCCTTTGCGCGCCACGAGGATGCGGATGCCGTTGGCCGTGACGACGTAGCCCGTGTTGCCGCCTCCGCCGACGTCGAGGTGTGGCGCGCAGAGCGCGTACAGCTTCAAGGTCGAGAGGAATGCGGGATCGGCTGCCGACACTTGCGTCCGCTGAAGGAGGCAAGGCTGGTGCGGGGCGGTGATGATGGTCTTCGTGATCGTGTAGCGACCCTCCGGGTCGGCGTTCACACAGCGGTAGCCGAGCGCGCGCGGTGCTAGCTGCGTCACCTGGGTGCGCAGGTCGCGCTTCTCCTCGTGGACGAAGGTCTTGCCATCGCTGACGAGGTACTGGAGGTCGCGGAGCTGCGGCCGATCGACGGTCGGGTGGTACAGCTCGGTCACGATGCCGTCGAAGAGCGTGAACCAGAGGCGGCTCGACGCCGAGTACGCGGTGCCTACGCCGCTCTTGTCGCCGTGCGTCCACTTGGCCGGGATCCCGGGCGCACCGAACGCGTCACCTTCTCGTGCCATGAACTGCCTCCTCGCGGGACGGTCGCCCGTGCCCTGCAATGGGATACGTCAGCCCACCGATGGCGTCGAGCGCCGCACCTAAAAAAGCGGAGCGACTGCGGCGTCTCGAGTCGAGCGAGCGTTTCCGGTGGAGCTCTCGATGGCCAGGGTGTCCCGAATACAAAGTTGTCCCGCCCGGGATCGGCACGCGCCGCGAGTCAAACAGCAGAGGATCGCGCCGTTCCCCGAGGCAAGCTCCTTGCATCAAGGGAAGCCCACCCGAGGTGACCCATGTTGCGCAGCGTGAAAGCACTGGAGCGGTACAAGGTCGGCGCGTCCGACGGTGACACCGGCAAGATCAGCGACTTCTATTTCGACGACCTGCGCTGGACGATCCGCTACCTCGTCGCGGACACGAGCGGATTCTGGGAGGGACCGCACCGCGTGCTGGTATCCCCGATCTCGTTCCGCGAGGTCGACTCGGAGGGGAATTCGTTCCGGCTGTCGCTCCCCATCGACAAGTTGAAGCACGCACCCCGCGCCGATCTCGACAAGCCCGTCTCCCGACAGCACGAGGCGAACTTCAATCGCTACTACGGCTGGGCCCCATACTGGGGCGAGGCCGGCTGCATGAGCTGGGGCCTCGCGTCCGGCCCGTCCCCTGTTCCTGGCTGGGACGAGGCCAGAGATGGCGTGCAGGCCGAGGCAGGCGATTCGCACCTCCGCAGCATCAAAGAGGTCACGCACTACGAGGTGCACGGCTCGGATGGACACATCGGGCGCATCGACGACTTCCTCGTCGATGACGAGACCTGGGACATCCGCTACGTCGTCGTCGACACGAGCCCGTGGTGGGTCGGCAAGCACGTCCTCGTGTCACCGAGCTGGGTCACGGGGGTGAGCTGGTCCGATCGAAAGCTGTTCTTCGATCTGACGCGCGCTGCCATCGAGAGCTCGCCGGAGTATGTGCCCGGGCACGCCATCGCGCGATCCGAGGAGGTACGGCTCCACAGCCACCATCACCGCCCCGGCTACTGGGTGCCGAGCGAAAGCGACGGAATGCCGAAGACGGCCGTCGACCTTCTCGATGAGCGCTATGCGCGTGGCGACATCACGCGCGAGGAATACAACCTCGTGAGGCAGGATCTCGCGGCGCGCTCTGCGTAGAGAGATCCATGAACGTCAGTCCTCACGCGGGCAAGCCGGCCGAGCCCTCGATGCTGGTCGATGTGTCGAGGCTCGTGTCCGCGTACTACACGGGACGGCCGGATCCCTCCGTCCAAGGGCAGCGCGTCGCGTTTGGAACCTCGGGGCATCGCGGCTCTGCCTTCGACGAGACGTTCAACGAGCGCCACATCCTCGCCATCACGCAAGCCATCTGCTTGTACCGCAGAGCTCAGGGTATCGACGGCCCGCTGTTCCTCGGCATGGACACGCACGCGCTCTCCGTGCCCGCGCTCGCGACCGCGCTCGAGGTGCTCGCTGCGAATGAGGTCGAGGTGATGCTCTCGCAGGGCGACGAGTACACGCCGACGCCGGCCGTCTCGCACGCGATCCTGACCCACAATCGCGGGCGCACGGCGCAGCTCGCCGACGGCATCGTCATCACGCCATCCCACAACCCGCCGCGCTACGGCGGCTTCAAGTACAACCCACCGAGCGGTGGGCCGGCCGGGACCGACGTCACGACGTGGATCGAGGCCAAGGCCAACGAGCTGCTCGAGCACGACCTCGCGGGCCTGAGGAGAATTCCACTTGCGCGCGCGCTTCGTGCTGCGACGACCCACCGCCACGACTACCTCCAGGCGTACGTCGCAGACCTCGAGCACGTCGTTGATATGGACGTCATCCGCGCGGCCGGCGTCCGCATCGGGGTCGATCCGCTCGGCGGCGCCGGAGTCCATTACTGGGAGCCGATCGCCGAGCGGTACAAGCTGAACCTCACGGTCGTGAACGACGTGGTCGATCCGACCTTTCGCTTCATGACCGTCGACCATGATGGCCAGATCCGCATGGATCCATCGTCGCCGTATGCGATGCAGCGGTTGATCGCGATGAAGGGCCGCTTCGACATCGCGGTGGCCTGCGATACCGACCACGACCGACACGGCATCGTGACGAGGAGCTCGGGGCTGCTGCCGCCGAATCACTACCTCGCCGTCGCGATCCGGTACCTCTTCACGCACCGGGCCAGGTGGCGCGATGTCGCGGCGGTCGGCAAGACCATGGTGAGCACCCAGCTCATCGACCGGGTCACCGCGAAGCTCGGTCGCAAGCTCCACGAGGTGCCGGTCGGCTTCAAGTGGTTCGTCGACGGGCTCCTCGATGGCTCGCTCGCGTTCGGAGGAGAGGAGAGCGCGGGCGCATCCTTCGCGCGGCTGGATGGCAGCGTCTGGACGACGGACAAGGACGGGATCGTCCCTGCACTGCTCGCTGCCGAGATCACGGCGCGGATGAACCGCGACCCTGGCGAGCTCTACCACGAGCTCACACGGGAGCTCGGCGAGCCCGCCTACGAGCGCGTCGATGCGGTGGCCACGCCCGCGCAGAAGGAGCTGCTGCGCACGCTCTCACCCGAGCAGGTGCAAACGAAGGAGCTGGCGGGCGAGCCGATCGAGAGGCTCCTCACGCGCGCGCCTGGCGACGACGCTCCGCTCGGCGGCCTCAAGGTCGTCTCGAAGAGCGCATGGTTCGCGGCACGTCCCTCGGGGACGGAAGCCATCTACAAGATCTACGCAGAGAGCTTCGAGGGCCCGGCGCACCTCGCGCGCGTCCTCGACGAGGCGCAGGCGATCGTCGGCAAGGCCTTCGCGGCGGGTACGGAGGAATAGGACGCACATGAGCAAGTACGACGGCCTTCCAACCGACGTCGAAGGATTCGATGCGCTCGCAGAGCTGGCGCTGGACATGCGCTGGTCCTGGAATCACGCGACCGACCAGGTATGGCGCGAGCTCGACGCGAATTTGTGGGAGGCGACGTGGAACCCGTGGGTCGTTCTGCAGACGGTGGGGCGCGATCAGATCCAGCGCGCGTGGGCCAATCCCGCCTTTCGCAAGGACGTCGAGACGATGATCGAGCGAAGACGGCGTGAGGCGGCGACGCCGGCATGGTTTCAGAAGACTCATCCGCAGAGCGCGCTCACACGCGCGGCCTATTTCAGCATGGAGTTCATGCTCAGCGAGGCGTTGCCCATCTACTCGGGCGGCCTCGGCAACGTCGCGGGTGACCAGCTCAAGGCGACGAGTGACCTCGGTGTGCCCGTGGTCGGCGTCGGCGTGCTCTGGCAGCAGGGCTACTTCCGTCAGGTGATCGCGCTCGACGGATCTCAGCAGGCGCTCTTTCCGTACAACGCGCCGGGGCAGCTTCCGATCACGCCTCTGCGTAAAGCAAATGGCGAATGGCTGCGGATCCAGATCGCGCTGCCTGGGCACACGGTCTGGCTGCGTGCGTGGCGGGCGCAGGTCGGTCGCGTGATGCTGTACCTGCTCGACAGCAATGACGACGCGAACCTGCCCGTGCACCGCGCGATCACGAGCGAGCTCTATGGTGGCGGACCCGAGCTGCGCCTGCAGCAGGAGATGGTGCTCGGCATCGGCGGCTGGCGTCTTCTCTCCGCGCTCGGGATCGAGCCGGAGGTGTGTCATCTCAACGAGGGGCATGCGGCGTTCGCCGTGCTCGAGCGGGCGCGCAGCTACATGGAGGCGTTCGCGCAGCCGTTCGAGGTCGCCTTGGCGGTCACGCGCGCGGGCAATGTGTTCACGACCCACACCGCGGTGGCCGCCGGCTTCGACCGCTTCGCACCGGATCTGATCCGCAGGTATCTCGGCGCGTATGCCGAGAGCCTCGGCATCACGGCCGACGATCTGTTCGCGCTGGGTCGAATGAATCCTCACGACACCTCGGAGTCCTTCAACATGGCCTACCTCGCCGTTCGCGGGAGTGGCTCGGTCAATGGCGTGAGCCGCCTGCACGGCCAGGTGAGCCGTCATATCTTCCAGCCCCTCTTCGCGCGGTGGCCTGAAAATGAGGTCCCGATCGGCCATGTCACGAACGGCGTGCACATGCCGACGTGGGACTCGGCGCAGGCCGATGAGCTCTGGACGGAGGCGTGCGGCAAGGACCGATGGCTCGGAGCGACCGACGTCATGGCGACGAAGATCCGTGGCGTGGCGGACGAAGATCTGTGGAAGTTGCGCGATGCCTCTCGAGAGGCGCTGGTGACGTTCGCACGCGCGCGGCTGTCTCGAGAGCTGAGCGCTTCGGGCGCGTCGTCGGCCGCGGTCGAGGCAGCCAAGCACTTCTTCGATCCCCACGCGCTCACGCTCGGCTTCGCGCGGCGCTTCGCGACCTACAAGCGGCCAGACCTTCTCCTTTCCGATCCCGCGCGACTCCTGCGTCTTCTGTCCAGTCGCGAGCGCCCGGTCCAGCTCATCATCGCCGGCAAGGCGCATCCAGAAGACGAGGCGGGGCAGGCCTTGATCCGCAAATGGATCACCTTCATTCGCCAGCTCGAGGCACGCCCATACGTCATCTTCCTGAGCGACTACGACATGCGCTTGACCAAGCGGCTCGTGCAGGGCGTCGATGTCTGGATCAACACGCCGCGACGACCGTGGGAAGCCTGCGGGACGAGCGGCATGAAGGTGCTCGTGAACGGCGGGATCAATCTGTCGGAGCTCGACGGCTGGTGGGCCGAGGCGTACGCGCCCGAGGTCGGCTGGGCGCTCGGGGACGGCAAGGAGCATGGCGATGATCCTGCCTGGGACGCGACCGAGGCCGATGCGCTCTACACGCTCCTCGAGCGAGAGGTCGTCCCGGAGTTCTACGAGCACCGCGAGAACGGCGTCCCGGCCGCGTGGATCACGCGAATGCGGGAGAGCATGGCGCGGCTCACGCCGCAGTTCTCGACCAGCCGAACGGTGCACGAATACACGGACGAACACTACCTCCCGGCGGCCCTCGCCTACAGGGCGCGCAGCGCGAATGGGAGCGCGTCGGGCAAGCGCCTCGTCGATTGGCAGCGACGGCTGGAGCGACAGTGGGAGAAGATCGAGCTTGGCCCCGTCCGCGTCGCGACACGAGATGGGAAGCATGCCTTCGAGGCCGTGGTGCGCTTCGATGATCTCGATCCCGATGCGGTGCGCGTGGAGCTGTACGCGACCGGCCTCGGCGGTGCCGCTCCAGAACGACACGAGATGAAGCGCGTTCATCCGAGCACACCGACATCGGGAAGCCATGTCTACGTCGCGGACTTTCCCGCAGCGCGACTGGCGGCGGACTACACGGCGCGCGTCATTCCGCATCACGACGACGCGTCCATCCCGCTCGAGGACGCGCGGATCCTCTGGCAGCGATGATTCGACGCCTGGGCGGCCCACAGGCGGCCTTGGCGTCGGCGTAGAAGGCACACGATCAGTGGAGGAATCACCATGCTAATGAAGGTGCTGTTCGGGATCGCGGTGGTGTTCATAGGCGTGGCAGCGTTCGTCACGACGCGCCCCGCGGAGACTCACGTCGAGCGCACGGCAACGGTCAAAGCGCCGGCCGACGTCGTGTTCGCGCAGGTGGACGACTTTCACCAGTGGGCCGCTTGGTCTCCGTGGGACAAGCTCGACCCGACCATGAAGAAGACGTACTCCGGCCCGTCCGCGGGGACCGGCGCCAACTATGCGTGGCTCGGCAACGACAAGGCGGGCGAGGGCTCGATGACGATCACGAAGTCGCGCCCGAACGAGGAGCTCTCGATCCGGCTGGTGTTGCTGAAGCCGTGGCAGTCGACGAACGTCGTCACGTTCTCGTTCAAGCCGAGCGGCGACTCGACGGTGCTCACGTGGACGATGGACCGCGAGAACAACTTCATGATGAAGGCCGTCGGCATCTTCACGGACATGGACAAGTCGATCGGCGTGGACTTCGAGCGCGGGCTCGCCGCGTTGACGAACGTCGCCGAGGCCGAGGCGCACAGACGTGCGGACGAGGCGAAGCAGAATGCCGAGGAACGGACCAAGAAGGCCGCGGATGTGACGGTCGCCGTCGATGCCGCAGCCATGGCGCCTGCGGCGACGAACGCGCACGTGCGGAAGAAGTAACCTGCGCCAGCGCGCGCCGTGAACGCGGGAAGAGTCGTCCTCGCTCGACGTACGTCTTCCGCCGCATGCGGTCGCCGCGATATACCTGAGCTACAGGGCCAGGCGGGTTTGAGCACGAAGCGAAACGCGATCGATCCGGACGATGAGCTGCTGAACGAGCTGCAGCGGCACTCGTTCAGCTATTTCCCCGCGTTCGTGCGGCCGGACAACGGCCTGGTGCTGGACTCGAGCCAGCCGTCGAGCCCGGTCAGTATCGCGGCGGTCGGTTTCGCTTTGACTTCGTACCCGGTCGCTGTCGAGCGCGGGTTCATGAAGCGCTCCGTCGCGCTCGCCCACACGCTCCGAGCGCTACGCTTCTTCGCAGCCGCAGATCAGACCGGCGCTGTGGATGGCGTGGGCTTCAAGGGCTTCTTCTACCATTTCCTCGATCCGGCGAGCGGGCGGCGCGCGTGGAAGAGCGAGCTCTCCACGATCGACACGGCGATCCTCGTCAACGGAATGCTGCTCGCCGCGCAGTACTTTTCCGGCAGCTCGGGCACGGAGCGAGAGGTGCGGGTACTGGCCGAGACCGTTTACGCGCGTGTGGACTGGCGTTGGGCACAAAATGGTGGTGCGGCGATCGCGCTCGGCTGGTCACCAGAGAAGGGCTTCTTCAAGCAAAGCTGGCGCGGCTACAACGAGGCACTCCTCCTCTATGTGCTCGCGCTCGGCGCGCCCGAGTACTTCGTGGGCCCCGACGCGTACGCCGCATGGACCTCCACCTTCGCGTGGCGTCGGCTTTACGGACATGAGGTGCTCTATGCGGGGCCACTCTTCATCCACCAGTTCTCGCACGTGTGGATCGACCTGCGCGGCATCGCCGACGCGTTCATGGCAACGAGAAACGCCGACTACTTCGAAAACAGTCGCCGCGCGACGTACGTGCAGCAGCAGTACGCCATTCGCAATCCGCGCGGCTTCGCTGGCTACGACGAGCACGGCTGGGGTCTCACGGCGACCAACGGGCCTGACCTCGGCAAGGTGAAGGTCCATGGGCGCTCGCACAGGACGTTTGGCTACCGCGCGCGCGGCGCGCCGTTCGGGCCCGACGACGGGACGCTCGCACCGTGGGCTCAGATCGCGTCGTTGCCGTTCGCGCCCGAGCTCGTCCTGCCCGCGATCCGCGTGCTCCGCGAGCGCGACGGGAGCGGGCGCGCCAGGTACGGGTGCCACGCGTCGTACAACCCGTCCATGCGGTCGGGCGCCAACGAGAGCATGTGGACCTCGCCATGGCACTACGCGATAAACCAGGGCCCGATCGTGGTGATGATCGAGAACCACCGGACCGGCCTCGTGTGGCGATTGATGCGTGATTGCGAACCGATGCGCTCGGGTCTGCTGCGCGCGGGCTTTGGCGGCGGTTGGCTCAGAGAAGATCCAGGGCCTGAAAGTCGCTGTTGAGGTCCGTAGAACGCACCTCGACGCCACGTTCGATCACCGATGTGCAGAGGGTGTCAGCTATGTCCATCGCGCAGCTGCCGATAGCGGCGTATCAGGGCATTGGTGGAGCTGTCGTGGGCGAGCTGCGGTTCGTCCTCCGCGGTCAGCTCGGCAATGGTGGTCTTCGCCAGCTGCTTGCCCAGCTCGACGCCCCACTGGTCGAATGAATCGATGTTCCAGATCACGCCCTGCACGAACACGCTGTGTTCGTACAACGCGATCAACGTGCCCAGAACGCGCGGCGTCAGCTTCGTGGCGAGGATCGTCGTGCTGGGGCGATTGCCCTCGAAGGTGCGATGCGGCACCAGCGCCTCGGCCGTGCCTTCGGCGCGCACCTCCTCGGCCGTCTTGCCGAAGGCCAGCGCCTCGCCCTGGGCGAGCAGGTTGGCCATCAACAGATCGTGCTGATCGCCGCCGCCTCGAGCTGGCAGGGGATTCAGCGTCTGTCCGAAACCGATGAAGTCGCAGGGCACGATGCGAGTGCCCTGATGGATCAGCTGGTAGAACGAATGCTGGCCATTGGTGCCGGGCTCGCCCCAGTAGATCGGGCCGGTGCCGTAGTCGACGTGGGCGCCATCGAGCGTGACGTGCTTGCCGTTGCTCTCCATCGTCAGCTGCTGCAGGTACGCGGGGAAGCGCTTGAGATATTGCTCGTACGGCAGCACCGCGACCGTGCTGGCGTCGAGGAAGTTGTTGTTCCAGATCGCCAGCAAGCCCATGAGCGCGGGCAGGTTGTTCTCGAGCGGCGTCTTTCGGAAGTGCTCATCCATCGCGTGGAAGCCGGCCAGCAGCTCGCGGAAGCCGTCGGCGCCGATCGCCAGCATGGTCGACAGGCCGATCGACGAGTCCATCGAATAGCGCCCGCCGACCCAGTCCCAGAAGCCGAACATGTTGGCAGTGTCGATGCCGAACTTCGCCACACCGTCCGCATTGGTGGACACCGCGACGAAGTGCTTCGCCACCGCCTTGTCGTCACCCAGCGCGGCCACGCTCCAGGCGCGCGCGGCGTGCGCGTTGGTCAGCGTCTCCAGCGTGGTGAAGGTCTTCGAGCACACGATGAACAATGTCTCGGCGGCATCCAGATCGCGTACGGCTTCGGCGAAGTCGGTGCCGTCGACGTTGGAAACGAAGCGGAAGGTCATGTCGCGCCGGCTGTAATCGCGCAGCGCCTCGTAGGCCATCACCGGGCCGAGATCGGAGCCACCGATGCCGATGCTGATGACGTTGCGGATCGCCTTGCCGCTGTGGCCCTTCCACGCGCCGCTGCGCACGTTGTCCGAGAACGCGGCCATGCGGTCGAGCACCTCGTGCACGCCTGGCACCACATCGTGGCCGTCGACGAGGATCTGCTCGGTCGTCGGCGCACGGAGCGCCACGTGCAACACCGCGCGGTTCTCGGTGGTGTTGATCTTTTCGCCGGTGAACATCGCCTCGATCTTCTGCGGCAGCCGGCACGCTTCGGCCAGCTCGCGCAGCAGCCGCAGCGTGTCGGCGTCGACACGCTGCTTGGAGTAGTCCATGTACAGCCCCACGCCTTGGGCCACCAGGGCTTCGCCGCGCTCTGGATCGTCGGCGAACAGCTGCCGCAGATGACGCCCGCCGACTGTGTCCAGGTGCTTCTTCAAGGCCTGCCACTGTGGCAGGCGGGTGAGCTTGGCCGCGCTCACTTCAGCGACGGCTTCCGGGACTGTTCTGCCAGCTTGCGCGCCTTGTCGGCGATGCCGCCGAGCAGGTGATTCCACGATTTCACGAACGACTCGGCGCCTTCGCGCTGCAAGGTGGAAGCGAGCTTGGCGATGTCCACGCCGGCCTTGGTGATACGCGCCAGCGTTGCATCGGCATCGCCACCGTCGATCGCCATCACGCCATCGAGCCGGCCATGATCGGCGAACGCGTGCAGCGTCTTCTCCGGCATCGTGTCGATGGTGTCGGGCGCGGCGAACGCGTTGATGTACAGCGTGTCCGAGGCGGCGGGATCCTTGGTGCCGGTGCTGGCCCACAGCAGGCGCTGCGGCATGGCACCTGCGGCGGCGAGCTTCCGCCAGCGCGCCGAGCCGAGCATCTGGCGATATGCGCGATAGGTCTGCTGACCCACGGCAATGCCCAGCTTGTTGTGCAACTCATCCGGCAGGTCTTTGTTGCTGGCGACGTCCCAGCGGCTGATGAACAGCGAGGCGACCGAGACGATCTTCGGATCGAGCCCCTTTTCCACACGCCGCTCGATGCCGCGCATGTACGCATCGGCGACGGCCTGGTACTGCGCGCACGAGAACAGCAAGGTCACGTTGATTGGAATCCCGAGGAAGATCGCTTCCTCGATCGCCGGCACACCTTCGGGCGTGCCCGGAATCTTGACGAACAGGTTGGCGCGCTGGCCCTGTGCGTGGATCGCCTTGGCCGCGGCGATCGAGCCCGCGGTATCGGCCGCCAGCAGCGGTGAAACTTCCATCGAGACCCAGCCATCCAGGTGATCGGTGGACTGGAACACCGGCTCGAACAGGTCGGCCGCGCGACGCAGGTCTTCGAGCGCCAGCTCCGTGAACAGCGCTTCGCCTTCCAGGCCGGCGAGCGACTTGGCCTGGATGCCGGCATCATAGGCATCGCCCCCACTGATCGCGGCGTCGAAGATGCTCGGGTTCGAGGTCAGCCCGGTGATCGAATCCTCCGCGATGTAGCGCGCCAGCGTGCCGTCATCGAGCAGGGTGCGGGTGATGTTGTCCAGCCACAGGCTCTGGCCGAGGTCGTGCAGTTCACGTGTCGCTTTCATGATTGCTCCAGGTCCCGCCACGGCGGGAAGATCGGGCGGGTCGGCTGCCGGCAGGCCGATCACGGTCCCGGCGGCAGGGATTCTTCAGGCGTAGTCTGCGCTCATCCTCAGCTGGCGCAGACGTAGAAATCCCTGCTTTGATGCGGCTTCAGGACGCGCGACTACGACGAACAGCAGCGCCGAGAAGAAAGGGTCTTCAGGGGCGGACGAAGAGCTGCCCGTCGTCCGTGACCGCGACGATCCGGCCCTTCTGCGTGATGACGACCTTCAAGATGTTGGCCGCCGTCGGAGAGTCGAGCGTGAACGTCCGGCCGTCGTCCGTCGACACGAAGAGCTGCCCGGAGGTCCCAGCCAATACGCCGAAGCTCGGTGCGCACGGCGAGGTCGCGACGGTGCTGCTGCTCCCTTTCCACGTCGTCGGACTGCCACACACGTAGGCGCTTGCCGTCCAGTCGTTCGGGTCGCCGGCGATCGTGCAGACGTTGAACGTGCTGGAGGCGATCCACGTGCGCTTCAGTCCGCCGCCTTCCCCGGCAGAGATGGCGCGGGCCACGTCAATATTCTGCGTGTCGGGCGCGACGACAGTTCGCCAGAACGTGCCGTCCGTGAACTCGACGTGGCCCACCTCGCCGACGAGGACCCCGAACGACGTCCCGAACACGGCATACGGGTTGGCGCGCGACAGCGAGTACAGCGTCGGCGGCCCGCCCGCCGCCGAGAGCGTGTGCGCCGCGACGACGCCGTACGCCTGTGAAGTGCCGTTGATCACCGCGTGGGACAGGCCGATGTACGCGACTCCACCGAAGACGCCGATGTTTTGCACGGCGTTCCCCTCCGTGTGCATCGCGCCTTCCATGGGAATGAACTGATCCACAGGCTCACCGCGGGCAT
>JBDTCO010000033.1:0-41535 GCA_039923495.1 Polyangia bacterium
CGCGAGCTTCTCGGTCTGCTTCGACCTCGCGAGCACGTCCGTCGCTGGCTTGAGCGCCGCCGACGGATCGAGCGGCTTCTCCGACGGCTTGCCGTGCTGTGCTTCGAGCTTCGAGAGCTGCTCGAACACCTCGGCGCGCGTGAGCTTCTGCTGATCGACCGCTGCCAGCAGCTCGTCGAGCTGGTGCGCGAGCTGCTCGAGCTCGGCGTCCTTCCCGCGCGACTCGATGCCCAGCTTCTGCACCGCGCGTCGCTCGGCCATGAGCGCGTCGGGCTCGACGACGAAGCGCGGCCTGTCCTCCTTCGCCCGCGGCCTCTCGACGTGTCGCGCTGGATGCACGAAGAACGCGGCCACGAGCATCCCCGCGGCGAGCGGCACGGTCCAGGCCGAGCGTGGCACGGCGAGGTGCACGACCTTCGCTGCATCGACACCCGGTGCCACGCGCCCCCCATCGACGACCGCCGCGAGCATGAGCGCCGTCGGTGTGGGCTCGAGCGCGAACGCGTATGCGGAGCTCAGGCGATCGGAGAGACCGAGCGCGTGGTCCGCCGCGTGCGCGGCCGTTGCGGCAGACACGGGGCGCACTCGCGCGAGGAGGTACAGCGCGACGGCGATGGTCAGCGCCGCGCATGCAGCAAGCGTCGCACCACGACCGAGCGCGCCGAATCCATGGGCAGTCACAGCCGCCGCGAGCCCCGCAAGAAAGACGGAGCCCGCGCGCGTGCCGTGCACCACGAGCTGGGCCAGGCGGAGGCGTGCCGAAACGCGACGGAGCGCCGACTGCACCTCGCTCGCTGCGGCCGTCTCGTTCATCCCTGCGGGCAAGTGTAATTGAAAGGGGCGGCCGTGGTACCGTGCAGGCGGAAATGCGCGCGTGCCTCCGCTTCGCGGCCACCTGCTGGGTTGCCGCCCTCGTGTGCGGTGCGAGCCTGTCCGGTTCGTCTGGCCTGGCGCGCGCCGACAAGCTCGACCTGCAGCAGTTCCATCCCGCGGCCACGTCCACGGGATACCTGTCGCTCGACGATCCGTCGGTGCTGCCGGCGTGGCGCGCCGCCGTCGGGCTCTACCTGTCCGACGGCCACGATGCGCTCGTGCTCCGCGATGGAAACCAGATCGTACCGTCGGGCCATATCGTGCAGCACCAGGTGTGGCTCGAGGCGATGGGCTCGATCGGTTTCTTCAACCGCTTCGAGGTTGGCCTCGCGCTGCCCGTTGCTCTGTACCAGGGGGGGGACGCCGCGCCGTCGGGCTACGACGTGGCCGCCGCGCTCCGCGGTCAGCGTGGGGCCGGGCTCGGCGACCTCCGGCTCGACGGCAAGATCCTCCTGTTCGATCGCTCCATCCATCGCCATCACCACCTCGCGCTCGCGCTCGTCATCGGCTTGACCGCACCCACGTCGACGCAAGACCTCGCCGGCGAGCACAACGCCACCAGCCGACCGCGGCTCGTGTTCGAGTGGGCGTTCCATCGCCTGCACCTCGTCAGCACCTTCGGCGCGGTCCTCCGCGCGCGCGCCGAGGTGCTCGGCATCGATGTGACGCACCAGCTCACGTTCGGCCTGGGCGCCCGCGTGCGCATCTGGAGCGGCCTCGAGGCGTACGGCGAGATCCGCGGGGCCGTCGACGTTGCGCTCCCGCGCGGTGTCGCGTTGAAGAGCGTCGATGCGCCCGGCGAGTTCGAGGTCGGCCTCGGCTGGCAGACCAAGGTCGGCCTGCGACCGTTCCTCGCGGGCGGCGCGGGCCTCGGTCGAGGCTACGGCGATCCGACGTTCCGCGTGCTCGTCGGCGCGCGCTACGCGATCCCCGCGATGAAGAAGGAAGCGCCGTGGGTCGACGAGGACGCCGATCACGACGGCGTTCCCAACGGCCTCGACCGCTGCCTCACCGAGGCCGGTCCTGCCGCCAACGGGGGCTGCCCCGACGGTGACCTCGACGGCGATCAGGTCGTCGATCGCCTCGACGCGTGCCCGGAGCGCTCGGGCCCCGCCGCCAACAACGGCTGCCCCGATTACGACACCGACGGCGACAACATCCCGGACCGCCTCGACAAGTGTCCGAAGCAGCAGGGCTCGCGTCAGAACCTGGGCTGCCCCGCGCGCGACAGCGACGGCGACGGCGTGCCCGACGTCATCGATCGCTGCCGTGACAAGCCGGGCTCCGCGGAGAACGATGGGTGCCCCGACATCGACAGCGATGGCGACGGGCTCGTCGATCGCCTCGACAAATGTCCCTTTGACGCCGAGGTGTACAACGGTGAGAAGGACGACGACGGCTGCCCGGAGACCGCACCCGCGCTCGCCGATCTCGCAGCGGGACAGGTCGCCCTGTTCGAGCCCATCGTCTTCGACAAGGACGGCGCTGGCGAGAAGCTCTCGGCGAAGTCGACGCGCGTGCTTCTGGCTGCGGCCGCGCTGCTCCGCAACCACGTCGAGATCGCGCGCGTCCGCATCGAGGGGCACACCGACGACCGCGGCAGCCCCGTCGACAACCTCGACCTCTCGCTGGCCCGCGCGCAGCTCGTGCGGCACTTCCTCGTCGAAGAGGGCAAGGTTGCTCCCGAGCGCGTCATGGCGCAGGGCTTCGGCGGCGATCGTCCGCTCGTCGACAACGCCACGCCGCAGGGTCGCGCGCGCAACCGTCGCATCGAGATCACCGTGCTCGAGAGCAAGTAACGCTGGCTTGCGATAACCTCCCGGCGCGCCATGGCCAAGAGCAAGTACGAGACCCCGAAGGGCACCCGTGATTTTTTGCCGAGCGAGATGCGGACGCGTCGGCACGTGTTCGATAAGCTGCGCATGCACTTCGAGCGCTTCGGCTTCGAGGAGCTCGATACGCCCGCGTTCGAGTATCTCGAGGTGCTCACGCTGAAGTCGGGCCCGGGCGCGGAGAACGAAATCTACGCGTTCGAGGACAAGGGTGGTCGCAAGCTCGGCCTGCGCTTCGACCTCACGTCCTCGACGGGCCGCGTGATCGCCGCGCACCCGGAGCTGCCGCGTCCGACGTATCGCTACCAGATCGGCAAGGTGTGGCGGTACGACCGTCCGCAGGCCGGCCGCTACCGCGAGTTCTATCAGGCCGACTGCGACATCCTCGGGTCGTACGCGCTCGACTGCGAGGTCGAGCTCTTGCTCATGGCCACCGAGGTGCTGAACGACTTTGGCCTCACCGAGTACAAGCTCGTCATCAACAACCGCAAGATCCTCGATGCGCAGGTGCGCGCGTCCGGCATCCCGCCCGAGAAGAAGGCCGACGCCCTGCGTGCGCTCGACAAGCTGCTCAAGGTCGGCAAGGAGGGCATGCTCGCGGAGTTCGTGAAGTATGGCCTCTCGCAGGAGCAGTTCGACTCGTTCTACTCGACGATCGTGGTGGGGTCGCTCGACGAGGCCGAGTCGAAGATCGGCAGCGACGAGGTCGGTCACAAGGGCGTCGCGGAGCTGCGCGACATCTTCGCCAAGGCAGGGCGCCTCGGCTTCGCGCAGCACCTCGAGTTCGACTGGACGCTCGTGCGCGGGCTCGACTACTACACCGGCCCCATCTTCGAGGCGCAGGCCAAGACCGACAAGGGCTTCGGCAGCTTCGGTGGCGGCGGTCGCTACGACGATCTCGTCGGGCTCTACGGAGGTCAGCCACAGGGCGCCGTCGGGCTGTCGTTCGGTGCCGAGCGCCTCATCGGGCTGCTCGAGGAGCGCGGGCTCGGTCAGTCGAGCGTTCCGCGCGCGATCCTCATCGCCCCGGTCGCGGGCCACGTCGAGGTGGCGCAGAGCCTCGCGCTCGTGCTGCGTCGCGCGGGTGTCTCTGCCCGCGTGATCCCCGCCGTGAAGGATCGCAGCGCCGCGTTCAAGTACTCGAACGCGACGGGTCTCGAACGCGTGATCCTCGTCGGAGCAGAGGAAGAGAAGTCGGGGCAGTTCGGGTTGCGTCAGACGGGTGGCACCGAGCAGCGCGGTACGGCGCAGGAGCTCGCGGCGGCCATCATTGGGAGCCCCACTTGATCTCGGCGTAGCTCGTCTCGTCGGGAGCGAAGTCGACGGAGAACGTGCGGGTCTTGTCGCCATCGCGCACCTCGAGCGTCGCGGTCGCGGTGCACGCGAGCTGGTACTGCCCGCTGGCGCCGATGGGGTGCCACACGCCGTCTGCGCAGCGCACCTCGGCTTCGGGCGAGACTCCGCGCACGATGCCTTCGAGCCGGCCAGCGCTCTCGAGCATGAGGGTCACCTCCTCGTCGCCTGAGGCACCGAGCACGAGCGGTGCGGACGAGCTGCCCTCGTAGGTTGCGCGCAGCCGCGTCTTGCCGATCACCGGGACCTCGAAGCGCCCGTCCTCGCCGGCCTGGAGGCCCATGCTGGCGAAGGTTCCATCGGAGAGTGAGACGGCGTCGAGCTCGGCGCCGATCACCGGCTCGCCATGCTCGTCGATCACGCGACCGCGGATCATGCGTGGCGCGGGCAGGCGCAGGTCGGGGAGCGTCACGTCGTCGCTGCCGTTCGTCGAGAACGACAGGGACGAAGCGGCGTCCGACACGTTGGCCGCGTTGTACGCGAGCGTGTAGCGCCCCGAGCGGACCGCTTCGAACGAGTAGCGGCCGCCTTCGAGCGTCGTGCTGCTCTGGATCCCGCGGCCGTCGTCGACCGTCACGGTTCCCTCGGCGGCCTTGCCCGCGTGATCGAGCACACGACCCTTCACCCACGCGGCATGCTCGAGGCGGATGCGCACGTGCTGCTCTCTGTCATCGGCCACGATCTCGACGGGCGCAGACGCGCCGTTCGTGCTCTCCACGTGGATGGTCACCTTGCCGTGCAGCCCCGTGAGCCGCGCGACGCCGTCCGAGTCTGTGCTCGTCAAGGTCCCTCCCATCGCGTACGTCAACGACAGGGACGCGCCGCTCGCGGGCTCACCGTTCCAGTCGACCACCTCGCACACGACCGCGGCCTGCGCTGGACCGAGGCGCACGACGACATCGGCCGCAGGCTGCGCGAGCTCGCGCCTGCCCTCGAGCTCGGGATGCGAGAGCGCCAGCACCAGCAACCGTGCGTTCGGCAGCCGAGCCGCGCGAAAGCGCCCCTGCTGCTCGGTGTCCATGCGCGCGAGGTAGATGCGTGGCGAGTCGAGCGCGATGAGCAGGCTGGCCGGGAGAGGGGCGCCAGCACCGTCGACAACGACGCCGGCGACGACGCCCGGACCATCGAGCACGAGCTCGAGCTCCGTCACGGACTCGCCTGGTGACACCGTGATTGGCGAGAGCACTGGCGACCCCAGCGTCGCATCGTTGGCGTACAGCGCGTAGTCCCCCGGTCCCACGTCGAGGGAGAACGTGCCCTCGTCGGCCGTGCTGGTCGTCGACAAGATCGTGTCGACGTCCTCGTCGGTGGCCTTGCTCGGCAGCGCGAAGTACGTGACCGTGACGTCGGGCGCAGGCGTGCCATCGGTGTGACGCACGACGCCGGCGATGCGGCTCGGGCCGTGCGACTGCCGCACCACGCGCATCGGCGGCAGCACAGGTGCGCGGAGAGGAGCGGGCAAGGGCGATGCGATCTGCGGAGCCGCTTCGACCACGTGTGCGACGATCGGGTCCGACGAAGCGCTCGCACGTGGCTGTCGTCGCTCGGCGAGGAGCGCGGTCGCGGCGCCCGCGATGAGCAGCGCAATCAGGAGCGCACATGCGCGACGCCTCGACATCCCGTGACTGGGACACCGAGGCGTCGGATTTGTTCCGGTGCGCTAGTTCTTCGGGCCGCGCGCGATGATCTCGAGCGCGATGCGGTCGGCGAGGATCTCGGGGCGCTCGCCATCCTGCTTGCAGCGGATGATGAGGTCGCGGATCGAGTCGTACACCTTGTTGATGCGCGCGACGGCCGGATCGCGCTGGTAGCCGGCGTACTCGGCAGCGACGTGGATGAGCCCGCCGCCATTGATGATGTAGTCGGGCGCGTAGAAGATGCCGCGGTCGGCGAGGATCTGACCCGCGGCCGGCGTTCGGAGCTGGTTGTTGGCAGCGCCAGCGACTGCCTTGGCGCGCAGCGTCTTCGCGTGGCTCTCGGTGATGGCGCCGCCGAGCGCACACGGTGCGAGGATGTCGCACTCGACGTCGATCACCGCGTCGATCGGAACGACGGTGGCGTCGATCTCGCGGAGCACGAGATCGATTCGCTGCTGATCGATGTCGGCGACCGTGAGCCGGCAGCCGAGCGACGCGAGCTCCTTCGCGAGGTAATAGCCGACGTGACCGACGCCTTGGATGGCGACGTGCAGACCCGCGAGGCTGTTTCTGCCGAGGGCGAACTCGCTCACCGCCTCGATGCCGCGACGGCAGCCCAGCGCGGTGAATGGCGAGGGATCGCCCGAGCCGCCCATCTCTGCTGACGCGCCGAGCACGTGCTTCGTCACGCTCCGGATCACGTTCATGTCCGAGGGTGACGTCCCCGAGTCCTCGGCGGTGAGGTAGCGACCACCGAGGCCTTCGACGAAGCGACCGAACGCGGCGAAGAGCTTTGCGCGGTCGAAGCCGGGCTTGTCCAGATCGGGTGGTGCGATGATGACGGACTTGCCGCCACCGTGAGGCAGGCCGGCGTGCGCTGCCTTGTACGACATGCCTTGACCGAGGCGTGTCACGTCGTCGATTGCATCGGCCTCCGACGCGTATGCACGCACCCGGCAACCGCCGATGGCGGGACCGAGGCGCGTGGAGTGAAGTGCGATGATGGCGCGCAGGCCGGACTCCGCGTCGTTCGCGAAGTGCAGCTCGCCATAGCCAAGCGCTTGCAGGGTCTCGAAGATCTCCAAGAGGGGCTCCTTGTGGAGCGCTTTATAACGATCGGTCGGACCTGGCAGCAACGGAAAACACGTCAGTTTCTCATCGGGTTAGACTGATTTCCGTGTCGCGATGCGTCAGGCTGGCAGCGATGTTGCGAGAAGCGGGCATGCGCGCTGTCGCGTCTTGCCACAGCTCGGCGCGTGTTCGTGCTGCGCTCGAGCACAGGAGTACCCGCGCTCGGACGCTCCTTGCGATCGGTAAAGCGGCGAGCGCGATGGCGCACGGTGCCGTCGCTGCGCTTGGGCCCATGAGCGGCCTCGTCATCACGAAGGACGAGGTCGATGCTCCTTCGGGGATGGAGCTCCTCCACGCCGGTCATCCATTTCCCGACGTGCGCAGCGTGCTCGCGACGCAGCGCGCCATCGAGCTCTGCCGCGCTGTGTCGGCGAGTGACGAGCTGCTCGTGCTCCTGTCGGGCGGAACGTCCGCTTTACTCGGGGGACCGCTGGCAGGCGAGTCGCTCGACGAGCTGCGCGCGCTCACCGATCAGCTGCTGCGCTCGGGCGCGACGATCGACCAGGTGAACGCGGTCAGACGACGTCATGGCGCCGCGCTCGGGGGTCGCCTGCTGCGCGCGACGCATGCATCCATCCGTGCGCTCGTCGTATCCGATGTCCTCTCCGGCGATCTGCGCACCATCGGCTCGGGGCCGCTGCATCCCGACGATCCGACGGAGCAGGAGCGTGCGCAGCTCGACGTCGAGATCATCGCGAGCCCCGAGCTGCTGTTGGACGAAGCGGCGGCGCAGCTGCGGCACTTTACGTGCACGACGTCCCTGCACGGCGGAACCATGGAGTCGCTCATCGCGGAGCTCGCGGCCGCCCTCGCGCGCCTGGGGCCCGGCGAGGCATCCATTGTCGTGGGCGAGCCCACCATCGAGGTGACGGGCGGTGGCAGAGGCGGGCGCTGCCAGCACGCGGCCCTCGCGCTGCTCTCGTGCCTGCCGCCCGACTGCGCAGCGCTCGCGCTCGCATCCGATGGCAGCGACGGACCGACGATGGCCGCTGGCGGCCTCGTGCATGCGGAGATGCGCCACGACGTGCGCGCGGCGCTCGCGAACCACGACAGCGGGCCCGCGCTCGAGTCGCTCGGCGGGCTGGTCGTCACCGGTCCGACGGGTACGAACCTCACCGACCTCTACATCGTCGCGCGTGCGCCCGATTGACCTCGCCCGGCCCGTCGACGATGCTGCATCGCCCGTCGCCATGTCCGCCCCCGTGTCAGAAGAGATCTGGACCATCATGCGCGTCCTTCAATGGACGCAGGGTAAGTTCGCGGAGCGCGGCATCCCGACGCCGCGCCTCGACGCCGAGGTGCTGCTCGCGCAGGTCACCGGTCGCGAGCGCATCGGCCTGTACACGCACTTCGATCAGCCGCTGACGGCCGACGAGCTCGCGACGTACCGCGTGCTCATCAAGCGCCGCCTCTCCGGCGAGCCCGTCGCGTACCTCGTCGGCAAGAAGGAGTTCCACTCGCTCGAGCTCGCCGTCGATGCGCGCGTGCTCATCCCGCGGCCCGACACGGAGACGCTCGTCGAGGTGGCGCTTGCGCTGCTGCCGTTCTCCGATCCCGCGCCGCGCGTCGTCGACGTGGGTGTCGGGTCGGGAGCGGTCGCGGTCGCGATCGCGGTGGCCCGGCCCGACGCGCTCGTCGAGGCCGTCGATCGCTCGTCGGATGCCGCCGAGGTCGCACGCGCCAACATCGCCCGTCACGCGCCGTCGATCCGTGTGCACGTCGGCGACCTGCTCGCGCCCATCGAGGGCCAGGTGCAGCTCGTCGTCTCCAATCCGCCGTACATCCCGACGGGTGACCTCGAGGGGCTCCAGCTCGAGGTGCGGCGCGAGCCGCGCGTCGCGCTCGACGGCGGGCCCGATGGCCTCGACATCGTGCGCCGCCTCGTCATCGAGGCGAAGGGCAAGCTCGTCCCCGGCGGTGCGCTCGCGCTCGAGATCGGCCACGACCAGGCGGAGCGCACCGCGAAGCTGCTCTCCGCTGCCGGCTTCGTCGAGGTCGCGCGCGCGACGGATCTCGGCGGTATCGAGCGCGTGGTCTCGGGTCGCCTCAGAACTTAGAAGGGCCGGCCGCTTCGGCTACAGTGCGCGCGATGTCCGACGCCGCAGCCAACTCCACACCCGTGATGAAGGGCGCAGTCAGCGCCGGACGCGGGTTGCTCTTCATCACCGCCGCGAAGCTCTGGTTCATGGTCGCCGGCTACGCGATCCAGTTCGCGTTGCCGCGCGCGCTCCAGTCACCGGCGAAGTACGGCGCGTACGGCGTCGTGCTCGCGTGCGTGTCGCTGTTCAACAACGTCATGGTCACCGGGACGATCCAGGCCGTCTCGCGCTTCGTCGCGCAGCTGCCCGCGCGCGTCGGCGACGTCGTGCGCGCGGCGCTCTCGCGACAGCTCATCCTCGGAGGCGTCGTCGCTGCCGGTTTCATCGGAGGCGCGCCGCTGTTCGCGCGCTACTGGCTGCACGATCCCGCCTATGCGTCGTACCTGCGCGTCGCCGGCATCGTCACGTTCTGTTACGCGCTCTACGCGGTGTTCGTCGGATCGGCCAACGGGCAGCGCCAGTTCCAGAAGCAGGCGTCGCTCGACATGACGTTTGCGACGCTCCGCGCCGGCGCTGTCATCGGCGCCGCTGTCGTCACGCACTCGGTGCTCGCGTCGCTCGGTGGCTTTGCGGCCGCCGCGGTCCTCATCCTCCTTCTGTCCGCGGCGTGGGTCGGCGTCGGCGCGCGCACGCAGCCGCTCGAGGGCAGAGAGATGGAGCGCTTCTTCGGCCAGGTCGCCGGCTACCTGGTGCTCGTCAACCTCCTCATGTTCATCGACGGCCTGACGCTCAAGCGCCTCGTCACGATCGCGGCGAGCGGTCTCGGCGAGCATGCCGCGGCCGCCGCGGGCGATACCCAGGCGGGCTTCTACAGCGCGGTGCAGACCGTCGCACGCCTGCCGTACCAGCTCATCCTCGCGGTCACGTTCGTCATCTTCCCGATCATCTCGCGCACCACGTTCGAGGCCGATGCCGAGCGCGCGAAGCGCTACGTCGTCGTCACGATGCGCTACTCGCTGCTGGTGGTGGCGCTCATGGCCGTCGCGCTCGCTGCGCGCCCCACGGCGACGCTGAGCCTGCTGTTCCCGCCCGAGTATGCCGTCGCTGCCGCCGCGCTGCCGGTGCTCATCTTCGGCTACCTGTCGTTCTCGCTCTTCAACATCCTCGGGACCATCCTCAACGGCGCAGGCGATACGGCCGCGTCGCTGCGCGCCGGCCTCGTCACCGTCGTGGTGTGCGCGGTCAGTGTCTACGCCGCGCTGTCGTACGCCCTCGCGACCGGCCACGACGCGCGCTTCGCCGCGGCCATGGCGACGGCGGTCTCGATGACGCTCGGCGCGCTGCTCGCGGGCTGGGCCGTGCACAAGCGCTTCGGTGCCGTCATCGGTTGGGCCACGCCCGTCCGCGTGCTCATCGCCTCGGTCGTCGGGCTCGGCGTCGGTCGCGCGTGGCCGAACACGGGCTTCTTGGGTGGCAAGGTCGGCACGCTGCTGTCGCTGTGCGCCATCGGTGTCGCGTACCTCGCGGTCGTCTCGCCAGAGCTGCGTCCGAGCGAGCTTCGCCGCCTCCGCAACGGCACCTGACGCCCAAAAAGTTGGAGGCGATCTCCCGCCGGCCTAGCCTGTACGGATGCGCACCTTGCTCGCCTTGCTCACGCTGCTCGTGCTCCCGGGCTGCTTCACGGAGGGCTACTCCATGAAGGACCGCTGGATGGAGGCGCAGCAGAAGTACAACAACGGTGTCCGCTGGTCCAAGCTCGAGGACGCGATCCCGTACCTTCCCAAGGACGATCAGCACCCCTTCGTGGAGCACATGACGGCGCTCGAGGACGAGCTCGAGTTCGACGGCTCGGAGCTCACGCAGTACGACCTCGACAAGAAGCACGACAAGGTCAAGGCCCGCATGACCTACACGTGGACGCTCAAGCGGCACGGGCTGCTCGAAAAGACGGTCACCGAGCAGACCTGGACCGAGCAGCACGGCAAGTGGACGATGCTCCACGAGGTCCGTCTGCGCGGCGGCAAGCTCCCGCTCTGGAAGGAGCGCGAGGATGTCGCCGACGAGGTGAAGGACGAAGAAGCCAAGGATGCGTCGAAGCCCGACGAGTCGGCGAAGTGGAAGTACGGGGCGACCGCCGGTGGCCCGGGCCCGGGCACGAACTAGGCGGGGTAGCCTTGGCGTCGACGGTGGGCCATACTCACCTCGTCGTCTCAACGCCCCCGGAGTCGTCGGCTGCCAGGTGAAGCACTAGACTTCGTACAACGCGCGCGCGTCGCGATCGTTCGGCGGGAATACGCCGAAGCGGTCAAGATCTGCCGAATCGGGCTGCTCGCGGAACCGACGCGTCACGACGGGCGGGTCGTTCTGGGGATGGCGCTCTCGCAGCTCGGTCGTCACGACGACGTGCTGCAGGAGATGCGGCTCGCGATCGCAGGGGATCCGCGCAGCGCGCCGGCGTGGAGGTTGCGCGCCGATTCGTTGCTCGCGAAGGGTGACGTCGCGCAGGCGCTCACCGCCGCGAAGCAGGCGCGCGAGCTCGATCCGAACGATCCGACGATCGCGGATCTCCTGTCCGTGATCGTCGCGACGCAGGAGACCGGCTTCGTCGGCGCGCTCGTCGAATCGACGGGCACCAAGGAGTATCCGGCGCGCGACATCGGCAAGGTGAAGTGGCGCGAGTCGACCTCGGTCGCAACGCATGCGCCCGATGATGGCGCCGTCACCGACCCCGACATCTCGTACGCCATCTCGAGCGCGCCGTTCAGCACCCGCCAGGAGCTCGACGAGGTGCCCGGCCCGTTCGACGAGGTCTTCACGAGGCTCGATCCCGAGCCCGGCAGCGCGCCGCAGGCGCTCGACGACGACGACGACGATCCGCTCTCGTCCCCGTTCCCCATTCTCCACTCCGCGGGCCCCGAGGAGATGACGATGCTCGGCGCGCCGCTCGGGACGGCGCCATCGCCGAAGAGCCGCCGCGATCAAGAGACCGTCGAGCGTCCGCTGCCCGCGCGCGACCTCGCCGAGGGCAAGCTCCCGACGAGCGCCCACACCATGCTCGCCCCGAAGCCCGGCCCCGCGGTGCCGACGCGCGCGGAGCAGCAGACGGCGGATTCGTCGAGCGGCGATCAGTCGACGCGCCGCCGGCCACGCGCGACGCCCATCGCCGTGCCGGACCAGAACCGCGTCACGCGGCCCGTCGAGAAGATGGATACATCGATCCCCATCGGGTTCTCGTCGCCGATCGAAACGACCGATCCGTCGATCTCGTTGTCGTCGAACGAGGTGGTCTTCGTCCCCGAGCCGAGCTCGGGTGGCGAGGTGCCCATCGAGTCGGGGCAGGTGATGCTCGACGACAGCCTCGATCTGCGCGACGTGAGTCTCGATGAGAGCCTGCACGCCCTCGACGCCGATCCGCTCACGACGCCGGAGCGGCCGCGCGCGGCGCCGGCGCGGCCGCGTCCCGTTGCGCCGCCGCCTCGGTCCGAGGCGATCCCGTCGTACAGCCCCATGAAGTTCACGCCGGCGCCGCGCCGGGCCGTGGCGTACGACCCACGCGCCGAGATCACGAAGCCGCCCGCCTCACACCAGCCGAGCGGTGATCGTGGGATGGCGTCGCCGAGCCTGCTGAGCCGGGCCGTCGAATCGCTGCCGTTCTCGCACTCGCGCAGTGGTCGCAGCCCGCTCATGACGCTTGCTGCGCTCTTCGCGGGCTCCGTCGCGCTCGCGGTGATCGTCGGCCTGGTGATCCGCGAGGTGAAGCTGCGCTCCGGCGTCGCGCGGCGCTACGACATGGCGCAGAAGAAGCTCGCGACGGGCAACTTCGCCGGCTACCAGGCGGCAGAGCTCCTCTATCGGCAGATCCTCTCCGATCGCGACGATCCGCGCGCCGCGGTGCTCCGCGCGAAGGTGCTCTCGCAGCTCGCGTTCGAGTTCGGCGAGCCACCAGACGCAGCCCAGCGCGCGCTCGATGCCTTGCCGAAGACCTCCTTCCCCGAGCAGAAGGAAGCGCGCATCTACCTCGCGCTCGCGAAGGGCGAGCTCGACGTTGCGTTGCGGCAGGCGGTTGCGCTGCTGAAGGAGCGGCCCGGCCCGCAGGCTCGCTATCTCGTCGGCGAGGCATACCTGCTCCTCGATCAGCCGGAGGACGCGGGTGCGGCGCTGCTCACGGCCTCGGCAGAGGATCCGCAGAACGCGATGGTGCTGCACGGCCTCGGGCTCGCCGAGGCCGCGATGCACCACACCGATCGCGCGTTCGATGCCTACGGGCGTGCGCTCGCGGCCAACGCGAACCACGTCGCCACCATCATCGATCGCGCGCTGCTCCAGCTCCGCGAGGGCATCGATCGAGACGCGGCGGCCGGCTCGCTGGAGGGCGTGGTCGGAAAGCTCGTCGCCGACTCGTCGCCCGGTCAGCTCGCGCGTGCATATGTCGGCCTCGCCGAGATCGAGCTGCAGAAGGGTAACGTGGCGGCTGCCCGCTCGGCGCTGAGCTCGGCGGCCGCGCGACGTCGTGATCATCCGCTGCTCCTCGAGGAGCTCGCGCAGGCCTACGCCGACGCGTTCGAGCTCGACCCCGCCGAGCGCGAGGCGAAGCGCGCGCTGCAGGTCTCCGATCGCATCACGGCGCGGCTCATCCTCGCGGAGGTCGCGCTGCGGCGATCGCGTCCGGTGCAGGCGCTGACGGTGCTCGAAGAGTCCGGCTCCTCGCGGCCGCAGGTGCTCGTGCTGCGCGCGCTGGCCAAGCTCGATCTCGGGCGCAACGGCGAGGCGCGCACCGACGCGGAGCTCGCGACGCACCTCGATCCGAGCTCGGTGGCGGCCGCCGTCGCGCTGGCGCGTGTCGACATCGCCGAGGGCAAGTACGACAGCGCGCAGCGACGGCTCGAAGCGCTCGAGGCGCAGGGCAAGCACGCCGAGGTCGCGTGGGCGCTGGGCCAGGTCTATCTCGCCAGGCACCAGCCCGATCGCGCCCGCACGTACTTCCGCAGCGCGCTGCTTCGTCAGCCGCTTTTGCTGGAGGCACGACTCGCGCTCGCGCGGCTGCTGCACGACGCCGGCGATCTGCCGGAAGCGCGCGACGAGGTGAACCGCGTGCTCGCCGTCAACGCGGCTTACGTGCCGGCGCGTCGCGAGCTGGCTTCCATCGCGCTCGATCTCGGCGATGCCATCGCGGCGCGCGACGAGCTGGATGCGCTGGTCGATCGCGATGGCGACATCGACACGCTGCTCGGCGGCGCCCGCGCGCACCTCCTGCTCGGCGATGCGAAGGGCGCCGAGGAGCGCGCCGATCGCGCGATGCGCATGCACCCGAGCGGCCCTGATCTGGAGGCCGCCGTGGCGCTCAAGGCCCGCGCGCTGCTCCTCGCACACCGTCCAAACGACGCGATCCTCGCCCTGCTCACGCCCACGCGCACGGCGGCCCACGGCGAGCTCGTCGCGCTGCTCATCACCGCGTACCTCGACTATAACCGGCTCGACTGGGCGCAACGCGCGATCGACGTCGCACCACTGGCCGCGCGCAACGGCGTCGAGCTCACGCTGGCACGTGCGCGCCTCGCGCTCGCGGAAGGTCGTCAGCAGGCCGCGCGCGGGCTCGTCGCCGATGCGCTGCTGCGGCTGCGCACGGGGAGAGCCCCCACCTGGCTGCGCGCGGAGGCGCTCGGGCTCGAAGGACAGACGGAGCTCGAGCTCGGCCAGGCGAAGGTCGCGGTCAAGAGCCTGCGCAGCTCGCTCGAGCTCGATCCACGCGCCGCGCACGTACAGCACGAGCTGGGCCTCGCGTACCTCGATCTGCGTCGCATCCCCGAGGCGTCTGCGGCCTTCGAGGCGGCGACGCTGGCAGATCCGAAGCTCGCCGAGTCGCAGTACTACCTCGGCTGGAGTCGTCGTGCAGTCGGCGATCGTCGCGGGGACGATGCGCTGCGTGCCTACCTCGCGCTCGAGCCGCACGGCGCGGTGGCCGACGACGCCCGCCGGCTCCTCGCCGGTGGAGAGGTCACACAGACCAGTGATCGGCCTCGAAATCGTCGGAAGGCACCACGACGCTGAGCCCGGTGTCGCCGGGGTAACGCGCGAGCACGATGGCACCGCGCACGATGCGGACCACCAAGCTCACTTCCTCGCTGGCCGCGGCGCCGATGCGCGCCCAGTCGATGCCGACATCGATCGTCGGGTGCACGGTGCGGCTGGTGTCCTCGAGATCCCGGCGCTCGAGCGGACGGCCTGCCCCGCGCTCGAGCCATGAATCGCCGTCGGCCTCCGCGAGCGCCCAGTCGGAGGCGCCGGGCTGCACGCGGACGCGGAAGGTGCCGCTGCGGTGCGCCAGCTCGATCTCGACGGTCGACGCCACGAGCTCGCTCGCGCGGCCGGGCGTGGCCTCGAGGCGCAGCGAGAGGCGCTGCCGGTCGTACCCGAAGAGCACGCGCTGGAGCATCGGTAGCTCGGCCATCGCGGCGCCGCGCGGGACGTCGACGCGGCCGGCGCCGGCCCATGCATAGTAGCCGCGCACGCCGCGCTCGTCGCCGATGGCGGGACGGATGAGCGCGCTCGGTGCTGCGTGGCCCGACGTCGATGCGCGCGCATCGTGCAGCGTATCGTCGACGGGACGACCGAGCGCCGCGGGCGGCGGCTCGCCGAGCGCGCGATACGCTGCCTCGAGGTGCGCGCGAAAGAGGCGGTCGAAGATGTGGTCCTCGGCGCTCGAGAACGGCGCGCCGAACCACCAGAACCAGTCGGAGCCCTCGGCTGCGAGCACTCGATCGAGCGCGAGCGTTGCCTCGGCGGTACGGCCACGCGCAGCGTGCTCCTCGATGCGACGGCGTGCGGCACCGAGCAGGTCCCACGCGCGGTTCTTCACGGGGTCGCCGATCCAGATGTGGAAGTCGGAGTCGATCCACGAGCCGCTGTGCAGCGTCGGGAGATCGCTGCGCTGCTTCGCCTCGGCGAGGTGCTCCGCGATGGTGGTGGCGCGCAGCGGCCCATGCGTCAGGCGCTCGAACACGGCGCGCAGGAACGGCTCGCCGGAGCCCACGTAGCTCTCCCACGGGTTCTCGCCGTCGAGGAACACACCGACGATGGCTGGATCTCCGTCAGGCGCCATCGATCCCTGCGCGCTCTGCCACGCCCGTCCGAGTAGATCGTCGGCGCTGGCCTCGGCGTCGCCGTGCATGTACGCGAAGCCGATGCGATCGGACAGCTCGCGATCGCGGAACACCATGTCGACGCCCGCGTGACGGTGCGCGCGGTAGAGCTCGCCGCGATCCGTCGAGAGCTGAGCGCCCTGGCGGCTGCGCCACAGGTTGCCCTCGTCGGTGGCAAGCCAGCGGATGCCGGCCTGCGCGTACAGCCGCACCATCTCGGGTGACACGGAGCCCTCGGGCGGCCACATGCCGGCGGGCGCGCTGCCGAACGCGTCGGTGTGGGCCCTGACGCCGCGCTCGATCTGCAGCGCGGCGTCCGATGGATACGCGAAGCGCTGCGGCCGCGGGAGATCGGGACGCGCGCGCGCCATCGAGTCGCTGTCGACGAGCAGGGGGCCGATGGGGTGATAGAACGGAGAGGACGAGAGCTCGACCTGCCCGCGCGCCGCGAGCTTCTTCCACAGCGGCAGCACGGCCGCGCAGGCGCGTCGCTGCTTGTCGATGACGAGCGCCAGATCCGCGAGGTCGTAGCCGCGGCCCTTGCGCTCGAGCGCGGCGAGGTCCGCGTCACCACGACGCGCGCCGAAGCCCACCCAGGAGAGATGAAAGAGCACGGTCAGGTCGCGCAGGTCCTCGTCGGAGAAGCTGCCGATGCGCTCCGAGAGACGCGCAGCGGGTGTGTCACGCCCGCGCTTGTCGAGCAGCTCGCGGTAGCGCGGGCGCGGCACGATGCACCGCTCCCAGTGCACGGAGAAGTGTCGCTCGAGCAGGAAGACGCGATCGCCCGGTGACCACTCGCGCTCCGGGATCGAGGCGACCTCCAGCCAGTGATCGCTCCCGCCGCGCACGACCTCGTCGAGCTGTCGTAATAGCGACGGCACGAAGTTCACCGTGACGTGGACGGCCGGGTACTCGTCCAGGATCGTCGCGAGGTCGAGGTACCCGCGCGCGCCGTGCAGCCGCACCCAGGGGAGCTCGGCGCGACCGGTCGCCGGATCGACGTAGTCCGGCTGGTGCATGTGGAACAGGAAGGCGAGGTGGGCCGGACGCACGAGGCAGTAGCGCTACTTCTTGTCGTCGAACGAGTAGCCCTTCGGGATGATGACGATGCCATCCGTGACGGTGAAGCGACGAGCGTCGGCCTCGGGGTCGTAGCCGATCTCGGTGTGGGGCGGCACGTGAACGCCCTTGTCGATGATCGCCTTCTTGATCTTGCAGTGACGGCCGATGACGACCCCGTCGAGCAGGAGGCTCTCGTCCACCTGCGTATAGCTGTTCACGCGCACCATCGGTGAGAGCACGCAGCGGTTGATGCGGCCGCCCGAGATGATGCAGCCCTCGGAGACGAGCGAGTCGGTGGCGCTGCCCACGCGCTGACCGTTCTGATCGTTGGAGTCGGCGAACACGAACTTGGCGGGAGGGAGGCTGCGCGATGACGTGCGGATCGGCCAGCGCTGGTTGTACAGATCGAGGCTGGGCTTCGGGTTCACGAGGTCCATGTGGGCCTCGAAGTAGGCGGCGATGGTGCCGACGTCCTTCCAGTAGCCCTTCTCGGCCTCGAGGGCGCCGGGGACGATGTTCTGCGCGAAGTCGTACGCGTAGACGTTGCGGCCGCGCTCGACCATGCCGGGCAGGATGTTGCGGCCGAAGTCGTGCTGCGTGTCGCCCTCGGCGTCACTCTTCAGCTCCTCGACGAGCACGTCGCTCTCGAAGACGTAGTTCCCCATCGACGCGAGCGCCCAGCCAGGACGACCGGGGATCTCGCGCGGCTTCTCGGGCTTCTCCTCGAACGCGAGCACGCGACCGGTGGAATCGACCTCGACGATGCCGAACGCGCTCGCCTCGGAGACGGGCACGGGCAGGACGGCGACGGAGGCATCGGCGTTCATCTCGACGTGCGCGTCGATCATCTGGCCGACGTCCATCTTGTAGACGTGATCGCCACCGAAGACGGCGACGAGGTCCGGCGTCTCGTCGGTGATGACGTTGAGCGACTGGAACGCAGCGTCGGCCGAGCCACGGAACCAGCTCTGACCGGTGCGCTGCTGGGCCGGCACGACCTCGACGTAGAGATCGAGCATCGCGGGCAGACGCCAGCCACGCCCGATGTGCGTGTTCAGCGAGTCGCTCTTGTACTGCGTGAGGACCTTGATCTTGAGCAGCCCGGAGTTGATGAAGTTGGACAGGACGAAGTCGATGAGGCGATAGCGCCCGGCGATCGGCACGGCTGGCTTCGCGCGATCGATGGTGAGCGGCCAGAGCCTTCGGCCTTCGCCCCCGGCGAGCACGAGCCCGAGGACCTTCGGGGCAGGGCCACGTCCGTGCGCTTGCTGACGTCGATCGGGAGCTGTCACGAAGAGTTACCGTTTCTGCGACTGCGTCGTTCCGTCGCCAAAGAGGGAGTTGCGGAGAACGAACACCGCGCCCGCACCGGCGGCGAGCACGACGGCGAGCACGGCCGCGACGACGACCTTCTTTTTTCCGTCGGCGGGGGGGGGCGCTGAGGACGGACGCGCAGAGCCGCTCCTCTGCTGATTCGCGCTGGACGCTTGCACGGGCGCCTTGCCGCTGGTGTTCGCGACGCGCGCGCTGCCTGACGAGGCGCCGATCGGCTGTGCGACGCGAGATGCGTTGGGGATGGCCGAGCCATCGCCTTCGAGGAGATCTTCGAGCGCCTCGAGCTTGCCCGTGGCGTCGCCACGCGGAGGACGGCGGCCCTTCGAGTCGCCTTCGTCTGCCCAGCCACGCGTGTCGACGAAGAGGCCCGGGTCGAGCGGTGCATCACCGCCGTCGCCAGCCGGCGACGGGCTGAGCCCGCCTGGGTCGAACTCCTCGAGCGAGGTGAACTTCACCATCTCCTCGTTGATGAGCGCGTCGATGAGCTTCGAGTCGTCGCTCTTCTTGAGCTGCGGCTGCGAGCGCTGCTTCTCGCGGATGCACGACTGCACGAGCTGCTCGATGTCGCGGCTCGTGACCTTCATGCGCTGCGAGAACAGGTACTGCGCGAGCGCGTCCTGGAGATCGGCGGCCTGCGCGTAGCGTTCCTCGACGTCGCGAGCGAGCGCGCGGCGGATGATCTGCTCGAGCTCCGGCTTCACATCCGGGTTGAGCGCCTCGATGCTCGGCACCTTCGCCTGACGTACGAGCTCGACGGTCTGGTAGTCGGTCTCGCCGAAGAAGAGGCGCTTGCCGGTGATGAGCTCGAACAGGAGGATGCCGACGGCGAAGATGTCCGCGCGCCGATCGACCTCCTTGCCGGACGCAGCCTCGGGCGAGAGGTAGCTGAACTTGCCCTTCACGACGCCCGGATCGGTGGTCTCGAGCTGGCTCGTTGCCTTCGCGAGCCCGAAGTCGACGAGCTTCACCTCGCCGCGCTTCGAGACGAGGATGTTCGGCGGCGAGATGTCGCGATGCACGATGCCGAGCTCGCGGCCCGTCTCGGCGTCGATGAAGTCGTGCGCGTACTGGAGGCCCTTGCAGACCTCCATCATGATGAGGATGACCTGCGGCAGCGCCATCCGCTGGTTCTGACGCTTCAGGGACTCGATCAGCGTCTTGAGGTTCGCCCCGTCGACGAAGTCCATGACGATGAAGTAGGCCGTGTCGGCCATACCGATGTCGGAGACGCCGACGATGTTCGCGTGCGAGAAGCCCATGGAGAGCCGGGCCTCGTCGAGGAACATCTGGATGAACTTTTTGTTCTTGGTGAGGTTCGGAAGGATCTTCTTGATCGCGACTTGCTTCTTGACGCCGCCGACGGTGCTCTCGACGACGCCACGGTAGACCTCGGCCATACCGCCGGCGTCGAGCTTGTCTACGATCCGGTATTTGGAGTAGCTGTCAGCCATCGCGCGTAGATGCCTATTCGGCCCTGTACGTTACCACGCCGTTCGACGCGACCCAAAGGACGCGGCGCACAGGCACGATGTTTTTGCCGAGAAGGCTCAACCTTCGTCTGAGCCGGAAGCCGAGGCGCCGTCGCCGCCCATGTCGTCGCGCTCGCCCGAGCGACCGCCGGCCTGCTCGGCCACGGCCTCTTCCTGCTCGCGGGCTTCCTTGCAGTCGATGCAGAGCGTCGTCACTGGACGCGCGAGGAGACGGCGATAGCCAATCGGCTCGCTGCAGTCCTCGCACTCGTTGATCTCGTTCTTGCCGAGACGCTCGAGCGCTTCGTTGACCTTGGTGAGCAGGAACTTCTCGCGGTCGCGCAGGCGCAGCTCGGTGGAGAAGAGCTCTTCCTCCATCGACTCGTCGATCGAGTCGCGGCCGACATTGCGCTCGCGGTTCATGCTGAATGCGAGGCCGTCCTTGGCGTTGTGGAGGATGCGCTCACGCTCGGCTTCGAGGGCGGTGCGCAGGGTCTGGCTCTGTTCAGCGGTCAACATCGGTGTCTCCTCACGACTCGGCGCCTGGTTCCACTGCAGGCGCAGATCGCGCGCTGCTTAGGTGGCCACAGTAGCCGACTCGTTCCAAACGGGGGCGGTGAATGTGCGAATGAAAGTGCGACGCGCAAGGGCGAGTGACAGACCATCGTGCGAGAACCGCGCGGTGGGGATGACGGCGGGAAGGTCCCGCCCGTTACGACGCTTTTTTCGTGTCGCGGATGAGCTCGGGGCGCTCGCGCTTGACGACGACGTCGCGCGTGACGACGCACTCCTTGACGCCCGTCATCGACGGGATCTCGTACATCACGTCGAGCATCACCTCTTCGACGATTGCGCGGAGACCACGCGCACCGGACTTGCGGCGCTTGGCCTCCTCGGCGATGGCGTGGAGCGCGTCATCCGTGAAGCTGAGCTTGACGCCCTCGAGCTCGAAGAGGCGCTGGTACTGCTTCGCGAGCGCGTTCTTCGGCGACCACAGCACCTTGGTGAGCGCGTCGACATCGAGCTCGTCGCACGAGACCATGATCGGCAGGCGGCCCATGAACTCGGGAATCATCCCGAACTTCACCAGGTCCTCGCCGCGAGCCATCGCGCGCAGCGCGTCCTTGTCGTCCTTCTTCTCCGAGAGCTGGGCGCCGAAGCCCATGCCCTGCTGCCCGGTGCGACGACGCACGATGTCCTCGAGGCCGTTGAACGCGCCGCAGCAGATGAACAGGATGTTCGTCGTATCGATCTGGATGAGCTCTTGCTGTGGGCGATTGCGCGCACCATCGGGCGTGATGGTCGCGTTCTTGCCTTCGAGCAGCTTGAGCAGCGCCTGCTGGACGCCTTCGCCGGAGACATCGCGCGTGACGGACGGACCGCCACCTTTGCGCGCGATCTTGTCGATCTCGTCGATGCAGATGATGCCGCGCGACGCCTTCTCGACGTCACCACCCGCGTTGCGATAGAGCGCCTTGATGACGCTCTCGACGTCCTCGCCGACGTAGCCGGCCTCGGTCAGCGTCGTGGCGTCCGCGATCGCGAACGGCACGTCGAGCTTCTTCGCGAGCGTCTGGGCGAGCAGCGTCTTGCCCGAGCCCGTGGGCCCGATCATGAGGATGTTGCCCTTCGAGACCTCGACGTCACCCTTCGAGTGCGGCTGGCTCCGCTGCGCGACGCGCTTGTAGTGGTTGTAGACCGCGACGGACATCGCCTTCTTCGCGCGGTTCTGGCCGATGACGTAGCGCTCGAGCTCGTCCGTGATCTCCTTGGGGCGAGGATACTTCGGGCGCTCCTGCGCCTCTTCCTTCGCGATGATGTCGTTGCACAGCCCGACACACTCGTCACAAATGAAGACCCGCGGACCCGAGATCAGCTTCCTGACCTCCTTCCGGCGTTTTCCGCAAAATGAGCAGTGGAAGTCATCCATTTGCGCTGCACCTATCCTTCACGACGACTCCAATTGTTGCATGGTCAGCGGCGGGTGCCAACCCCACCAGGTGCGCTCGCAGTCACGGGCGCCGTACTCGTTGCAGTGGAGAGTTGGATGCCGGGTAGCGCCGCTTCCGCCTGGCGAAGCTTCGTCTTTCGAGCCGGGGGAATGTAACTCGTCAGGTCGAGCTTCGCTCGTCCCAGATCGCTGTCGAACGTCGTTCGCAGGAGCACGTGCGAAGCATCGTCCGTGACCCACAGGGCGATGCTTCGCTGCGGACGACCGATCTTGTTCCCCGCGTCGTCGATGCGGTCGAGCGTGCCGTCGATGTGGATCGCGGCGACGGGCGCTTTCGGGTGCTCGGGATCGTCGCCGAGCACGAGCGGCTCGCGACCCCGCACAACGAGATGTGCACGCCACAACGCACCCCCGTCGAGCACGTCGAGATCGTAGGCCGCCCCGTTCGAGAGCGCGCTCGCACGCAGCGCGAAGTACGCGGCGATCGGGTCACGCGGCTCGCGCGACATCACGCGCGACTGGTGCCTCTTGCCCTTCGGCGAGGCCAGGTCGAGGTCGAGCTTCTTGCCGTCGAGGAGCGAGTGGAAGCTGCTCTCGTGCAGGCCCTTCTCGTCCGACACGATCTCGCGCGGCGCCAGGGTGGCCACATCGAGCGTGAGCACGTACGCCGCGGTCATCGGCGCGACGAGCTTCACGATCGACAGCGTCTCCGCCTCGCCCTGCACGTACACGAGCGAGCGGCCGTTCTTCTCGAACGGTGCGCCCACGACCATGCGCGCGCGCGCACCCACGATCGGTCCCATCGAGAGCGCGAACGTGAAGCCCTCGCCCGGCTGGACTCCACGATTCTCGGCATGTGCGGTCGTGGTGAAGAGCAAGGCGAGTGCGACCGGCGTGAGTCTCATGCCCGATACAGACTGCACCAGGGGCCGCGGCATTCAACCGCGGTTGACCGAACGTGCATGTCGCGGCGAGCCTGTCCCGCATGAAGCCCGTCGGCATCACCCTTGGAGATCCGGCGGGCATCGGCCCCGAGATCGTCGCACGAGCCCTTGCTCTCCCGTGGAGCGCACCGCTCCGCGTGTTCGGCGATCGCGGTGTGATCGAGCGCGCCGCAGCGGTGTGCAAGGTCGTGCCGCGTGCGTTCGAGCTCGTCGAGGTCACCGCGCTGCACGCGGCGGTCGCCGGCTCGCCGGAGGTGGGCGCAGCGCAGGTCGCGTACCTCGAGGCCGCGCTCCGAGAAGCAAGGGCAGGCGCGCTCTCGGCGCTGTGCACCGCGCCGATCCACAAGGCCGCGTGCAAGCGCGCGGGCTTCGCGTTCCCCGGCCACACCGAGCTGCTCGCTGCACGGCTCTCGCCGACCGAGGTGCCCCTGTCCGTGACGATGATGCTCGCGGGCCCTCGTCTCCGCGTCTCGCTCGCGACGGTGCACATCGCCGTGTCCGAGGTGCCCGTCGCGCTCGCCATCGGAGATCCGATCGTGCGGGCCATCGTGCAGACCGTGGACACGCTCGTCACCTCGTTCGGCCTCGCGCGGCCGCGCGTCGCCGTGTGTGGCCTCAACCCGCACGCGGGCGAAGCGGGGCACTTCGGCGACGAGGAGCTCCGCCTCATCGAGCCCGCCATCGAGCGAGCGCGCGCGCAGCGCCCGGGCGCGCTCATCGTCGGTCCATCGGTGCCGGACGCGATCTTCCGCGATGCCGTCACTGGCAAGCACGACGCCGTCGTCGCGATGTACCACGACCAAGGCCTCATCCCCGTGAAGCTCGTCGACTTCGAGGAAGCGGTGAACGTGACGCTGGGGCTGCCGCTTCTGCGTACCTCGCCCGACCACGGCGTCGCGTACGACATCGCCGGGCAAGGCATCGCCAGGCCCACCTCGTTCTTTGCAGCGCTCAGGATGGCATGCGCGGCGAGCTCGACGGCGCGGGAGCGGTGAAGGTCAGGCGACGACGCGGAGCTGCTTGCGCTGCCATCCTTCTTCCTCGAACGCGCGCTTCCAGTCGGAGAACTTGCCGCCGGCGCGATGGGCGGCGAGGGCGCGCAGCCCCGCGGACGTGCCGCCCTGCGCCAGCATGTACTCGACCCACGCCCAGCGCGCGGACGTCGGGCGCACCTCGACGCGACCCTTGAGGCCTCGCGCGAGCACGTCGAGCTTGTGCTCGACCACCTTGATGCCCGCGAAGGGCGATCCGTCGAGCGGCGTGTTGCGCTTGGCGACGAACGGCGCGACGCCGAGCGCGAGCGGGATGATCTTCGACAGCTCGCGCGCGAAGCGGACCAGCTCGTCGATGTCGTCGTCGGTCTCGCCGGGAACGCCGACCATCTCGTAGAGCTTGAGGCCGCGCATGCCGTTCGCGCGCGCGAGCTCGGCTGCGCGGACGAGGTGCTTCTCCTTGGTCTTGCGCTGGATGACCTCGCGCATGCGCTCCGATACGCCATCGGAGGCCGTGGTGAGCGTGCGATAGCCGCCCTTCGCGAGCAGGCCGACGAGCTCGTCGTTGAGCCGATCGGCGCGCAACGACGAGATGCCGACGTCGCGCCCGCTGTCGACGACACGACGGACGATCTCGCAGATCTTGGGGTGATCGGTGACCGCTGCACCGACGAGCCCGACGCGCTTTGCGTAGTCGGGGATCGCGCCGAGCACGCGGTCGGGGGGGACGAGACGCATGCCGCCATTGGTGGAGCGGCGCATGACGCAGTACGTGCAGCCGCGCGAGCAGCCGCGCTCGGGCTCGACGAGGAACATCGAGCGCAGCTCCGTATGCGGCGTGATGATGCGCGAACACGCGGGCAGCCGATCGTTGTCGATGGCAGCGACGGCCGGCAGGCGCTCGCCGTCGCGCGTCGGGATCCACATGCCGGGCAGCTTCTGCAGGTGCGCGAGCTTGTCCTCGCGCGACGCCGTCGAGAACAGGATCGCGATGACGTCGGGCGTCACCATCTCCGCCTCGCCGAGCAGCACCGCGTCGACGAAGGGCCCGAGCGGCAGCGGGTTGGAGAACGTCAGCGGTCCGCCCGCGAGGACGAACGGGTGGCGCTCGTCACGGTCGCAGGCCAGCGCCGGTACACCCGCGAGCTCGAGCGAATCGACGAGGCCCGTGATCTCGAGCTCGTAGGCCACGGACGTCGCGATGATGGGGTAGGTGCCTACTGGGCGCTGCGCCTCGTAGGTGAGCAGCGGCGTGCGGCTCTCGCGGTGTGCGTCGACGTCGTCGGGCAAAAAAGCGCGGTCGGCGCCGTAGCCGGCGTCGTGGATGACGCCGTAGATGGCCTGGAAGCCGAGCGACGACATGCCGACGTGGTACGGGCTCGGATAGAGCAGGACGACGCGCTCGGCCGCGCCCGAGCGCAACGTACCCATCTCGTCGGCGAGCCGAGACTCGATCTCGGCGCGGTGGTCGTAACGCTTGCCCTTCGTCTTGGTCATGGGTATCGCGCCATGGCGCCAAAGGGTCCTAGCACGTCTACGCCGCGCTGACGAAGCGCTCGAGGAAGTGCCTCAGCACCTGCTCGCCGTGCGGCGTGTCGGTGCTGCCGTTCATGATGCCACCGAGCTGCGTGCGGCACCGACCGCGGCACTCGAGGTCGTTCTCGAGGATGGGACGGCGATGTTCGATGATGCGGCGCACGACCTTGCCGCTCATCTCCGGGTGGAACTGCACGCCGCGGACGTGCTCGCCGACGGCGATCGCCTGCGTCGGGGTGTGCGGGCTGCCGGCGAGGAGCAGGAACGCGGCCGACAGCTCCCAGACCTCGTCGCAGTGCGACTGGTTCACGCGCACGCGGCGCGGCAGGCCCGCGAAGAGGCGATCGTGTTCGCCCGCGTCCGTGAGCTCGACGTCGTTGGTGCCGACCTCCCAGCCGTTCGGGTTGGTGCGGACGCGCGCGCCGAACGCATGCGCGATGAGCTGGTGACCGAAGCACACGCCGAGGACCGGCACCCCGTGCGCGGCCGCGCGACGCACGGTGTCCGCCGCCTCGTGCATCCACGGCTCGGGCTCGACGAGCGAGCGTGGCGAGCCGGAGATGAGGAAGCCATCGAGGCCAGCGACGTCGGCGTAGGGTCGCGTGAAGGCGTCGTGCACGTCGATGCTGACGTCGTCGCCGAGCACTCTGGCGAACCACTCCTCGTAGTCACCGATGTCACCGCGCAGCGTGGAGTCGGTCTGACCGGTCTTGAAGAGCAGCAGCCTGCGCACGATGGGAGAATTTTAGCGCGCCAGGCCGGGTGCGCCAATTCCGTTTCAGCTCCTGCGGCCCTCGGGTGTGAGCCGCAGCATGGCGGCGAGCTCGGAAGCGCTGCTGGGACGCTCGCCGGGGCTCTTGGCGAGCGTGGCCGCGAGAACGTGGTCGAGCTCCTCCGACAGACCGGGGCAGAGCTCACGCAGCGACGGAGGATGCTCGCTCAGGTGCGCCTCGATGAGGGACACGGGGTCGCCCCCGATGAAGGGCCTGCGCCCACACAGGAGCTCGAACAGGATGAGCCCGAGCGAGTAGAGATCCGCGCGACCATCGAGCGTGGCCCCCGCCACGACCTCGGGAGACACGTACGCGGGTGTGCCGAACGGCTCGTCGGCCTCGAGGCGCGCGGCGTCGATGCGGACGGCGAGCCCGTAGTCCATCAGCATCGCGAAGGGCCGGGCGGGAGGCTCCCCCAGGCGGGCGTCCGCCGTTTCGATGATGAACACGTTCTGCGGCTTCACGTCGCGATGCAGCCAGCCGATGCAGTGCAGGCGCTCGAGCGCCGAGAGCAGGTCGTCGGCCCACGCGAGCGCGAGCTGTGCACCGACGTGAGGGTGACCGGTGCGCAGGCGCTCCGAGAGCGTGATCCCGTCGTACAGCGGGCTGACGTGGAAGGGACGGCTGCGTCCATCTCCGACGGACTGACGACCGCCGTTGAGGATGCGCGCGCAGTTGGCGTGCTGCGACGTCTCGTGGATCGCCGTGGACAGCTCGCGCTCGCGGGCGATGCGCGCCTCGGCGAGCGGATGCCCGACCCACATCGGGAGCACCGTTTTTATGGCGTAGCGTCCGTCCGTCGGCCTCGCCTCCGCAGAACCGACCGACGTGAGCACGCCACGCCCAATCTCGGCCTGTAGCAGGTAGCTCCGTCCGTCCTCGTCGACGAACCAGGGCGGGCCCGAGTCGAGGACGCCTCTTGCGCCTCCAGCCTCGTCGGCTTGCATCGCGCGAGTGTAGCACGCGTTTCTGGGACGGCCAGTCGGGCTACTCGTCTTCGCTCTGGATCGACGAGAGGGGTGCGCCGAGCCAGCGCTCGAACGCTGCGCCCTCTGCGGCGGTGGCGTCCTTTGCGGGCTCGATCTCGTACGTGGACGCGGGCTTCTCGCCGAGCTCGAGCTCGAGCGTGCGCAGCTGGTCGCGACGAAAGACCGTGAGCTCGATCGTGTCGCCCACGTGGTGATCGCGCAGCCGGCTGCGGAGCGTGCCGGACTCGACGCGGAAGCCGTCGATGGCCACGAGCTCGTCGCCTGCATACAGCCCCGCGGCCTCGCCGGGACCGCCCGACATCGTGGCAGAGACGATCGCCGAGTCGCCCGAGTCGCGCGTCGTGACGCCGAGCCACGGCGCTGGATCCTCACCGTGCGTGCGCGACACCGCGAGCCCGAATGCACGGAGCGCCTTCTCCGGATCGAGCTCCTCGCGACCGCGCACGTGACGCGCGAACAGATCGTCGAGCGAGCACCCCGCGCCTTCCTCGAAGAGCGACTGCACGTCCTCGTCCCGGAAGCCGACGTCGCGCGCGCCGTGGCGACGCCACAGGAGCCGCATCACATCGTCGAGAGAGCGCACGCCCTCGGAGCGCGTACGGATCGCGAGGTCGAGCAGCATCGCGACGATGCCGCCCTTGAGATAATAGGAGATGCTGGAGTTGCTCGAGTTCTCGTCGGGGCGGTAGAACTTGATCCAGGCGTCGAAGCTGGCCTCCTCGAGGCTCTGGCGCAGGCGGCCCGGGATCTCGGCGATCTTGCCGAGCTCGTCGGCGATGGTCTTCAGGTACGCGCGCGGCTTCTTGAGGCCCGCGCGTACGAGCAGGAGGCGATCATAGTAGCTCGTGATGCCTTCCATGACCCACAGCGAGCGCGTGTACGCCTCGCGCTGGTAGTCGAAGGGCCCGAGCGCCGTCGGGTGGATGCGCTTCACGTTCCACAGATGGAAGAACTCGTGCGCGACGAGCTCGAGGAACTCCTCGTACTTCTTGCGCGGCGAGAACGCGAACGGTGACGTGAGCAGCGTCGACGACTTGCGGTGCTCGAGGCCGCCGTAGCCGCCCGGCGAGCTGAGCAAGATGAACGTGTAGTCGTCGTACGGCACGGTCCCGTCGAAGAGCGCAGCGGCGGTTGCGATGATCTTCGGGATGTCGGTCGTGAGCTTGTCGCGCGCCATCGGCACGTGACCCCAGATCGCGAGGCGGTGCGGCTTGCCGACGGCCTGGAACGAGAGCACCTCGTGCGTGCCGACCTCGAACGGCGAGTCGACCAGCTCGTCGTACGTCTTCGCCTCGAAGACACGCGGGGCGACCTCGGGCAGCCCGACGGTGACGTGCCAGTCCGACGGCGCCACGACGCGGACGCGGTGCGCGCTGCCGACGTGCTCCTGGTGATAGAGGAACATCGCGGCGCCGTTCCAGAACGCGTGCGAGTCGTCGAGGTGCGCCGCGCGCACCGTGAGGTCGTGGGCGTAGACGCGGTAGCGAACCGTCAACTTCTTCGCGGCACCGCGCTGGATCGTCCACGTCGCCTTGTCGGTCTTGGCGATGGGCAGCACGTTGCCGGACTCATCGGTGCAGGACACGTCCTGCAGGTGGCGCGCGAACTCGCGCACGAGGTACGAGCCAGGCGTCCACACGGGCAGGTGCAGCGCCACGGTGGAAGCGTCACCGTCGACCTCGAGCTTGCACTCGACACGACAGAGGTGAGCGTTGCGATCTGCGAGATCGACGACGTATTCGACGGGTGCTTGCGCGACGGTGGACATGCCGCCTCCGTTTATCACGGTGACGACAGCGGATCGAGTCTGACGACGGTGACTCCATCGCGATCGAGCACCGGCACGACGTGAAACCGCGCCTGTAGGCCCGCGCGCAGCGCACCGCGCGACACGCCGATCGCCCGCAGCTCCGCGTAGCCGCGGGGGTCGTCGGAGACCTCGCTCGCCTCGTCGAAGAGCCGCAGCGCGTACACGGCGTGGCCCCGGGCGCGCGCCGACCCGACCTCGCGATCGAGACGTGCCCACAGCGCCTGCTCGCCGTCGCGCGCCGCGTAATAGGACAGCGGAAAGGGCTCGACGTCGCGACCGCCGTAGAACGCCACGTACTCGTCCCAGCTGTGCCCGGGGAAGAGCACGAGGTCGCCGTTCGACATGGGCTGCGCGGCCACCTCGGCCTGGTGTCGCGTCCACGAGTCGCGGTGCTGCGGCCACACGGCGAGCCCGAGGTTCAGCACGCCGACATAGGCGACCGTGAGCGCCGCCCGCGCGTGTCGGTGCGAGCTCGCGTCGAGCGCGACGGCGAAGACGATCCACACGAAGGGCAGCACGAAGATCCAGCGCTCGGGATCGGCGCCGAAGAACAGCATGCCGAGGATGGCGTACGGGACGACGACCGCGAGCATCGGCGCCCAGGGTAGCTGCGCGAGCGCACCGCGGCGCGCGTTCACGGTCGCGCCGAAGAACACGAGCAGCAGGAGGCCGAGGAGGAGCTGGCCGATGAGCTTGGGAGCGTCGGCCTCGTAGAGATACGGCGACCACACGAACGTACGTGCGAGCCCGTAGATCGCGGAGCCGACGGCGTAGAGCCCATCGTGCTCGGCGTAGCCGTGTTGCGCCGTGAGCACCCAGCGCACGGCGCCCTCGAGATGGTGTCCGCGCACGACGAACGCTGCGTACGCGTAGAGCCCGAGCGCCAGCGCGCCGCCGATGAGGAGCACGATCGCCGCGGAGCAGCTGCCCGCCTTGCGACCACGCGGATCGCGGAGGCACACCACCACCACGAAGAGGGACAGCAGCACGTGCGTGAGGTGGCAGCACACGCACAGGCCGAGGAGGAGGCCCATCACGACCGCGCGCCCGATGCCGGGGCGCTTCTCGTAGGCGAGCGCCACGCGCACGAGCGCGAGGAGCGCGACGGTGGCGAGCGCGTAGGCCTCGACGTCCGCGCACTCCATCCACCAGCCGTACGACAGGGCCGTGCCGCATGCTGCGACCGTGCCGACGAAGCGGCGGTCACAGCGCAGTGGTGCGATGCGCTGCGCGATGCCGTACACGAGCAGCACACCGGTGCCACCGAGCAGCGCGTCCACGAGACGGCCGATCTTGAGCCCGTCGCCGCCGAGGTGTGTCGTGGCGAATCGCAGCAGTGGCATGAACAGCAGGTGCCCGGCGGCGAAGTCGTGGGGCAAGAGCTTGAGGTAACCGAGCCCGTCCGCGTTGACGGTGCCCGGCGCGGTCGCGAGATAGAGGAGCACCGCGCCCAGCGCGAGCACGATGGGGCGCAGCTCGGTGCGCGGACGGTGCACGGTCTCGGTCGCCAAGCGCTTCAGTCGAAGAAAGCTTCGTTGCGGATCTGGCGCTTGCGGTCGACTCCCATCGCCACGAGCGCGGTCTTCACGTCCTTGATCATCGTGCCGGAGCCGACGAGGTAGAACGTGGGCCTGTGTAGTGATGGCGCGAGCTCGACGAGCGGCGCCGTGATGCGTCCCGCCTCCTGACCATCGCCGGGCGCATCCCCCGAGAGGAAGCCGCGTAGGGCGAAGCGCGGGTGCTGCTGCGCGAGCGCCTCGAATTCGCGCATCCAGAACAGCTCCGTGCGCAGGCGGTTGCCCCAGAAGAGGATCACGCGGCCCTGCTCCTTGCGCGCGAGCGTTTCTTCGAGCATCGCGAGGATCGGTGTGATGCCGACGCCCGTGACGCCGAAGACGACGTCGCCGGGGTGCGACAGCTCGAGGACGAAGTAGCCCATCGGCCCGGTGAAGCCCACGCGCGTCCCGGGCGAGAGCGTGCCGAGGTAGTCGTGCGCCACGCCGCCCGGCACGCGCTTGACGATGAGCGAGAACGGGTCCTTTCCGGACGCGGACGCGATGCTGTAGCTGCGCAGGATCGCCGCGCCGTCTGCATCTTCGCCGACGCGCAACGAGACGAACTGGCCGGGCCGGAACGTGAGCGCACCGCCGGAGACCGCGAACGTGAGCTCGTCGATCGCGCGCGCGATCTCCCGTCGCTCGACGAGCACGGCCTCGTGGACGTTGCTGGACATGGATGGTACGGTACCGCCTATGTTCAAGCCCCGTCGAGCCCTAGCGGCGGCTGCAGTGTGTGCCGCGCTCGCAGGCCCCGGACTCATCGGCTGCGAGTCGCATCCGTCTTCGGAGCCGTCGCACGCGCTGCCGCCCCTGCCGGACAACGTCGCCGACAAGAAGCCGCCCGGTCCGCTGCCGCACGCAGAGCACCCGCTCGCGGAGCAGCCCACCGTCGACCCCGTCGCTGCGGAGCACGAGGGCGTCGATCCGCACGCCGGTAGCGAGCCGCACGCTCAGATGGCGGGGCCGAACCCGCACGGGGGACCGCCGGCGGAGCCGATGACTCCGGGCAACATCGAGTTCGACAAGAACACGGTCATCGCGGGGCAGCTGAAGCTCGACGGCAAGACGAAGGACAAGGTGAAGGCCGGCGACACGATGTTCATCGTCGTGCGCGGTGCAGCGACAGCCGGCGCGCCCGGCCCTGTGCTCGCGGTGCGCAGGCTCGAAGCGGCCGCGTTCCCGATGCCGTTCCAGATCGACTCTCGCGACGCGATGGTCGCCGGCACCGCGATGCACGCGCCCGTCACGCTGACGGTGCGCGTCGACAAGGATGGCGATGCCATGAGCAAGAACCCCGGCGACGTCGTCGGTACATCCACGATCAAGGCGCTGCCCGCGCCGAGCGTACAGCTCGTGCTCGACACGGTGCTGCCGTGAGCGCCATGGCCGATCTGCAACGCGAGGTGACGGGCCTCCTCGCGCAGGCCGTCGTCTTCCTCGTCGGCCTCGCGCTGTCGCTCGTCATCGGGATGGAGCTCGCTGCTCCCACCGAGGCGTCGCTCCCGCTCGTCTTCGTCACGCTCATCACCGGCTTCGCACTCATCGGCGCCGCCGTCGCCTCGCAGATCGTGCACGACCACATCGTGTACGGTCGCGAGCAGAAGCCGTAACACCCCTCAGAGGATCACAAGACCATGCCGAACTACGGAAAGCTGCACGAGCTCGTCTCGCACCGCGTCACCTTCGAATACGACACCGGCGCGCGCATCGTCGGCTACATCGCCGCCTGCAAACCGGGCGCGGGCCCCGTCCAGCTCGTGCAGATGTCGCGCGTCGACATCTTCGACGACAAGGGCAAGCTCATGGAGCACCACGACGAGTTCTCGTTCGTGCCCAACGTGCTCACCACGTATCGTCTCACCGAGGGCCCGGCGTAAGGAGTTTTACCGGCGGGCGTCGCTGACAGCGCGCCCGCCGCTCAGGCTCACGACCTTGAGCGACGTGGACTCCGTCGCGGCCGGGACCTGCTGGAGGCCCGCCGCGCGACGCAGCACGAAGTCCACCGCGCGCGTGCGCTCCTGCATCGAGCACGACTCGATGGGCAGGTACGGGATACGGCTCTGCTCGAGCATGAACTTCACCATGCCGTCGATGCGGAGCACGGACTCCCACGTGACACCCGCGCGCGTGCCGTCTTCCTTGAGGAGATCGCGGTGCGGGCGCACGAAGAACACGATGCCCTCCGCGACCCACTCCATGTACTGCTTGTAGTCGTCCTCGGCCATCATCTCGCCGACGCAGTGCGCGTGCTCGGCGGCGTAGGCGAGGTTGTCGAAAGCGCGGTCGGACACGAAGCCCGAGCCCTGCATGCGCTCGATCTGCATCTGACGCTCGAACACGCGCTTCTGGTACTCGGCGACCAGATCCATGTCGGTTCGCAGCGCATCGAACGAGGCCTCGAGCTCGGCGAGCACGCCGCGCGCGATCTCCGTGACCATCGGGAGCCCGTACTTGCGGCTCACGTAGCGCGTCATCGTGGTCTTGCCCGTGGCGTGTGCTCCGACGAAGTAGATGCGCATGGGGGCCGAGGTACCAAACCGCGATGCGGTCGGTCAATGACGATTCATGTGTGGCAGCGTAGGGTCACGCCAAGCCTCCGTGATCAGGTGATCCTCTGTCGAACGTCGGGTAGTCTGCGCCACATGACGTCCCGTTCGATCCTCGGCTTCTCTCTGCTGCTCTCCGCGTGTGCCGCATCCGGACTCCCTCGAGTCGTCGACTCACTCGACGTCAGGGCGCAGAGCGGTGCGCCTCGCATCACGCGGATCCGCGACGCGGGCACCGCGCTCGTCCCTCGCTCGGGCGCGATCGACGGCATCACGGATGGTGTGGCTGGCCCAGGCGAGCTCCTGGTCGTCGAGGGCCACGGCTTCGGTCGCCAACCCACCGTCCTCGTCGGTGGACGTCCCGCCGAGGTGCTCGGACGCGTCGACGGGGGGGGAGTCATCGTGCGGGTGCCGCGCGGCACGCCGACGGGCCTCGTCGATGTCACCGTGACCACGAGCGGAGGCGCGGCGCGCCTCGCCACGCCGCTGCGTCGTCTCGCGGTCGCCGTCTTTGATGGGAACGCTCGCTTCGTCTCCGTCGGCAAGGAGCTGACCGCGCTCCCCGGCGCGCTCGCCGTTCCCGGCGCGCGCGCGATCCGCATGGACGGCAGCGGCGCGGTCGCGTTCGTCCTCGAGGACGCTGGCGCCGCGAGCAAGGTCGTGGTCGTCGATCTCGGACGCCTCGCGCCCACGGCGCTCGGTGCGCTCGATGTCACGCACCGCGCGAACGCCATCGCCACCGCCGCGCTCGCGCCTCGGCTCGCCATCGTCGGCGACGATCGCCTGTCGATCGTGGACACCACGAGCGTGCGCCGCCCCGTGCTCTACGACGCGGTCGCGCTCCCGAAGCAGGCCGTCGGTGCGCGCGCCGCGGAGCTCTCGCCCGACGGTCGCACGCTCGCGCTGCTCGTCGAGGGCAACCGCGTCGTCGCGCTCGATGTCGCGAACCCCGGCGCTCCGCAGCTGATCTCCAGCGTGGACGCGCTGCCCGGCGAGCGTCAGCGCCTCGTGCGGGCCCTCTCATTTTCTCCCGATGGCCAGACCCTTTGGGTCGTGTCCGGCGCGTCGGCCGAGACGCATCCGCAGATGATCCCGACGCGCATCACGGCCGTCAAGCTCATCGCCGCGTACGCCGAGGGAGGCATGACCGAGGATCGTCCCATGCCGCCGGTCGGCCCGGTGCGTCGCGCGCTCGCGGTGTGGAAGACGCAGACCGTCGCGGGCGGCGGCGCACCGCTCGGGATCGCGGTGGGGCATCCGCCCGAGCCGGGTGGCAGCGCGATCCGCGACATGCCGGAGGTCGCGAGCGTCCTCGTCACGGAGACGAAGGATGCTCTCTTCGAGCTCGCCTCCGGCCCGGTCGATCGGGCGCGCGTCGCCAAGGTCATGGGCGCAGGCGACGTCGGCTTCGTCATGCACGCGGGGCTCGGGAGCACGGGCAGCGTGGCCGCGACGACGCACGACGCGCTCGGCGCGTCGGCGACCACGCCGGATGCCGCGCGCGTCGTCGCGCTCGCGCTGCATGCCGATGGAGACCGACTCGTCGTGGCAGTGGAGAGCCTCGAGCTCGACCGCCCAGGCGCACCGCAGCTCGCACCTCTCGGAACGGTCGCTGCCACGGAGCTGCGTCCACCGTTCCACCTCGGACTCCTCGCCCTCCAGCCGTGACGATCGTTTGCGTTGACGGTCGACCCTCGCGCATGGCAATGCGTCTCTGAGCGGGAGTGTGAACATGCGAACCTTGTCGGCCATCTTGGTTTTCTCTGGCGTCGCGCTCGTGCTCCACGGCTGCGGCGGCGGCAGCGCTACCCACATCAGCATCCCCAGGCGGGCGCACGATCTCGGCAACTACGTCAGCTCGGAGTCGGGCCCTGCAACCGGGACCGGCGACGACGCGGGTGTCTCCGATAACCCCGACTTCTCCACCGGTTCGGGGTGCGGCAGCGTCACCTCCTCGGGCGCTTGCAGCGGCACCGTGCTCGTTTATTGCGACACGTCGAGCGGCCAGGTCGTCTCGATGGACTGCGCCGCGCAGGGCGACGTCTGCACCGTCGACTCCTTCGGTTCACCGAGTTGCACGAGCGGCAGCACGGGTGGTGGCGGTGGCAGCTGCGGCAACATCGATTCGAGCGGCATCTGCAATGGCGACATCCTCGAGTACTGCGCCGGTACGCTCACGACGCAGGACTGCTCGATGCTGGGCCAGACCTGCATGGTGGATTCGAGTGGCTATGCCAACTGCTACTGATCTGAGCGGCAAGGCGCGCCGGCACCTGCGCGCGCTCGGCCATCACCTGCGGCCCGTCGTGCTCGTCGGGAAAGAGGGCATGTCCGCGAATGTTGTCGAGGCCACGCGGGTCGCGCTCGCCGACCACGAGCTCATCAAGGTGAAGCTCGGCGAGAACGCCGAGGGCTCGCGCGAGGACCTGGCGAAGACGCTGGCGACACAGTCCGGCGCCTCGCAGATCGGCCTCATCGGTCGCGTGCTGCTACTCTACAAGCAGCACCCCGATGCGCCGAAGATCGAGCTCCCGGTGGAGAAGTCGAAGACCAAGCGCGCGGTCGCGCCGGCCAGGCGCTAGCCTGCTTCTCATGACGGCAGCGACGACCATAGCGACGATGAAAGGCCGCCCATGACTCGCGTGCTCCACCGCTCCCTCTGCGTTGCGTTGCTGGCGCTGTCGGCCTGTGCCTCCCCGGACGGCACGACCGGCACCGTCGGTGTGTCGCAGCACCCCGACCTCGGCGCGTTCATCAACGGCGGCGACATGACGATCGCGCTCGCGAAGGCCGACCTCGCCTCCGAGAGCGGTGACGACCTCTCCTCGTCGGTGTCCACCGACCTCGCGACCCCGCACGCCGACTTCTCGACCAAGCCCGTCGACTTCTCGATGAAGCCTGCCGACATGACCACCGCGTCGGGCTGCGGCTCCGTCACCTACGCGGGCACGTGCAGCGGCAACACCGTGACCTACTGCTCGAACAACACCGTCAAGACGCTCGTGTGCTCGAGCCCACGGCAGTGCAACGTCGTCGCGGGCGACGCCGACTGCCGCTACGTCAATGGCAGCGCGTGCGGCAACGTCAGCTTCGACGGCCTCTGCGACGGCGACACGCTCGTGTACTGCGACAGCAGCCAGCTCACCGTCACGGACTGCACCGCGCTCGGTAGCACGTGCACGACAGGCAGTAGCGGCCTCGCGTACTGCAACTAGCACCGCTTGAGCTCACCGCTCCGTCGTTCCCTCGGTCGCTTCGAGGTCACGTGTCTCGGCATCAACGCGATCGTCGGCGCCGGCATCTTCGCGCTGCCCGACGACCTCTTCCGCGACATGGGCGGACGCTCGCCGTGGGTCTTCGTCATCTGCGCGCTCGGCATGTGGCCCGTCGCCTGGTGCTACGCGGAGGCTGCGGGCCGCACCGAGCGCTCCGGCGGCCCGTACATCTACGTCGGTGAAGCGTTCGGCAAGTTGCCCGGCTACGTCGTCGGGTGGATGTGCTTCGTCAACTCCATCTTCTCCTTCGCGGCCGTCGCACGGCTCGCCGCCGCGTACCTCGCCGAGGCCGTGCCATCGGTGGAGCTCGGCGAGTGGGGCGTGCGTGGCGTGGCGCTCGCGGTCATCGTGACGTTCTGCGGTCTCAACGCGCTCGGCGCGAAGCCCGGCGCGCGCGTCGCGGCCGCGTTCACCATCGGCAAGATAGCCGCGCTCCTCGTGCTCGTCGTCGTCGCGGCGCCCGCCATCCACCTCGTCCGACTCGCCGCGCCGGCGCCCCACGGCTGGGGTGGCCTTTCGTCCGCGGTGTTCGTCGCGCTCTTCGCGGTGCAAGGCTTCGAGGTCACGCCCGTCCCGGCCGGTGAGACGAAGGACGCGCCCGCGGTCATGCCGTTTGCGATCCTCGCCTCGCTCGTCGGCGCGTCGCTGCTCTACGTCGTCGTCCAGGCCGTGATGGTCGGCAGCTACGCGGGGCTCGGCCGCGTGAGCGACACGCCGCTCGCCGACGCTGCCATGGCCATCGCCCCGCGCATCGGCACCATCGTGGTGTGGGGTGGCATCGTGTCGATGCTCGGCTTCGTCGCAGGCAATGCGTTCGGCACGCCGCGCTACGCGTTCGCGATGGCAGAGGACGGCTATCTGCCCGCGTTCGTCACGAGGCTCGGGCGCAAGCACGGCGCGCCCATCGGCGCGATCTGGACCACCGCGGTGTGCTCCGCGGGGCTCGCCCTCGCGTTCCCCTCGCGCGCTCTCGTCGGCATCTCCAACCTCGCGGTCGCCGTCCAGTACCTCGGCACGTGCCTCGCCATCGCGCACGGCGCACGCACCGCCAAGACCCATGTTCGCCGTCGCTGGTTCTACGCCATCACCGGCGCAATCGTCTCCCTGTGGGTGCTGACGCAGGGCACCGCGACGGAGCGCTGGACGGCGGTCGGCGCGGTCGGCGTGGGCCTCCTCGTCGGGCTCGTCATGCGAGCACGCAGGCCACGCGTCGCGTAGGATCGCAGGGCATGCGCGCGTTGCTGTTGGTGTCGATCCTCTTCGTCTTCGTCTCGGCCCGCGCCGACGAGTGGGATTTTCGCTCGACGTCCGGCGCCGTCATCCCCGGCGCGCCGCTCGAGGAGATCGCGTCGCTGTCCACGCAGGTCGCGCGCGTGCGTGCCGCGACGTCGGAGGCGCTCGGCGTCGAGATCGGCCGCGTGCCCGTCCACATCGTCACCATCGACGAGCTGCGCCGCCTCCACGACGAGATGGGTGGGCGGCTACCGCACGGCTTTCTCATCTACGGCTTCGAGCTCAAGGGCCACGTCTTCGTGCGCAACGCGCTCGGCGGCATCCCCGACGAGGTCATCATCCACGAGTGCCTGCACTCGCTGTCGGAGCGCTTCTCGACACAGGTGCACCGCATGGGTGTCGGCAAGATCGTCGAGGGCATCACGCAGTACTTCACGCTGGAGGCGCTCGCCGCGCGTCCCAATACCGGCAAGCTCGTCGCCACGAAGAACCGCACCTACGTCGCGTACACCGAGACGGCCGACTCGCTCGCGTCGCTCGTTGGCGAGGCCGAGCTCAAGCGCGCGTACTTCGACGGCGGCTTGCCGCAGCTCGCCGCGCGCGTCGATGCTGCAGCGCATGGCAGGCGCGTCCTCGAGATGGCCGCGCGCGCGCTCGAGGGCGGCGACGAGCACCGCGCGCTCGCGCTCCTCGGCGGTAACTGAGCGCGCGTTGACGAGGAGCAAAGTTTCGCTATCGTCGAGTGATGTCCGACGACGACGAGTACAAGATCCCCGCCCCGCAGCCGAAGGAGCTCGACGAGAAGCTCGCGCTGCAGCTCAAGCACATGGCCGAAGACAGCGTCCTGCGCGGTCGCCCGAGCGGCGAAGAGCGCTGCGACAACTGCCTCTACTACCTCAACCCGGACGAGAAGATCAGCTACTGCTGGCACCCGAAGCTGCGCATCCTCGTCGGTGATCAGTGGTGGTGTCAGTGGTGGGAAGGGATCCCGAAGGAGTAGGGCGGCCCGAAATGCCGAGGGCTGCGATAGACTGAAGGCGTGCACCCTGTCATTCGCGGTCTCGCTCCGCTGAGCCTCTCCCTCTCGCTCCTTCTTGGCGGCTGTCATCACCACAAGACGGTGGCCGCCGATGGCGGTGTCACCGACGACGGATTTCAGCCCTCGCTCGATGCGGCGTGTGCCACGTCGAGCGCGCAGGCGCTCATCAAGCACCTCAACATCGCCGTGGTGTACGACCGCTCCAACTCGATGGGCGGTGCGAACAGCGGCATCGATCCCGCCACCAAGTGGCTGCCGGTCGGCGCCGGCCTCAAGGGCTTCTTCCAGGACCCGGGCTCCGTCGGTGTGACGGCCTCGCTCGTGTACTTCCCATCCATCAAGAACGAGCCCGACCAGTGCAACTCGGGCGAGTACTCCACTCCGGACGTCGTCGCGACCGCGCTGCCGTCGACGGCGTTCGCCACGAGCATCGACGCGACCTCGCCGCACGGCAGCACGCCGACGCTGCCGGCCGTGCAGGGCGTCATCGGCGCGCTGCAGTCCGGCATCATCGATCCGAAGACCGTCGACGCCATCATCCTCGTCACCGATGGTGAGCCCGACTCGTGCCAGTCGTCGGTCAACGACGTGTCTCAGGCCGTGAAGCAGGTCGCGCTCACCATCCCGACCTACGTCATCGGCATCGGGTTGTCGTCCGCCGCGCTCGATCAGATCGCCGCGGCAGGTGGCACGCAGCAGGCCATCGTCGTCGATGTCACGTCACCGTCGCAGACTCAGACCGACCTGCTCGCCGCGCTCGACGCCATCCGCGGCAAGCAGGTGCCCTGCGCCTTCGACATCCCGCCCGCGCCCGAAGGTCAGAAGCTCGACTTCGACAAGGTCAACGTGCTGTACACGCCGGGCAGCGGCACGCAGCAAGCGCTGACCTACGAGGTCGGCTGCCCAGGCGGCACCGGCTGGTACTACGACGACGTCGCGAACCCCACGCACGTCGAGCTGTGCCCTGCGACCTGCACCACCGTGCAGCAGGACAAAGGCGCCCGCGTCGACATCCTCCTCGGATGCACGACGATCGGGCCGGTATGAGGACGTAAGGAGCGAGCTACTTCTTCGCGGGCGGCGGGACGGTCCTGCCGCCGGCTGCCATCTTCTTGTCGAGCTCGAGGTCGAGCGTGACGTTGATCTCGTCGCCGACCATCACGCCGCCGGCCGACTCGAGCGGCTTGTTCCAGGTGAGGCCGAAGTCCTTGCGGTTGAGCTTCGTCGTCGCCGACGTGCCGATGACGATCTGACCGGACGGGTGCTTGTACTCCTTCGAGACCGGCTGCACGTCGAACGTGACGGGCTTCGTGACGCCGTGGATCGTGAGGTTGCCCATGAGCTTGACGGCACCTCCCGCGACCACATCGACCTTCGTCGACTTGAACGTCATCGTCGGGTACTTGGCCACGTCGAAGAAGTCCGGGCTCTTGAGATGGCCGTCCCGCTTCGGCTCGCGCGTGTTGATGGTGCTCACATCGACGGATGCGTTGACGGTGGCGGTCTTCCAGTCGGTGCCCTCGATGGTGACCGTGCCCGTGAGCTTGCCGAAGTCGCCACGAACCGTGGAGACCATCATGTGGCGCACCGAGAAGCCGGCCGAGCTGTGCGCCGGGTCGATGTCCCACGTGGTGGGCGCAGCGAACGCGGTGAACGACGAGAGCGAGACGAGCGTACCGAGCACGAGGCCGAGCTTGTTCATGCGGATCTCCTGGGAGGGGTTACGTGACCGGCGCGTTCTTTCACGAACGGCACCGTGGCGCAACGCGTCGGTGCTTGTGAGGTCGAGGGCTCTGCGGTAGAGACGACCGCGTCGTGAGCGCACGGATCGGACGAGCCCTGCTGGCCGCGCTCGCGGTGGCGCTGATCGTCGCCGTGGCGTTGCCGCTGATCGTCGCCGTGGCGTTGCCGCTCGTCGTCGATGCGTCGGCTCGTGGCATCTCGAGGCACGCGGTCATCGTCGCGGTGGGCGCGCTCTTCGCCGGCGTCGTCGCGGGGCTCGCTGTGGGGCTGCCGTCGTACCTGGGAACGCGCGCGCGCATCCAGCGGCTCGCGCGTGCGACGCGCGCGCTCTCGCAGGGGGACTTCGACGCGCCGCTGCCCGCGCCCGCCGAGGACGAGCTCGGCGAGCTGCAGCGCGCGTTCAAGCGCATGCGCACCGCCATGGAGGAGCTCACGCTCGGGCTGCGTGGCGAGATGACGCGACAGCGTTCCATCCTCGATGGCATGGCCGAGGGCGTGGCGCTGCTCCACGACGGCGAGATCGTCGCAGCGAATCCCGCGTTCGGTGAGCTCGTCGGTGCGCATGGATCCCTCGAGGGCAAGACGCCGCTCGAGGTCGCTCGTCTGCCCGAGCTCGCGGAGGTGATCGAGGAGTCGCAGCGCCTCGATGCCGAGGTGGCGCGGGAGATCGTCGCCGAGCCGCGTACGCTGAAGGTGACGGCGCGACCGCTCGGCGGACCGCAGCGGCAGATCGTCGTCGTGCTGCTCGACACCACGGAGGCGCGCAGGCTCGAGCGCCTGCGCCGCGACTTCGTCGCCAACGCGTCGCACGAGCTGCGCACGCCAGTGGCCGCGATCGTCGGTGCCGTCGAGACCCTCGCGGCCGGCGCGGCTGACGACGAGGTCGCACGCGGATCGTTCATCGACATCCTGTCGCGGCACGCGGATCGTCTGTCGCGCCTCACGTCGGACCTGCTCGACATCGCGCGCATGGAGGGTGGCTATCGTCCGCGCGCCGAGCGCGTGCCGACGGGAGCCGTCGTGGATGCCGTGCTGCAGGCGCTGAGCACGCGGGCACAGGAGAAGCACATCGTGCTGTCGAGCACGCTCGGTCCGCCGCTCGTCGGCGTCGAGCTGCTCGCCGAGCGCGCGGCCGTGGAGCAGGTGCTCACCAACCTTGTCGACAACGCCATCAAGTACACGCCGTCCGGTGGAAGCGTCACCGTGTCTGCGTCCGCAACCGACGAGCGCGTCGAGCTCGTCGTGGCGGACACCGGCCCCGGCATCGCCGCAGAG
>JBDTCO010000034.1:0-44715 GCA_039923495.1 Polyangia bacterium
TGATCGGCGGAGGCACCGCGGGCCTGGTCTCCGCGATGGGCGCGGCCGGGCTCGGCGCGCGCGTCGCGCTCATCGAGCGCCTCTTCGAGATCCTCCTCGGATGGCGGCGCTAGCGCGACGTGGCCGACGGCGAAACCGTCCGCTGCTTGTTCACGGCCGACGTTCAGGCTCTCCTCCCCGACATGCTCGGCATTAAAACGCGGCCTGGTCATGGCGATGAAAGGCCGTGCTCTCCTCATCGATCCGGTGATTCCCTCCAATGAAAAAGTTCTTCGAGTGGCCGGCCGCGCTCGTTCTCGCACTGTCGATGCCGTCGTTCGCGGGGCGTCAGGCGCCGGCGCAAGGAGCCAGACCCGTGCTCGAGATGGCGCGATCGACGGGACAGGCCGATCCGCCGAAGGTCGCGTACACGCCGCGTCCGATCGAGAAGGCGTCGAGTCGAGCGGATCGCGCTCCGGCTCCCCTGGTCCCCAACTACATCCGTGCGCTCGGCAGCGCGGCGCAGAATGCGCGCACACCGGGCTCGCCGAGAGCGGGCGCATGGCGGGTGCGCTGGGAAGCTCCGGTGTCGTCGCAGATCGCCGCCGTGCTGCTCACCGACAGCCGTATCGTCGTGCAGCGAAGCACAGGCTGGACGCTGTTCGATCGCCAGGGCAAGCACATCGCCGAGGGGCCGGAGGGGCGCGCGCCGATCACTCTCGACCCGGGACGGAGGATTTTCTATGCGCTCGGCGGCGGCAACATGCTCACGGCGTTCGGTCTCGCGGCAGGTGACCGGCGGTTTCGACTGCCGCTTGGCTACAATGAATCCTTCGCCTGGCCAGTCATTCATCGTATCGGTGCGCGCCTCGTCGTCGCGGGTGTCGAACAGCCGATGGTCTCTTCGAAGACGCACGCGCCGGCCCATTCTCTGTTTCAGGTGATTCAGATCGGGACGCCGGTGAAGCTCAGCCCCTACCAGGTGCTGCTCTCGATCGACCTGCAACAGGACCTGCTGTTCAACGACGCCCGCATGATCCCGGTCGCCGCGGGTGACATCCTCTGGGCCGTCCTGCCGGATCTGCTCGTTCGGACCTCCGTCGCGCAGACCGTCGACGGCGCGTACGCGGACTCGTTCCGTGCCGTGTCGGCGTCGGTCGACGAGGCAGGCTGGCTGCATCTCGTCGTCGCGCCGGGCAACGCGGCCGACGCGCCGCGCGAGCTGTGGATCGTCACGCCCGATGGCCAGCGCACGGTCCGAACCGTCGTCGCGACCGGATACGGTGAATCGAATATTCCACCGGCGATCGGCTATGACCATCGCGTGTATCTGCGGACGTCGCGCTCGGTCGCGGCGTACTCACCGCACGGCGCGCTCCTCTGGGAAGCGCGAACCACCGCCGACATCGCCGGGCTCGCCGTGACGCCAGACGGACGCGTGGTCATCGCCGCCGGCATCGACCTCTTCGTCGCCGATGGGAGGGGTCACCTCGCACACCTGGCGACGCTTCCCGGCGTGGCGACGACGGCGCCGGTGGTCGCATCCGACGGCGAGATCGTCGTCGGTGCAGGTGGCGCTGTGCTGAGCTTGGCTGCGCACTGACCGCTGACCGCTGAACGACGAGCTGAGTTGCTCCCCGGGCCGCTGCGACGACCCTCTGCGAAAGACGATCGTGTCCAACCCGGGTGTGATGTCGGCGAGGGTCGGCATCAACATCGTGCAGCGACTCGTCCACGAAAAAGCCATGCGCGCCCGCGATGGTCAAGACGCTCCACGCACTGGATGCATCTCAGTCGAGAAGCGACGCTAGCCCTGGAAAATGAACAAGGAGAACACAATGAAGACAACGATTATTTGCGCAGCCGCAGGCCTCCTTCTCGCATTCGCCGGTCCCGCGATGGCTGACAAGACAGCCAAGCCGGCCAAGACCGATGCGAAGAGCACGAAGGGAATGACCGCGTCGAAGATGACCTGTCAGGACTTCGTCACGCTCGAGGAGGTGCAGAAGCCGAAGGTGGTGTACTGGGCCGAGGGTCTCAACAAGAAGGGCAAGGTCGACGACGCCGTCTTCGACGTCGAGTCGACGGATCGACTCGTTCCCGTCCTCGTCGAGTCCTGCAAGCTGACGCCCACCGAGCCCTTCGTGAAGAAGGCGAAGACGGAGTCAGCGAAGATGGAGTCGGCGAAGAAGTAGCAATCCGCCTGCGAGCGCTTCCACCGTTCTCGTGACCTCGCGAGCTCGGTGGCGCGCTCGCCACGTGTTCCCTGTTCACCCGGTGCGCGGACGAACGGGCGGCACTTCATTTCGAGGCTTCGCGCCCAGCTCGAAAGCTACGTGCGAGATCGTGGGCACCGCTGTCCTGAGCTCGCGCTCGAATTCCTCGACCAGCCGCTCGAGCTCCTCGACGAGCATGCCGGAGGTGCCGCGGACGCGCAGCAACAGCAGGACCGAGCTCGGTCCGAGCTGCAACGACCGGATGCCCTCGAGAGAGCCGAGCGCCCCGTGCCCGGCGAGCAGCTCCCGGACCTTGTCGATGACGATGGGTCGTGCGGCCTCTCCGATGAGGAGTCCGCGACACTCGACGCCCAGGATCAGCGCTTCGCCGATGAGCAGGAGCCCGATGCAGATCGACGCCAGCGCGTCGAAGATGGGCATGCGCAGGAAATGTCCGAGCGTGACCCCGAGCGCGGCGATGGCGAGCCCGGCGAGCGCCGCGACGTCCTCGAGCACGGTGACGAAGATCGCGGGATCCTTGCTCGCGCGCATGACCGTCAGCATCGAGCCGGCGTAGCGCTTCTCTCGACGGTAGGCCGAGAACTCGCGGACGCCGATGACGAGCGAGACCGTCTCGAAGAGCGCGGCCACCGCGATGACGACGTAGTTCGACCAGACCTTGGTCACCACGTGCGGGTGCGAGAAGGCGCGGACGCCCTCGTAGATGGAGACGAGCCCGCCGCCACCGAAGACGACCATCGCGACGACGAAGCTCCAGAAGTAGAGCTCCATTCCATATCCGAAGGGGTGCACGTCGTCCGCCGGTCGCTTGCTCCGCCAGCTGCCGAAGAGCATGAGGCCGGAGTTGCCGCTGTCGACGAGGGAGTGCACGCCCTCGGCGAACAGGACCGTGCTGCTGGTGAGCGCGCCGACGACGAACTTCGTGAGCGCGATGGCCAGATCGGCGGCGATCGCGCCCACGAGCGCTCGCTTCGAGGATGCGGCCATCAGCGCTGGTAGAAGCCATCTTCGCCGGTGGGACGAGGCCGCTCCGGAAAGGTGCGGCGTGTGACGACGTCCGTGACCATGATTCCGCCGAGCAACGCGATCCACAGCACGGCCAGCAGCATGGCGAGCGCGCTCGAGATGCGCTGCTCGCGAAGGTGCATGAAGATCCACAGCACCGCCATCGCCTTCACCGACGCCACGACGAGCGACACGACGAGGCCGCCGGGCAGGTGCAGCAGCGAGTAGCCGAGCGACATCGTCGCGAGGATGATCAGCACCGCATACACGATGAGGTAGCTCGACAGAGGCGTGGGTCTCGGCGTGGACATGCTCTTCCTCAGCTCAGGTACAGAAGGGGCCAGAGGAAGATCCACACGATGTCCACGAGGTGCCAGTACAGCGTGCCCATCTCGAGGCCGGCGTGGTGCTCGACGCTGTACGCGCCCTTCATCACGCGCAGGCTCAGCCAGCCGAGCACGCAGAGGCCGGCCGTCACGTGGAGCGCATGCAGGCCGGTCATCACCCAGTACAGCGAGTAGAAACGGTTGGCGCCGAAGCTCGGCAGCTCGTGCCAGTGGTAGTAGCGCCCGGGGAGCGCACCCTCGCGAATGTGCACGAGGTACTCGGCGCCCTTGATGACGAGGAAGCCGAGCCCCATGACGATCGTCGTGGCGAGCAGCCCGAGCGTGAGCCGCGGCCGGCCGCGGCGCATGGCCCACACGGCCAGCGCCGCGCACAGGCTCGATGTGAGCAGCAGGTACAGGTTTGCGGTCCCGTACACGAGCGTGTTGTGTCGGATCGCCTGCTCGAAATCGGCCGGGTACATCGAGCGATACGACGCGTAGAGCGCGAACAGCGCGGAGAACAGCAGGAGCTCGCTGCCGAGGAAGACCCACATCCCGAACTGCAGCGCGCCATCCTGCTGCTCGAGATCGGAGTATTGCTCACCGAGAAGAGGCTTGGGCACGGGCCTGCTCCTCGGTGAGAGAGTAATCGTACGGGCTGTACGACAGGTTCGGCGTGGCGCCGAAGTTGTTCTTGGGCGGAGGAGACGTGGTCAGCCACTCGAACGATCGCGAGTGCCACGGGTTGGCGATCGCGCGCTTGCCGTTCACGAGCGCGACCAGCAGGTTGCCGAGCGCAAGGAGCAGCGCGCTGCCGAGGATGAACGCGCCTGCCGTCGAGAGCACGTGCAGCCACTGGAAGTGTGCGGGGTAGCTGTAGTAGCGCCGCGGCATGCCCATGTTGCCGAGCAGGAACTGCGGCATGAACGTGACGAAGAACCCGACGAACACCGCCGCAGCACCGACCATGCCCACGCGCTCGTCGTACATGCGGCCGAACATCTTCGGGAACCAGTAGTACGCTGCTGCGAGGAACCCGGTGAGCGAGCCGCCGACCATGATGAAGTGGAAGTGGGCGACCACGAAGTACGTGTCGTGCCAGTGCACGTCGAGCGACTGCGTGGCGACGGCGACGCCGGTCATGCCGCCGAAGACGAACAGAAAGAGGAACGCGAAGAAGTAGAGCATCGGCGTGTTGAAGCGGATGGATCCGCGGCGCAGCGTCATCACCCAGGTGAAGACCTTGATGGCCGAGAAGACGGCCACGAACATCGACAGCGCTCCGAAGAAGCCGGCGTCGAGCTCGCTGATGCCCGCGACGAACATGTGGTGTCCCCAGGTCAAGAAGCCCACGAATGCGATCGCGATGGTCGACACCACGATCGCCATGTACGACGCCGGCCTGCGGTGCGAAAACGTGGGCACGATCTCGCTGATCACGCCCATCGCCGGGAGGATCATGATGTAGACGGCGGGGTGCGAATAGAACCAGAAGATGTGCTGGAACAGCACGGGATCGCCGCCCACCGCCGGATCGAAGAGGCCGAGGCCGAGGCCGTGGTCGAGGCCGATGAGCCCGAGCGCCATGCCGAGCACCGGCGTCGCGAGCACCAGGATGAGGCTCGTGGCGTAGATGCTCCATGTGAACAGCGGCAGGTTGCGCCACGTGATCCCGGGTGCGCGCAAACGGTGGATCGTCACGATGAAGTTGAGCCCGGTGAGGATGCTCGAGATGCCGAGGATGAAGATGCCGACGAGCACGGGGACGAGCCGGGTCGGCGTCTGATCGCTGTAGGGCGTGTAGAAGGTCCAGCCCGTGTCGGTGCCTCCTGCGACCATGCCTCCGATGGTGACCAGCGCGCCGAGCAGGTAGATGTAGAAGCTCGCGAGGTTGAGGCGGGGAAACGCGAGATCGCGGGCGCCGATCTGGATGGGCACGAGGAAGTTGCCGAACACGGTCGGGATGCTGGGGATGAGGAACAGCCACACCATCGTCACGCCGTGCAGCGTGAAGAGCCGGTTGTACGTGGTGGCATCCATGATCGTGCGGCCCGGCGTGAGGAGCTCCGTGCGCAGCGCGAGGGCAAAGAAGCCGCCGAGGCCGAGCATCGAGATCACCGCGACGTAGAACATGATGGCGATGCGCTTGTGGTCGCGCGTGAAGAGCCACGACGAGACGCCGCTCGTCCAGTGCAGGTAGTCGGGCTGATCGCCGGCGATGGGCAGCACCGGTGCGGTCTCGGGTGCGGGGTTCGTCATGGCTGGGGCACCTCCGGGCCGTTCGGTCCGACTCGTACGTCGCCTTGCATCCGAGGCATGACCGTCACGCCCGGGGGCGCGAGCCCTTGCTGGCTCGGGGGAACGACACCAGGGCTGGGCGCCTGCACGTCGCGAAGCGACTTGATGAGCTCCACGATCGCCGCGGTCTCTGCCGGCTGGAGGCGACCGAGGTAGCTCGGCATGACCGGTTGAAAGCCTGCGCGAATGTGGACCATCGGATCCATCATCGATTCGGTCAGGTACTCGCCGTCGGCCAGGACGTGGGTGCCGTCGGCGAGCGGGACCTGGGTGCCGTACACGCCGGCCCACGTGGGACCGATGTGGGGCGTCCCGTCGAGGGTGTGACACCGCAGGCATCCGACCTGGGCCGCGACCTGTTCGCCCACGCGCTCGAGGCTCATCGGCTTGCCGGGGCCGACGCTCGTGACGACGGCAGGGTCTCCATCGGGCGGCGCCGCGGTCGTGGGATCTCCGCCGCGGCCGGCGAGCCACCGTCCGAAGTCCTCGGGCGAGAGCACGACGACCTCGGCCCTCATCGTCGAGTGGTTCGTGCCGCAGTACTCGGCGCAGAGGATCTCGTGCTTGCCCGGGGTCGGTGCCTCGAACCACAGGGTCGTGTAGCGACCCGGCAGCACGTCCTGCTTCAGGCGAAAGTCGGGCACGTAAAAGCTGTGGATGACGTCGCGCGAGCTCATCACGAGCCTGATGGGACGACCCGCAGGGACGTAGAGCTGCGCGATGGAGTGCGCGCCTTCGGGATAGGCGAACTTCCACATCCACTGCTTGGCGGTCACATAGACGTCGTACGTGTTCGCGGGCGCGACGCGCATGCGCAGGTACTGACCGAAGCCCACGATCCACCACGCGAAGAACAGCGCGAAGAGCAGGCCAGCGATGCCGAGCTCGACCCACAGCGACGTGGTCGGCGCCGACTCGGCCGGAGGCTCGATGTCGTCGCTCTCGCGCCGGCGGTAGCGCACGATCCAGTACAGCGACAGCAGGGAGAGCCCGATGGCGCTGGCTATCGTCGTGAGGATGACGACGTAGTGGAGATGATCGACCGACGACGAGATCGTCGATGCCTGGGGCGGCAAGAAGAGCAGTCGTCGCAAGAGCTCGTTCATGGCTGTTCCCGTCGGCCGCGCCTGACGATGAGCGCGAGCCCACCCATCATCACGAGCAGCGTGAGCGCCGCGCCTGCGCGCAGCCCGTTGCGTACGTAGAATGCGTAGCGTCGGCTGGTCGGGTCGTAGTGAAAGCAGGTCAGGAGCACGCGATCGACGAACCCGCCGACCTTGCCGCGGGCCGCCTCGTTCAGCGCCATGCGCACGTCGAGCGGGCGGAAGGTCACACCGTAGAGGTAGCGGGACACCCTCCCGTCGGGCGTCAGCACGAACGCCACCGCCGAGTGTGCGTACTGGCCGCTCTTCTCGTCGTGGACGTACGCGAAGCCGAGCGTGGCGGCGAGGCGATCGATCGCGGGCTTCTTGCCCACGAGGAAAGGCCAGTCGCGCACCGCCTCGGGATGGCCAATGGCCTGCAGCAACGCGCCTTGCTTCCGCGCGGCACCATCCGGCGTGTCGCTCGGGTCGAAGCTGACGGTGAGCGCCTCGAAGTCGCGTCCGAGCACGAGGCCTTGCTTGGCGACGCTGCTCGCGATCCCGCGCAACACGAGGTCGCAGAGCATCGGGCAGTGGAAGTAGGCGAGCACGAGCAGCACCGGCTTGTCGCCGTGCAAGAAGTCGCCGAGCTGGACGGGCTGACCCTGCGCATCGACGAACGGCAGCTCGGCCTGCACGCGTGCGCCCGGATGCTCGTCGACCTCGAGCGTCGTGGGCAAGGGTGCGGCCGAGGCGCGACCCACGAGCGCGAGGACGAAGACGAACGCGAGGCGCGTCACTTCGTCGCCCTCGCGCGCTCGAGGACGAGCTCGATCGCACGGCCGACCGGAATGGCAACGATGCCGGCGTCGCGATCGACCCAGCGATACTCGTCGAGCGCACGGCGCTGCGCCGCCGGTAGGGACGGCACCGGGTCGGCGGTGCGGAACAGCGTCTCGTGGATCTCCGCGACGTCGTGCGGCACGCCGAGCGCGCGGCCATCGGGCGTGGGGCCGAGCGCGCGACGGTCGTGGTGCATGAGGACGGACGCGATGATGCAGAGGAGGACGGCGAACGCGATCGTGCCGAAGAGCGCCGTGAGCACGATCGGACGCGAGAGGCCCTCGGGTGCGTGACGCACCTCCGGGTTCGAATCGGGTTGGCTCACGTGGCTCATTTGCTCTCGTACGCGATGCCGGCCGCGTAGTCGGGGTCGTGACACGCAGAGAGCAGGTGACCGCGCTGTCTCCAGATGGCGAATGCGACGAGCGTCCCGCCGACGAAGAGGAGCGCCGGCAGGTCCTGCCACTGCCACGGGGCCGCCCCGCGGTGCGCACCGACGAGCCAGTGGATGTCGACGTAGTGGCAAAGGAGCAGCCAGGCGCCGAGCAGCGTGACGGTCGCGCGCTTGCGCTTCACGCGGTACGAGAGCAGCACGAGCCACGGCACGACGAAGCAGCCGAACACGATGAACCAGCTGGTGCCGCGGTCGCCGGGCTGGATGCGCTCGAGGTAGAACTTCGCCTCGAGCGGCTTGTTGCCGATCCAGATGATGAGGTACTGGAAGAACGCGGTGTAGGCCCAGAAGACGAGGAAGGCGAAGAGCAGCCGTCCGATGGCGTACCAGTGCGACGTGTTGACGGCGAAGAGGTGCCCCGCGCGCTGGCCGAAGAACATCATCACCGCGAGCAGCCCGATCGCGGCGACGAACCCGCCCGACAGGACGTAGAAGCCGTACATCGTCGAGTAGAAGTCCGGCGACAGCGACATGAGCCAGTCGAACGCCGCCATGGTGCCGGTGATGCCGACCACGGGTAGCATGAGGCCGCTGAGCGTGCGCAGGTTGCCGCGGCGATCGGGCGGCGATGGTGTGTCCATCTCGAGCGAGCCGTTGCGCAGGAGCTCGCAGATCGCGGTCCACAGCAACACGAAGACGATCGCGCGCGCGGAGACGAAGACCGCGTTCATGACGTGCTGCTTGTGGAAGACGAGCTCGCGGATGTGCGCGTCGTTGATTCGCTCCGGGTGCATCCACGGATAGAGCAGCCCGAGCGAGAGCAGCAGCGGCGCGACGAGCGGCACGAGGACGACCATCGAGCCCATCCCCATCTCCGCCAGCCGACGCACCGCGGACGGCCACTCGGCGTGCATCGCGTGGGACGCCATGACGAAGCAGGTGAGCCCGAGCATGACCGTCACCGCGAACGCGTAGGCGATGAGGTAGGCCGCGGCGGCCTGTCGGGGATCGACGAGGTAGCCGACCACGCAGAGCGCGAGCCCGACCAGCGCCACGCCGAGCGCCACGCCGATGGCGCGGCGTCCCTTGCGCAGCGGCTGGTCGTCGAGCGGCGTGTCGTTCGGCGTCACGGTGTGGCCTTCGTGGCGAGCGCGCGCTCGGCATCGGTGCGAACGGGTGACGGCAGCGCCGCGAGCTGCGCGTGCTGGCTGAGCTGCAAGGCCCCGAGGTACGCCACGATCTGCCAGCGGCGCTGTGCGGTGAGCTGGTGTCGGTAGGACGGCATGAGCCCGTACCCTTCCTCGGTCACGGTGAACACGCGGCCGACCGGAAAGGCGACGACCTTGCCGGAGACGAGGGACGGCGGTCGTCGCAGCTCCATGTGCCGTGCGACGACGGAGCTGCCGTCGCCGGTGAGGCCGTGGCAGACCCCGCAGTACGTCTCGAAGTCGTGCCGTCCGTGCTCTATCGCGGCGCGATCGAGCGGGATGGGGATGTGCTCCACGTAGGCGCCGGCCGCGGTCTTTCCGCGCACGAGCTCCGGGGGCCCGAGGCGCACGTCGCGCGCGATCGTGCCATCAGCCGGTGGACGCATCGCGCGGCCGTCGGAGAAGTACGACGTCGCGGCGAACGCCTTGAGCTTGTGCTGGTCGATCATCTGCTCGAAGTCGGGCGCGGGCAGGATGCCATCACAGCCGGCGAGGCAGACGAGGGCCACGATGAGCGTCTTCATGGCGAGATGTGTCCATTCGACACGTCGCCGAACGACGTCACCCGGAGCGCTCCGAGCTTCTCGAGATCTTTGGGTGTGTACTCGAGGAGCAGCTTGACATCGCGGGTGCCGACCACGAGCCAGAAGCGGTCGAGGCTCGCGCGGTCGAAACCTTCGACGCCGAAGAGCGGATGCGTGAGCGCCGGGAGCCTGCACAGCGCCCACAGCAGCACGAACGCGATGAGCGACGAGGCGAGCACAGCGGTCTCGAACGTGATCGGCACGAACGCGGGGATGGCGAACCCCGGTCGACCGCCCACGTTGATCGGATAGCTGTAGGCGTTGCAGAACCACATGAGCCCGAAGGCTGCGGCCGCGGCGCTCATGCCGAGGGGAAACACGATCCAGTTGAGCGGCGATCGCCGGAGCGCGAGCGCCTCGTCGAGACCTTCGATGGGATACGGCGTGAACGCGTCGAGATCGTCGTACCCGGCCTCGCGCATGCCCTTGACGGCGTGCAGCAACGCGTCCGCGGTCTCGAACTCTGCTGCCACGCCGGCGCGCATCACGTGGCCTCCTTCGCCATCTTGCGGTTGAGCTCCTTCAGCTCGGTGAGCGCGATGAAGGGCACGCAGCGCAGGAAGACGAGGAACAGGAACGCGAAGAAGCACAGCGTTCCGAAGAGGATGCCCCAGTCGACGAACGTCGGGTGATACGCGTGCCAGGACGAGGTGAGAAAGTCGCGCTGCTGCGAGAGGACGATGAGCGAGAAGCGCTCGGTCCACATGCCGGCGTTGATGAACAGCGTCAGGATGAAGGCGATGATCGGGCTCTGCCGGACCGACCTGAACCAGAAGGCCTGCACGAGCACGACGTTCGTGAAGATCGTGTACCAGAACGTCCACGAGTTCGTCGCCTGCGTGAGCGAGTGGAACATCGTGCCCTGCTCGTAGATGTCGCCGGAGTAGTACGCGAGGTAGAACTCGCAGAAGTACGAGTAGCCAACGATGAGCCCGGTCGCGAGGATCATCTTGCAGACGTTGTCGAGGTGCTTGAGCGTGATGACGTTCTGGAGGCCATACAGCCGGCGGATCGGCACCATCAGCGTCACGACCATGCAGAAGCCGGAGAAGATCGCGCCGGCCACGAAGTACGGCGGGAAGATGGTTGAGTGCCATCCAGGCAAGATGGTGATCGCGAAGTCGCACGACACGATGCTGTGCACCGACAGCACGAGCGGCGTGGCGAGCCCGGCGAGGAGACCGTAGGCCATGCGGTAGTGGCGCTGGTGTCGCGCGGAGCCGCGCCAGCCGAGCGCAAAGATGCCGTAGAGCGTTCGGCGCAGCCGGCTCGGCGCTCGATCGCGCGCGGTGGCGAGATCGGGAACGAGGCCCATGTACCAGAACAGCACTGACACCATGAGGTAGGTGCTGACGGCCGCCATGTCCCACGGCAGCGCGCTCTTGAAGTTCGGCCAGACCTTCATCGTCGCGGGATACGGCGCGAGCCAGTAGAAGAACCAGGGTCGACCGAGGTGGATGAGCGGGTAGATGCCGGCCTGCACGACGGCGAAGAGCGTCATCGCTTCGGCGAAGCGGTTGATGGACGTGCGCCAGCGCTGCTCGAACAGCAACAGGATGGCGGAGATGAACGTGCCGGCGTGTCCGATGCCGATCCACCACACGAAGCTCGTGATGGCGAACGCCCAGGCGACGGGGATGCTGCTGCCCCACAGCCCGATGCCGGTCCAGAAGGTCCAGAACACGAGCGCGAAGAGGCCGAGCGAGCCGAGGCCGGTGAAGACGAAGGCCGGCATCCACGCGCGGCTCTTCGGCGCCCACACCGGATCGAGGATCTGGTCGGTGAGCGCGGCATCGGTCGGATGACCGATGAAGACGGGCTCGTCGGCCGAGTTCACGCGAGCTCCGGGTTGGGGTTGTCGATGCGTGCGAGGTACATCGTGCGCGGCCGCGTGCCCTGGTCGTTGAGCACCGCGTAGCTGCGCGGCTCCTGTCGCCACTTCACCATCGTGGACTCCACGTGCGAGAGCGATCCGAACTCGATCGCGCCCGTCGGGCACGCCTGCTGACACGCGGACCGCACCTCGCCGGGCGCGAGCATCCGGTGCGCTATCTGCGCGGTGATCTCGGCGCCGCGGATGCGCTGCACGCAGTAGCTGCACTTCTCCATCACGCCGCGCTCTCGGACCGTGACCTCGGGGTTGTGTGCGAGCTGGTAGCTCCCCTGGTTGGCGGCCACGCGCTTGTTCCAGTCGAACCAGTTGAAGCGCCGGACCTTGTACGGGCAGTTGTTGGAGCAAAAGCGCGTCCCGACGCAGCGGTTGTAGACCATCTCGTTGAGGCCGTCGGGCGAGTGCACCGTGGCGTTGACCGGGCAGACGTACTCGCACGGCGCGGTCTCGCAGTGCTGGCACATCATCGGCTGGTGGATGACGCCTGGATTGTCGACCTCGCCGGTGAAGTACGTGTCGATGCGCAGCCAGTGCATCTCGCGGTTCTTCTCGACCTCCGCCTTGCCGACGACGGGGATGTTGTTCTCGGCCTGGCACGCGACCATGCACGAGCTGCAGCCCGTGCACAGGCCGAGATCGATCGACATGGCCCACTGCAGGCCCTCGAACGGCACGGGCTTCATCAGCGACGCGACCTCGCCCTTGTGCTCGGACGTGAACCCCGGGTTGGCCTCGTAGCCGGCCTTCGTGCTGGCGAGCGCGATGGGCCGACCGAGCATCGTGCGCTGCGTCTGCATCGACGCCAGCGACTGCGCGAGGCCGAGCTTGCGCAGTCGAGCGTCGGGCGCAAACGCCAGCGTGCTCCGCGTGCGCAGGCTCGCCGCGTTGACGCCACGCTTCGACGCGATCGACTCGGCGCCGCTGCGACCGTAGCCGAGCCACAACGCGACCGCGTCGTCGGCCTGTCCGGGGCTGATGAACACGGGGACGGACAGCGCACGTCCGTTGCACACGAGCTCGACGACGTCCTCGTTGGCGAGGCCGAGGCGCTTCGCCAAAGCGGGTGCTACCAGCGCCGCGTTCTCCCACGTGAGCTTGGTCGTCGGCTCGGGCTGCTCGAGGAGCCATGGGTTGTTCGTGAAGCGTCCGTCGTGCACGGTCGGCGACAGGTAGAAGTCGAGCTCGAGCACGTGGGGGCTCGGCGCGATGGTGGTGCCCAGCGCGGCGGCGATCGCGGCCGCCCCGCCGAAGGTGATCGCGACCAGAGGCGAGGTGGTGTCGTTCACCACGCCGCGCTGGAGCGCCGCGTCCCAGTCTGAAGCGGGGTGCGTCGCGCGCACCAGGGCATGCGCGTGTGGCGCGCTGAGACCGGCGAGCGCGCCGAGGAGCTCGATCGGCGGGCGCGCGCCATGCAGCGCCTCGATGAGCGGCTGCACGATCGATACGGTGCCGTCGTACGCGCGCCCGTCGCCCCACGACTCGAGGTAGTGCGCTCTCGGTGCGACCCACGTGCAGCGCGAGGCCGTCTCGTTGTGGTAGTCGGCGCAGTAGATGCGTTCCCGGACCTGGTCCATCGCGGCCTCGAGGCCGAGCTCCGGTGGCGTCGAGTACACGGGATTGCCGTCGAGGATGATGAGCGTGTCGACCGCGCCGGCTTGCATGTCGTGCACGAGCGCGGGCAGGTCCTGGCTGCCCTCGAGCAGCACCGGGTCCTCGGCCTGCGCCGTGGTGCGGAGGTTCCCGAGCGCCGCGTTCATGGCCCAGCCGAGCGCGTGGAGCCACGGCGGCTGACGCTCACCGACGACGACCAGGGAGCTGCCCGGTGCACAGCGCGCGAGATCGCGTGCGACGGCAGCGGCGAAGCGCGCGGCAGCGGGATCGAGCTCGACCGCCCCACGTAGCTCGGGCGCGATGGTCGGGAGCTGCGCGGCGATGGCGCGCGCCACCTGCAGGATCTCCGCCGAGCGACGCGCCAGGCGATGGTCCGCCATCGTCCCCGTCGGGCTCAACGCACACTCGACCGTGTACAGCCGGCTCATGGCCTGGCCCGGCGACGCGACGCGACGGCGAGCAGCCCAGTCGCGGCTGTAGACGAGCTGGTCTTCCATCGACGTCAGGAAGTCGGCGTCGAGCGTGAGGATGACGTCGGCGCGCGCGAAGTCGAGCCTGGGCTGGAGCCGTTTTCCGAGCGCGAGCTGCGCGCCGGCGAGCGTGTTGGCGAGCACGGGCATCGCCGACCAGAACGTGTTCTTCGAACCGGGATGGCGCGACGCGACGAGCCCGAGGAGGCGCTGGAAGGTTGGTGACGCGGTCGGCTCGGCGAGGATGCGGAGGCCTGCGCCCGCGTCGCTGCGGTCCTTGCAGAGCAGCGCCAAAAGCGCTTCCCAGGACGACGGACGACCACGGTTCTCGACGCCGCGCATGCGGTCGGGGTCGTAGAGCTGGAGCAGCGACGCCTGCTGGAGCAGCGTGGTCTTGCCGCGGCTCGTCGGGTGGTCGGGATTGCCTTCGACTTTGGTGGGACGGCCTTCGCTGCTGCGCACGAGCAGGCCCGTGGCGAACCCGTCGAGGGTCATCGCGGTGGCGTACTCGCGCGGGACGCCGGGGATCGCGCCGTCGGGCGTGATGCTGTAGGGCAGGATCTGCGCGGGCTGCTTGCGAGCGCAGCCGTCGAGGCCGGCGAGCGACATGCTCGCGCCGAGGAACTGGAGGAACGTGCGTCGCGAGGTCGCGGACGGCGGCTCGGTCGCCTCGCCGAGGTCGTCGCCGATGCTCGCGAGGTACGTCGCCGTCTGATCCCTCTCGTCGAGGCTACGCCACGGTGATGCGACCTCCGGCGAGGGGCGACGCAGTCGTACGAGTCCGTTGTCGTTGCTCACTCGGCCGTCCTCATCTGCGCTCATCTGTGACACGTGGTGCAGTTGGTCTTCTTCTGCACGTCGTAGCGCTCGACGAGCGCGCGGCCCTCGGGATCGTCGTGCGCCCGGGGCTTCCAGGTCATCGACGTGATCTCGTCGAACGGTCTGATGCGCGGCTCCGGGTCTCGGTGGCACTCGAGACACCAGCCCATCGTCAGCGGCGCGACCTGGTAATCGAGCGCCATCTGATCGACGCGTCCGTGGCAGCTCGAGCACCCCACGCCCTTGTTCACGTGAATCGAGTGATCGAAGTAGACGTAGTCGGCGAGCTTGTGGACGCGATTCCAGTGCAGCGGCACACCGGAGTAATAGCTGCGGCGCACCGGCTCGAGCGCGATGCTGGCGGGCCACACCTGCGCATGACAGCCCATGCACAGCTCGGTCGATGGCACGCCCGCGTTCTTGCTGCGCAGCGCATCACCATGGCAGTACAGGCAGTCGATCCCGTCGTCGGCAACGTGGTGACGGTGATCGAACTGCACGGGTTGATCGTTCACGTACCCGCGGTTCTCGTAGTACGGCGTTCGCACCCAGATGAGGAGCGCGGAGACCAGCGCGAGCGGAAGCGCCACCATCGCGAGCAACGCGATGCGGAAGGCCGTGTCACTCCAGCTTGGAAAGCTGACCCGCACGTTTCGCACTTACTCCTCCAAGGGTGTCCGATGCAATGAGCGAATTTGCGCGAGTTGAAAAAATGGGAAGTGATCATCTGAACGACTTGCTCGAATTGAAGAATCTCAGAAACGGCGAAACGACCTCATTGATAAAGGCATCGTATTTTTCTTCATGCGCAAATCTGTCGAGCAGCACGACAGCACGAGACCCACGCACGCCAGTCGCGCGCCGGGGCAGCCGGGCGCCACGCCGCGCTGGACGGCGAGCGCGAAGGGTGCGGTCGGAAGCTCTCCCGCGCGGACCAGTCGCATCTGGTTCACCATCGGTCGCGGGGTCCTGAACGAGGTCTATTTCCCGGACGTCGACAAGGCGAACACGCGCAACATGCGCTTCCTCGTCACCGACGGCGTGGACTACTTCTCGGACGAGGAGCGCGACGCCGAGCACGAGTGCAGTGCGGTCGCCGACGGCATCTTTGCGTACACGGTCGTCTCGACGTGCAAGCATGGCCGTTATCGCGTCACCAAGCAGTTCGTGGCCCATGCGATCCGCGACACGCTGCTCGTGAAGGTCCACTTCGAACCGCTCGTGAAGGACGCGAACCTTCGCCTGTTCCTGTACCTCGAGCCGCACCTCGCAGACAAAGGCGCGGGCAACGACGCCTGGGTCGGGCAATACAAGGGACTCTCGATGCTGTTCGCTCATCGCGCGCAGGCGTACCTCGCCGCGCACGCGACCGCGCCGTGGAAGTCGACCACCTGCGGTTACATCGGGCAGGACGCGTACGACGCGCTCGAGACGACGAGGACGCTGACCGCGCTGTACAACGACGCGCCGGCCGGCAACGTGAGCTTGTGTGGCGAGCTCGACTGGCAGGGTTCGCGCGGTGAGTTCTGCGTCGCGCTCGCCTTCGGTCACTCGTCCGCCGAGGCGGCGCAGGGGGCACGGGCCGGCAGCCTCGAGAGCTTCGATCGGGTCTGGGATCGCTACGTCGCCGACTGGAAGCAGGTGCAGCAGAAGTTCGCGCCGCTCTCGGTCGCAGGCTGCACCCACGACCTCTACCGGACCAGCACCGCCGTCATGACGACGCACGAGTCCGCGCGCTTCCCCGGCGCCTTCGTCGCGAGCCTCTCTTTGCCGTGGGGCTTCGCGCGCGGCGACGAGGACACGGGTGCGTATCACGTGCTGTGGCCCCGCGATCTCTGCGAGACGGCGATGGGGCTCATGGCCGCGGGAGACCTCGACGCAGGCCGGCGTGCCCTGTTCTACCTCGCGTGTACGCAGAGCGCCGATGGTTCATGGAGCCAGAACATGTGGCTCGACGGCTCCGAGCACTGGGACGCGACGCAGATGGACGGTATCGCGATGCCGATCCTCCTCGCGGATCAGCTCCGGCGCGAAGCCGCGCTCTCCGACTTCGACGCCTGGCCGATGATCCAGGCTGCGGCGACGTTCCTCGTGCGGCAGGGACCGGCGTCGCCGCAGGATCGATGGGAGTCGCTCGCCGGTTACGCCACGTTCACGATGGCCTGCGAGGTTGCTGCGCTGCTCGCAGCCGCAGACTTCGCCGAGCGGGCCAACGACCCTGCGACGGCCGCGTTCCTGCGCGCCACGGCGGACGCCTGGAACGATGCGGTCGACTCGCTCACGTATGCACGGGGCACCGCGCTCGCGAAGAAGCACGGGGTGGACGGCTACTACGTGCGCGTGATGCCGCCGACGGCGATCGGTGATCACGCGCTCCACGAGCTGCAGCTCCACCTGAAGAATCACGTCGCGCATGCCGGCTATCACCCGGCTCAGGAGGTGGTGAGCCCCGATGCGCTCGCGCTCGTCCGCTACGGGCTCCGATCGGCGACGGACCCCCGCATGACGGCGACGGCGAAGGTCATCGATGCGGAGCTGCGCAAGGAGCTCAAGACCGGTCCGGGCTGGCTTCGCTCGACGAACGATGGCTACGGAGAGCAGGCCGATGGAGCGCCCTTCAAGAAGACGGGGATCGGACGCTGCTGGCCACTCCTCGCCGGCGAGCGTGGACACTTCGAGCTCGCGGCCGGGAACACGGCGGGCGCGGCCGAGCTGCTTCGCGTGATGTCACGGCAGAGCAACATGTGCGGCCTGCTCCCCGAGCAGGTGTGGGACGCCGCGGACATCTCCGGCCGCGACCTCTACAACGGTCGCCCGTCGGGCTCCGCCATGCCTCTCGCCTGGGCTCACGCCGAGTACGTGAAGCTGCTTCGATCGGTCCACGACGGGAAGGTCTGGGACGTGCCGCCGCAGACCGTGCAGCGCTACCAGGTGGAACAGCGGGTCTCCCCGTTCGAGATCTGGAGCGAGCACCTCCGGCGCCACTGGGTGACGAGCGGGAAGTCGCTCCGCATGGACTTCGATAGCGCCACCACGATCTGCACTCAGGTCGACGCGGACCCGAAGCGGACGAGCGATACGGAGGCGCCGCTGCTCGGTCGCCACTGCGTGCACGTGGCGCTGCCACGCGAGTGGACCTCTCTGAAGGTGAGCTACGACGACGCAGACGGCTCGCCGCACACCGTGCGACTCGCGTGTCGCCGAGCCGCGTGATGGGCAAGGTGCGAGGCGCGCGTGCGCCCGCGCGCGTTTTGCCTCAAGCGTCGTTGTGCAGGCCCGCGAAAGATCGCTGCGGAGAAGGTACGATGGTTGCGACGACGAGCCGCGGAGGAACACCCATGCCCACACGCACCGGAATGCAACCCGTCTCGAGCACGACCTACGAAGAGGGAGCCGTCGCAAAGACGATCGAGCACCAGACCGCGAAGCTCCCGTCCGACATCTTCCTGTGGCTCGGCGGCGCTGCCGCGGTCACGGCGATGCTCCTCGAGGTGACCCAGCCGAAGAGCTCGCGCTGGTTCAACACGCCCACGAAGGCCGGGCGGCTGAGCGGCCTCGTCGGACAGTGGGCACCGAGTCTGCTGCTGCTCGGCGTGTACAACAAGATGGTGAAGCTCGGCGGATCGGATCGAGCCCGGAGCTGACCACGGTCAGCTCGCCGAACCGAGCGGCTCTTCGGCCGCGGGGAGCACGATGGTGAAGGTCGAGCCTGAGCCCGGTTCGCTGCGGACCCCGACCTCACCCCCGTGCGCCTCGACGATCGCCTTGACGAAGCTGAGCCCCAGTCCGAGGCCGTGCTCTCCGCGGCTGCGATCGGCGCGATAGAGGCGCTCCCAGATGCGCGGCACGTCGCCCGGAGAGATGCCCACGCCGCTGTCCCTCACCTCGAGCTCGGTCGCCTGCGAGCCCGGGGTGACGCCGATCTCGACCTGACCACCCACCGGTGTGTACTTGAGCGCGTTGTCGACGAGGTTGGCGACTGCCTGGTACAGGCGATTGCGATCGCCCATGACCTCGGCGTGTGCCGGTATGTGCGTGATGAGGCGGATCCCGCGCTCCGCCGCCACGTCGCCGTACAGGTCGAGCACGTGTCGCAAGAGCGCGACGAGGTCGACCCGGGTCCGGTCGAGCTTCATCACACCGGTCTCGGCTTCCGAGATGTCCATCAGCGTCGTCAGCATCGCGAGGACCCGCTCGGACTCCTCGATGGTGTCGGACAGCGCGTCGCGCACGCGCTCCGGGCTCGCGGTGTCCCGCAGCGCGATCTCTGCACCGGTGCGCAGGCGGGTCAGTGGCGTTCGCAGGTCATGGGCGACGTTGTCGAGCGCCTCTCGCATGCCGCGGACGAGCGTCTCGTTCCGCTCGAGCACGCCGTTGAAGAGCGCGGTGAGCGTGTCGAGCTCGTCTCGTGTGCCGCGGACCGGCACGCGGAGCGTCAGGTCGCCCGAGGTGATGACCTGCTGCGCCGTCGCAGCGAGCTTGGCCACCGGCCTCAGCGCTCTGCGCGTGAGCACGTAGCCGCCCAGCAACCCGAGCACGATCGCGCCGAGCCACACGATGAGGAGCCCCTTGCTCAGCTGAGCGCTGGTCTCTTGCGTGGCCTGATCGCTGAGCGCGAGCTCGAGGCGGAAGCCACCACGCAGGCTCGTCGTGGCGATGCTCCAGCGCGAGCCGTCGTTCCGACCCCTGATGTTCTTCAACGTCGTCGTCGCCCCGTTGGACGGGCCGACCGGGGTGTCGAACGCGATCTCGGGCGTGGAGCGGTACTCGAACATCGTGGCGTTTCCGCTGTCGAGGACCCGCACGTAGAGCGGCGTGTGGCCGTACTGCGGCGTCGCGACGAGCTTGCGGAGCCCCTCGATCCCCTGGCTCTCGAAGGCCTGCCGGTGCTCTGCCAGGTTCGCGGTCAACACCGCGTTCAGGCGGGCGCGCATCGACGAGCGGATCGTCAGCGTCGCGGCGGAGAACAGGACGAGCGTGCTCGCGACGAACACGCCGAAGTACCACAGCGTGAGCCGTAGCCCGATGGAGCGGAGCGGCCGTTCACCTGCGGAGAACATAGCCGACGCCTCGCAACGTATGGATGAGCTTGTCGGGGAAGTCGTGATCGATCTTGCGGCGCAACCTGCTCACGAGCACGTCGACGACGTTCGTCTGCGGATCGAAGGCGTAGCTCCAGATGCGCTCGAGGATCATCGTCTTCGAGAGCACTCGATCGGGGTTGCGCATGAAGTACTCGAGCAGCGAGAACTCCCGTGGCTGGAGCTCGATGACGAGACCTCCGCGCGCGACCTTCCGCGTGGCCAGATCGAGCACCATGTCCGCGAAGTGGAGCTGCAACGCCGACTCGGTCGCCCCCGCAGCCCTGCGCGAGAGCGCCTGCAGACGCGCGACGAGCTCGGCGAACGAGAAAGGCTTCACGAGGTAGTCGTCGGCGCCCGCCGCGAGCCCTGCGACCCGATCCTCGACGTCGCTCCTTGCGCTGAGGATGATGACCGGGAGGTTGTTCTTCCTCGCGCGGAGATCGCGGACGAGCTCGAGGCCACTGCGACCGGGCAGCATCACGTCGACGATCGCAGCGTCGAGCGCCCCCGTTCCCTTCGACGCGAGTTGGAATCCGTCGTCACCATCGCGCGCCCAGTCGACGACGTGGCCCTCCTGCCGGAGACCCTGGACGATGAAGGTGCCGATCTTCTCGTCGTCCTCGACCAGGAGCAGTCTCATACGCCTCGCTCGGCTCTTCGCCCCTGTATCCTCTGGCCTGTATCCATTCGACGCAGGACGTCGTACACATACGCCACGGAAAGCAGGCCGACGCAATGTCGAGGTTCGCGCGACGCAGCTGTATCTCGATGGGTCTCGTCCTGTTGCTCCTCGGCGGTGCTGCCGCGGCGGAGGAAGGCACGGGTGGCGCGCGGCTCGGCGGCAGCTACGCGTACGTGGGCGGCGAGGGCGAGATCAAGAAGATGTACGACGCGATCGACGTCGTCGTCGGGAAGATGAACGTCTTCATCCGGGGAATCGCCCGCCGGCGTATTCGCAAGCCGAACATGCCACCCCCTGTCATCGAGCTGCGCATCGGACAGGACAACATCACGCTCGCGCGGTCGGGACACTCGGACATGCCGGCTCCGCGCGACGGGAAACCTGCGCCATGGCGCAGCCACGAGGGAAAGTTCCGGGTGTCTTACGCCCTCGACGCCAGCGAGCTCGTGCAAAAGCTCGTGGGGCAGTCGAGCCATGTCACGAAGCGGTTCATGCTGGATCCCGACGGGACCACGTTGCGCGTCCAGACCCGGATCGAGTCGAGCCGGCTCCCTGGTCCCATCGAGTTCACGCTGACGTACCGCAGGAAATGATGGGCACCGCCACCCTTACTTGGAGTTGATGGTCCCCGACAGCACCACCGGACCCGACGGGTGCTGGGCCGTGCCATCGGGCTCGGCGGTGACGGTGAGCTTGAAGTCGCGCATCGCGGTCTTCGTCTCGAGCGTACCGTCGAGGTTCTTGTCCAGCTTGAGCGCGCCGATGTTCATCGCGTTCGCGTTGTCGCCATTCGCGGTGGCCCACACGACGTAGGTCGTGGCCCCCGCGTTCACGCGATCGGCCATGGCAAGGTGCTTGACCTTGAGATCGACGTTCGTGTTGCCATTGCCGCCGACCTTGGTGGTGGCCACACCCACGGCCGCCGGAACGGCAGAACCGCCCGTGAGCTGCCACGTGGATGCACAGCCGCCGAGCGAGGCGAGCAGCGCGGTGGTGAGGAGCTTCGAAGCGAAGGACATGGCGAGGACCTCGTCGTGCGCGGGATTGCGCGCACCTGAGATGCCGCTCGACGGCATTTCGTGTGCGGCATGGCGACGATTTGTGTCGTTCATTCGTCTCCGTCGCGCATCACGGGCTCGGGCGGATCTCTCCGCTGCTCGGCGAGCTGTCGCGCGTGGATCCGGTGCAGCGCCCATCCCTTGTGGAGCAGCCCGGCGGCGACCCAGGCGAGGACCGCCGCGACGGGATAGGCGAGCGCGCGGGGGAACAGCGCGAAGAGCACGGCGAACACGGTCAGGCCCGCAGCGCCCGACAGGGTGAGGCTGGCGTCCTCCGGCTCGAGGACGCGTGTGGCCGACAGCGCGGCACCGACCGCGTGGCCGATCCGGGCCGCGCCGGTGGCGACCTGCCCACCGCCGTCCTGGTGTGCCGGGTTCGTTGCCGCAGCGTCCGACGGTCGAAGCGACGCACGACCGTGTCGGCCCAGGACCAGCTCCGTCGCGTGCGTGAGGTCGTCGAGATACGCCGCCTCCATCAGGCCTGCGAACGCCTCGTCCTCGACGAGCACGTCGAGCTCGCAGTTGCCGAACCAGCTCGCGACGTTGAGGTTTGTCGAGCCGACGCGTGCCCAGCGCGTGTCCGCGACGGACGACTTCGCGTGGATCATGGTGCCGTTCCATTCGAACACGCGGACGCCAGCTCGCAGCAGCGGCCGGTACCCCGCTCGCGAGAGACCTCTCAGGATCGGGATGTCGGTCCCGCCCGGCACGAGCAAGCGCACGTCCACGCCGTCCTTCGCCGCGGCGATGAGCGCCTGGACGTAGGCGGTCGAACCGACGAAGTAGGCGTCCGTCAGCCAGAGCCGCCTGACCGCGAGCGAAGCGACGAGCTCGTTTACCCGCAGGAGGCCGGCGGTCGCGGGCATGCTCGCGATCACCCGCAGCGCCGTGCCGCCGGCGATCGCGGCGTCGATCCGCGAGCTCGAGGTGCGCGCGGGGATCGCGCTGCCGAGGCTCGCCCAGATCATCGCGAAGGCATCCTCGATCTGCTGCACCGCGGGCCCTCGCAGCTCGACGCCGGTATCGCGCCACGGCTCGCGCTTCTTCGCGGGGTTCCCCATCCAGCTGTTCCCGACGCAGAGTCCGGCGACGAACCCGACCTCGCCATCGACGGACAGGGTCTTGCGGTGGTTGCGACTGAGCCACGCGACCGGCGAGTCCCAGCGCGGCGGGTTGTAGCAGCGGACCTCGACGCCTCCCTCGCGCAACCGCCTCCAGAACCTGCGAGAGGCCCTGCCCACGCAACCGAGCCAGTCGTATGCGAGCCGCACCTTGACCCCGCGCGCCGCTGCAGCGATGAGCGCGTCGGCGAACCTCCGGCCCACCTCGTCGTCGCACACGATGTAGTTCTCGAAGTCGACGTACTGCTTCGCAGAACAGATGGCCTCGAGCCACGCTGGATAGTTCTGCTTTGCATCTTTCAAGAGCTCGACGTGGTTACCTTCCGAGAGCGGAGCGCCGGCGGCGCGCGCGAACGCTTGCCGCGCGAGCGCGCGCAACGTCGTGTGCGTCGTGCAGGGGGTCTCGAGCGGAGCCGCCGGCACAGCTTCCACGAGGTCTTCAGCTCCAGGGAGCGTCACGACCCTCGCGGGTTCGAGACCGGCGTCTGCTCGACTGCATGGTGCGGATATCGGGTGGCAGGATCCTGCTGGTAGAAGGCGCGCATCTGCTCGTACAGCGCGGGCTGTCGCGCGAGCAGCTCGCGAGGCCTTTCGAAGAACGTCTCCGTGACGACGGCGAAGAACTCTGCAGGGTTCGTCGCGCCGTAGCGATCGATGAGCGTGCGGTGCTGCTCGTGCGTCTCACGGAGGAGCTCTGCGTAGTCGTGACCGAGCACCCTCGCCCAGGCGACGTACATGGAGCGGCGCGGCAGCTGCGGCACCCCCGGCCCATCGTTGTTCTCCTGATCGAGCTGATGCGCGAACTCGTGGAGCACCACGTTGTGGCCGTCGTGGATATCCGCCGCGCCGCTCAGCACGCTGTCCCACGCGAGGATCACGACACCGCGCTCCCAGGACTCCCCGAGGCGTGCTTGCGGATCATCGGTCACGAGCCCGTCGGGGGTGCGCTGGCCACCCGGCACGAGGTAGGTGCTCGGGTACACGAGGATGGAGGACAGGTCGGGGTAGAACTCGGTGTCGCGATGGAGCAGAAGGAGGCAGGCCTGCGCTGCGATCGTCACGCGGATCTCGTCGGTGAGCTCGAGCCCGCCACAACCCTCGAAGCGCTTCTCCGCCATGAAGATCTGGATGTCGCACAGGAGCTCCGCGTGCTCCTCGCCGGTGAGGAGCGTCGTGTACGGAACGTTGCGTCGCACGTGCTCGCGCCACGCCTCCGGGAACGGCTGCGCGCAGACCTGAGCCCGCCGCCGCTTCCTGATGAAGCCGAACATCCGTCAGAGCAGGTGATGCCGGGGTGCGTTGACGTCGTCGAGGCGGGCGCTGAAGGAGAACGTATGCGTCTCGAGCGGCGTCACCGAGTGCACGTCGCACCACCAGGTCGCGCCGTCCGACTTCTCGCGCGCGGCAAGGCAAGCGGGGCAAGCCGGCTCGATCGCCGGCAAGCCATCGAGCGCGCTGAAGTCCTTCGGCCTCACGATGAGGACGGGGCAGGGCGCGATCCTCGCGGTTCGCTCGGCGACCGAGCCGAGCAACAGCCGACGGAGACCGCGTCGACCGTGCGTTCCGACGACGAGCAGATCGGCGCGAAGCTCGGTGGCGAGGCCGGCCAGGTTCTCGGGGATGGCACCCAGTCGCACGTGGATGATCGTGTTCACGGTCGGGGCGCCCGCATGTCGGGCAAGCTGACGCGCGAGCGCATTCCTGGTGTCGTTCGAGAGCAGCTCCCGGACGTGGTCCATGGTCTGCATGATCGTTGCGCGCCGATCGCCGGCCGGCAGGAGGTGATGGCCTGCGTCGTCCACGACGGCCACGACGTGCAGCTCGGGGCGATCGCTGTGTCGCGCGGTGTCGAGCGCAGCGTCCAGAGCGAGACTCGAGATCTCGGAGAAATCGATGCCGACTACGATGCGATAGCGAGTGGACTCGGACATGAAAGCGCCTCCTGGGACGTCGTTGCCAGTACCACGCGTCGGATGATTGGATGCATCTATTCGCGGTTCCGCTCGATCTCGACGTGAACTGCCTTACGACGATCAGTCCTCGTCGTCCGTGCGCTCGAGCTCGAAGAGCCGCGCATCACAGGCGCGCAGGAGCGGCTCCACGGTCTCCGGCGTCGTGAGGCCCCGCTCGCGCGAGTCGAGGAGCGCGTCCTTCTCCGCCACCACGAGCTTCCAGCGCAGTCGCCTGGCCTGCGCCTCCTCCGTATCCGCGTGGGTCGTGGCGGAGACGACGTCGGCCTCTGCCTCGTGCACCATGGCCTCGTACTCCTTGCGGACCTCCGCCACGAGCGCCTCGGGCGGCAGCTCGTCCGCCGAGCGCAGCGCGTCGAGCCCCGCGCGCGCAGAGAGCAGCCGCGCGCGCGCGATCTCCGCGGCCGACGCGGACGTGTGCTGCGCGCCGATCTTCAGCCAGGCGAGGAGCGGGCTCATCGTCAGTCCCTGCACGAGGATGGAGATGATCACGACGCCGAACGTCATGGTCACGATGACGTCGCGGTGCACGAAGTCCGTCGGCAGGCTGAGCGCGAGCACCATGGACAGCGCGCCGCGAAGCCCACCCCAGCCGAGCACCAGCGACCACGCCCAGGGTAGACGTGCTCGCGTCGGCCACATGCCGAGCGACGTCATGAACACGAGCGCGGCGCGGACAGCCGTGACGATGATCCACGCGACCGCGATGAGCTTCCAGGAGTCGATGAGTCGAGTCACCGGGACCTCGAGCCCGATGAGCAGGAACACGATCGAGTTGAGGCCGAACGCGACGTATTCCCAGAACGAGTGCACGGCCAGGCGAGCGCTCGCGTTGCCGCCGACGCTCGCGATCTGGTGGCCGCAGACCAGCCCCGCGGTCGCAGTCGCGATGACGCCGGATGCCCCGAGCCCTTCGGCGGCGACGAAGGATCCGTACGCGGCGATGGTCGTGAGTGTGATCTCGATCATCGGATCTTCGACTCGACGCATGATGCGCGACACGGCGAAGCCGATGGCGAAGCCGATGAGGAGCCCGATGCCCGCGATGTAGAAGAAGTCGAGGGTCGCCTTTCCGACCGACAGGTGAGCGCCGGTCGTCGTGGCGAGCACGACCGAGTAGAACGCCACCGCGGTGCCGTCGTTGAAGATGCTCTCCCCCTCGATCAGCGTGGCGAGGCGCTTCGGCACGCCGAGCGTCTTGAACAGGCCGACGACGGCGATGGGATCGGTCGCCACGATGAGCGCCGCGAAGAGCAACCCATCCGTGAAGCCGAAGCCCGCCGTGAAGTGGAGGCTCGACATGGCCCAGGCCACGAGCGGCGCCATGATGAAGCCCGACACGAGCACACCCGGAACGGACAGCGCGGAGATGGCGGCGAGGTTCTGCACGAAGCGCTTGCCGTCGAGGTGGAACGACGCCTCGAAGATGAGGCCCGGCAGGAACACCGAGTAGAGCAGCGCCTTCGTAAGGTGTGGCGCGGACAGGAGGTGCGTCGCGCCGAGGCCGAGCCCCACGAGCACGAGCGCCACCGTGTACGGAATCTTGAGGCGCGCGGCTGCCAGCGCGACGGGGGTCGCGATCGCGAAGAGCGCGACGAAGGAGCTCTCGAAGCTCATCGCGGCGGCCCACCGGGAGCGTCGACGGGGCGCGGACGAGCGAGCGCGGTGGGGATGCTGGTTTCGACATTTTTCATGGTGCGTACGCGTACGGTAGACCCGTCGCGTGCGCCTCGCTCAGCCTTTTTGTGGTTCGCCTCGAGGGACGATCGATTCGATGGCGCGCGCGTCGATCCATCCCGTTCGGCCTTCCCCATCGCGCACGCGCAGGTGGTCGCCGTGATGGCCGAGGATCTTCATGCGTGCGCCTTCGGGCTCGCTCGCCTCGACGTCGGCCGAGGCGAACGGCGAGATCCTGAGTGCGGCGCCGTGATCGGCGACGACGATCGCCTGGTCGCCGCCGGATCCCGACCAGGCGCAGACCGCGAACAGCATGCTCGCACCAACGAGCGCGAACGCGCCTGCCCGGAAAAGGCGTCGCGTCGTCTGGAGCAGCAACAGCACGATCAGGCCGGCCCACAGGGAGCCTGCCGCGAGCCACGTCCACGCATTGGACGAAAGCACACGCGTCATCGACACGTACCAGCGTGCACGTGCAGGGGTCACGCCTGCCGCGCTCTGCTCCGCACCCAGCGCGCTTGCGATGGCGGAAGCGCGCGGGGCGAGGAGGCGCGCGCGCTCGTAGGCGAGGATCGCACGGCCCGGGTGGCCCTCGCACGTGTACGCCTCGGCGAGCGCGCGCTGGCCGCTCACCGACCAGCCGTGCGCGCTCGCCTCGAGCGTCGCCGTGTCGGCACAGGAAGGGCCTCCTGGCGAAGGTGCCGCGCCGGCCACGCCCGGCAGCACACACAGCATCGAGAAGAGGGCGCAGAGGAGCGGCGTGGAACGATGAGCTGCGGTCATGGTCGTGCCTCCGGTGCAACGAGCTCTCGATCGATGACGTCGCACCACTTCTTGAGCGCGGCGCCCTGGGGGGCGATGCCGCCGTACGTGGCGCGGTCGGCGGCGTCGAAGGCGGCAACCACCCCGGCGCCCGCCGGCCCAATGCGTGCCTCGACCTCCGTGGCCGTCACCTGCTCGGGGGGAATGCCCCAGCGCATCGCCAGCTCGCTCTGCAAGGCATCACGCGCGGCGACGAAGAAGGCGACGCCGTCGCCGGCGTCCGCGGCGCGGTGCATCGCTGCCTTGCGCGCGGTGAGCGCAGACTGCACTTGCCGACGCTGTGCTCGACGGGAGGGGCCACGTCCTGCGAGCACGCGCTGAATGAAGACCGCCATGATCGCGAGCCCGATCGCGAGCTGGATGAGCCAGAACCAGGCGCGCGCGTAGACGGGCGTGAGCGTCGAGGCATGGTGATCTGCGACGATCGGACCGGTCGTCGGCGCGGCGCTCGAAGCCACGGCGCTCGAACCCACGGCGCTCGACACCTCCGACGGCTGCGCTCGTGCTGCCGGGGAGACATGCGCGACGATGGGGCTCGTCGTCGTCGTCACGTACTTCGCGCTGATGGGGTCGAAGTAGCTGAACGAGACCGCGGGGAGCGGAAGGTCGCCGCTCGTTCGAGGCACGACGGCCTGCTCGAACGTCTTGCTGTCCCGGCTCTTGCTCGGTGCGACGGTGACTGGATACGTCTTCCAGCTGTCGGTGGTCGAGAGCCCGGCGTAGGCCACGCGGTCGAAGCTGCCATGGCCCGAGACCACGACGCCGAGCTTCATCGGCTCGAAGGCCGCGCCCGACGGTGGAGTCAAAGAGGCGTGGAGCTCGAAGTGGCCCACCGCCCCGCTGAAGTCGGCGGGACGGCCGGCGGTCGGGAGCGCGAGGATCTCGAGCGGCTGCTCGCCGGCGCGGAGCACGAGGTCGCGCTGCTGCACCGGGCCGACGATGTCACCGATGTCGCCACCGAAGGCCGAGCTCTGCATCATGGCGCGCAGCGACGACAGATCGGGAAAACCGTCTTCGTCGGTGAGCATGCCACCGAACGGATTGAAGGCGCGGTGGGTCTGTTCGCGGTACCGCACGGACACGGGGAGCGTCGACGCCGACGTGAAGTGTCCGGGGAGCGCCGCGGTGACCACGCCGGCCCAGCTCGCCGTGCGGTACGGCACGCCACCGATGGTCTCCACGTTCTGCACCGGCTTGTCCGCGAGCTCGCTCACCGTGAACGAGGTGGAGCCGAGCGCGGGCGGACCGGTCAGCGTGACCTCGGTGCCGGGCTTGAAGTACGCCTTGAAGGTGACGGGGATCGCCTCGCCGACGTAGGCCTTCTTCTTGGGCAACGTGACGCGCATGAAGGCCAGCGACGCCGCGTCCGTCCGGGTGGTCGTCGTGGCCGTGGCCGGACCCGGGATGCCGGCGCCCGCCGGGCTCACGTCGAGCTGCACGCGATCCGCCCCGAGGGCCAGCGCGTAGTGCCCGGGATGGGTCGGCACGATGCGGTAGAGCGTGAACGTGTGCTGCGAGACCACGCCGTTGATGTCGGTCATCTCCGTGCTCTGGCCCGCGCTCTCGAGATCGAGGCCGTCGATCGTGGGCACTCCCGGTGAGCTTCCATCGTCGCTGCGGATCCGTAGCGATGCCGTCTGTCCCATCGTGATGTGGGAGGGGCGGAGCTGCAGCGCGGGGTCGGCGAGCGCTGTGCCGCCGAGTCCAACCGATGCTGCCAGCAGTGCGGTGATCGGCCACTTGTTGTACGTCATGGGTTCACCAGTCCCTTTCGACTGTGTCTTCTTTCGGCGCTCCAGGCCGGCCGCTCGGGGCCGCCGAGAGCAGGCGTTCGTCGCCGCGCATGGCATCGAGCACCGCCCGCGCCTCTCGCTTCGACATCGTGCCCGGCGCGGCCTGGTCGTCCTTGGCCCCGACCGCCTCACCCTGCGCGTCTTGACCCGGCTGTGGCTGCCCCGGCTGTGGCTGCCCCGGCTTCGAGGGCTGCGCGCCCTTGGCTTGCGCCTGCTGCTGCGCACCTGCGCCCGGGTCGGGCTTGTCCTGTTTGCCCTCGCCGGGCTTGTCCTGCTTGCCGCCGTTGGACGCGCTCTTCTGGTCCTGCTTGTCCTGCTCGCCGTCGCCGGGCTTGTCCTGCTTGCCGCCGTTCGATGCGCTCTTCTGGTCGGGCTTGCCCTGTTTGCCCTGGTCGGGCTTGTCCTGCTTGCCGCCGTTCGATGCGCTCTTCTGGTCCTTCTGGTCCTTCTTCTGGTCGTCCTTCTTTTGCTGGTCCTTCTTCTGCTTCTCTTGCTGCTCCAGCGCCGCGAGCCGCTTCTTCACGAGGTCGCGGTTGAACTTCGCGTCGCCATCGTGCGCATCCAGATGGAGCGCCGACTCGTACGATGCGATCGCCGTCTTCCACTGTGCGATCGTCTTGTCGGGCGCGGTCTTCTCGGTCTTCTGCCCGATGCGATACTGCGTGTTGCCGAGGTCGTAGTAGGTCCTCTGCTGCAGGTCGAGGGCCTCGGCGTGGAGCGCGTCCTGGAAGCCCTTCTCCGACCCGGCGAAGTCGCCACTCTTGTACGCGGTCGTGGCCGCATTGAACTGGAGCCGCGGATCCCGTGGCGCAGCGCTCGCCGTGCCTGCCGCTCCGCCCACGAGCGCGATCACCGCCGCCGCCGCCATCTTGCGGGTCCGTGCGCGCCTCGCCGGTACGATGGGCGCAACGACCGCCCGCGGTGCAGGACGACGACGGTCGCGCAAAAGAGCCTCGAGCGCGAGACACAGCGCGCTCGCGCCGAGCGGCCACTGGAACACCTCGAGCGGCACGCGCTGGCTCTTCGTCGCGAGGGCCTCCTTCGGCAGCTTGGCGAGGACGTCGCGGTAGAGCGCCTCGAGGCCGAGCCCGTCGGCCCCGATGAAGCGGTACTCACCGTCACCGGCGTGCGCGATGGCACGGAGTGATTTCTCGTCGAGGCGCGAGCGTACGAAGGCCCCGCTCGCATCGCGGACCAGGCCGGGTGCACCCTCGGCGAGCGGCACGAGCTCGCCGGCCGGCGTCCCGATCCCGACGGTGTAGATGCGCATCCCTGCCTTGCGCGCCGCGGCTGCCGCTTCGACGGCGTGTGCCTCGAGATCTTCGCCGTCCGTGAGCAGCACGATGATCTTCTCGTTGCCGGGCTCGTTGCGCAGCGCCGTCGTCGCCACCTCGATGGCGCGGCCGACGTCGGTACCGCCGCGCGCGATGATCTTCGTGTCGAGCGCGTCGAGGGTCTGGCCGAACATGTCGCGGTCGAGCGTCAGCGGGCACTGCAGGAACGCGTCACCCGAGAACGCGACGAGCCCGACCCGGTCCCCGCCGAACTTGTCGACGAGATCGCGCACCGCGAGCTTGGCGCGCGTGAGCCTGTCGGGCTTGAGGTCGGTCGCGAGCATGCTCTTCGACGTGTCGACGACGAACAGCAGGTCGACGCCGCGTCGCTGCGCCTCCTCCCAGCGAAAGCCGTGCTGGGGACGCGCCATCGCGGTGGCACCGGCGAGCATCCCGAGCACGAGCAGGCCTCGCTTCGCGATGCGTCGAGCCGGAGACAGCGACGAGGCGAGCGTGCGCGAGCTGAAGAGGCGAAGCGCGACGCGTCGTTGACGATCGAGCCGGACACCGAGCAGCAAGATGACCGCGGCACCGGCGAGCCCGGCCAGGAGCCAGAGCGGATGGACGAAGGTGACGTGGAAGAGCGTCATGGGATCCTCTTGAAGCGCGTGAGGCCGAGACCGATCTCGGCCGTGAGCAGGGCGAGCGCCGGAAAGACGACCCAGGGGAAGCGCTCCTCGTGGTGCTCGTAGCGCTTGAGCACGTGCGTGGTCTTCTCCATGCTGTCGATGGCGCCGTAGATGCGCTCGAGCGAGCCGGCGTCGGTGGCGCGGTAGAACGATGCGCCGGTGGTGCTGGCGATCTTCTTGAGCACGGTCTCGTCGACGTCGACCTTGGTCATGACGACGTGCGTGCGCCCGCGCTCATCGGTGATCGGCATCGGTGCCTCACCCTTTGCGCCTACGCCGATGGTGTAGACCTTGACGCCGAGCGCGCGCGCCGCATCGGCCGCGAGCTCGGGCTGGATCTTGCCGGCGTTGTTCTGACCATCGGTGAGCAGCACGACGAGCTTGGATTTCGAGGGCTGATCGCGCAGGCGGTTCACGCTGGCCGCGAGCGCCGAGCCGATGGCAGTGCCGTCCTTGATCATGCCGGGCCGCAGGCGCGCGAGGTTGCCGAGCAGCCAGTCGTGATCGAGCGTGAGCGGGCTCACGAGGTACGGCTCGCCGGCGAAGGCGACGAGCGCGATGCGATCGTTCGGTCGGCTCTCGATGAAGCGGGCCACCACCTGCTTCACGACCTCGAGGCGGCTCTCCGCCTTGTCGTTCTCCGCGAGGTCGAGCGCCTGCATGGAGCCGGATACGTCGACCGCGAGGACCAGATCGATGCCGCTCGCCTGCACCTCGGTCGAGGCGCTGGCGAGCTCCGGTCGTGCGAGCCCGACGATGAGCAGGCACACGCCGACCCAGCGGGCGAGGTGGAGCACCTGGCCCCAGCGGCTCCGGGTGGTGCGCGCGATCGACCGCGCGGTGGCGGTGCTCGAGAAGCCGACGGCAGAGCGCCTACCGGGACGCCCCTGCCACAGCAGGAAGAAGGGCACCAGCGCGAGCAGCCAGAGCAGATGCGGGTTGTGGAACGAGATCACGAGACACCTCCGCTTGCCGACGACGACGGGTGTGCTGCCACGTGGGTCGTCACCACGAACTGTCGTGCGAGCTGCTGCAGGGACTGCATCGAGTCGGCGGGCAGGGCGAAGCGCGCGAACTTGGCGAGGTCGCACGCCGCCAGGAACTGCGCGAGGACGTCGCGACGCTCGACGAGCGCGGGCTTGCTGGTGACCGCGTCGAGGAACTCGTCGGTCGTGGCGTGCTCCGCGCGGAGCTCGAAGCGCTCCTCGATGTAGCTGCGCAATGCGTCCGACACGACGATCGCGTACTCGCGTGGGAGCTCACGATCGGCGAAGACCTGCGCGTTCTCGATCTTCTCGAGCGCGCGCTCCTCGGGCGTGCGCGCCCGCTCCCTACGGCGTCGGCGCAGGGCGACGATGGCGCCGCCGATCATGAGCAGCGCGAGGCCGCCGGCGGCGAACGGCCACCAGCGTGGGATGGCGACGGGGCCGCGGATGTCGCGGATGTCCTCCTCGGCGTGCGCGGTGGGCGCCGCTTGGGTGGGTGCGGCCCACGAAGGAGCAGCCGACGTGGTCGCGGCGAGGACGAGGGCAACGAGGATCGTTCGGGCGCTCATCGGCGCCTCCTTCCGCGCGAGCGAAAAAACTCGACGAGCGTGGGCATGTAAGGGACCGACGCGTCGATCTCCGCCGTGTCGATGCCTTGCTTGCGGAAGGTCTTGCGCAGCTGCGCACGCTCCTCCGTGGCGGCCGCGGCGTAGCGCTGGCGGACCTTCGCCGAGCCGGTATCGACCTCGATGATCTCCCCGCTCTCGGCGTCCTCGAGCGTGAGCAGGCCGACGTCGGGCAGGGTCTGCTCGTGCCGATCCTGCACACACATCGCCACGAGGTCGTGCTTGCGTCGCACGGCCTGGAGCGCTCGATCGAGGCCGGTCGTGGCCGCGCCCGGATCTCCGCCGCCCTTGAAGTCGGAGATCAGCACGACGATGGCGCGCCGCTTGGTGATGCGATCGATGAAGTCGAGCGCCTGCGCGAGCTCCGTGCCGCGGTGCCGGGGCTTGCACGCGAGGATCTCGCGAACGAGCCGGAGCACGTGGGTGCGGCCCTTCTTGGGCTCGACGTAGGTCTCGATGCAGTCGGAGTAGAGGATGAGCCCGATGCGATCGTTGTTGCGGACGGCGGTGAGCGCGAGCAGACATGCGATCTCGGCCTCGATCTCGCGCTTGGTGCGCTCCGTCGAGCCGAAGTCACCGGAGGCGCTCACGTCGATGGCGAGCAAGATCGTGACCTCGCGCTCCTCGCGGTACTTCTTCACGAACGGGGCGCCGGCGCGTGCCGTCACGTTCCAGTCGATGGTCCTGACCTCGTCGCCGGGCACGTAGGGGCGCACCTCGTCGAAGTCCATGCCGCGGCCGCGGAACACCGATTGGAAGCGACCCGCGAAGGTGTCGTTGGCAGCGCGACGTGTCGCGATGTCGATGCGGCGCACCTTGCGCAACATCTGTCTGACCTCGTTGTCCATGACGGCCTCCTTACGGGCTCGGCAGCGCGTTGAGGATCCGGCCCACCACGTCGTCGGCGGTGATGCCCTCGGCCTCGGCCTCGTAGGTGAGCCCGATGCGGTGGCGCAGCACGTCGGGCGCGAGCGCCTTGACGTCGGCCGGCGTGACGTAGCCGCGACCTTGCACGAACGCCCACGCGCGCGACGCGAGGGTGAGCCCGATGGTGGCGCGCGGCGAGGCGCCGTAGCGCACGTAGTCGGCGATCGGCACCTTGTACAGCTCGGGCTGCCGCGTGGCGGAGACGATGTCGACGATGTAGTCGCGGATCTTGTCGTCCACGTAGATGCGGTTGACCACGCGGCGTGCCTCGGAGAGGTGCGCGATGTCCACCACCGGGTCGACACGAAGGCTCGGCTCGCTCGTCGCCATGGCGTCGAGGATCGCGCGCTCCTCTGCACGGCTCGGGTAGCCGACGACGACCTTCAAGAGGAAGCGGTCGAGCTGCGCCTCGGGCAACGGGTAGGTCCCCTCCTGCTCGATGGGGTTCTGCGTGGCGAGCACCAGGAACGGATCGGGCAGCATGTAGCTCTGCTCGCCGAGCGTGACTTGCCGCTCCTGCATCGCCTCGAGCAGCGCGCTCTGCACCTTGGCCGGCGCGCGGTTGATCTCGTCCGCGAGCACGAGGTTGGCGAAGATCGGGCCGTGCTTGGTCTGGAAGCTGCCCTCGTGCGGGTTGTAGATCATCGTGCCGACGATGTCGGCGGGCAGCATGTCCGGCGTGAACTGCAGACGCCGGAACACGGCGCCGTGGATGGTCTCTGCCAGCGTCTTGAGCGCGAGCGTCTTGGCGAGGCCAGGCACACCCTCGAGCAGGATGTGTCCACCCGTGAGGAGCCCGACGAGCAGGCGGTCCACGAGCGCGCGCTGCCCGACGATGACTCGCGCCATCTCGGTCTGCAGTGGATGCACCCAGGCCGCCGCGCGCGTGACGGCTTCGTGGGCTTCACCGACATTGCCCGCCCAGCCGACACGGGCGGGGGGCATCTCGAACTTCTGGGGTGCGGGGTGCGACTTGAGCGTAGCGTCCATGGCGTCTTCTCTCCGGTTGAGTCCTGAAGAGAAGGTGCTTCACGTGCTCGTTCGTTTCCCTGACACCACCATTACAGCTTTGAAGGGTTGCCACCCTTCGAGCGCGCGGGTCAGCGCGGTCGGAGCTGCCTCTTCGCGATGGCTCGCAGCTCGTCGAGCGCGAAGGGCTTGTCGAGGACCACGGCGCCGAGGCGCCCCGCCTCCTCGTGCGTCTCGGCATCGCCGAACGCGGTGATGAGGACGACCGGCGTGACGCGGTCGCGCGCGCGCAGGTGCTCGAGGACCTGCAGCCCCGACCGTCCGGGCATTCGCACGTCGGTGATGATGAGCTCTGGTGCACACCCGTACGCTGCGTCGAGCGCGGCGACGAGGTCGTCGCCGTCCTCCACCGCCGTCACGTCGTAGCCGTCCTTGAGCAGCACGCACTCGAGCATGTCGCGCATCGACTCGCTGTCCTCGGCGAGCAGCACGCGCCTGGCGTGCGCGGCGCGGAAGGCGGCTTCGAGGGTGTGTTGCGGGGATGGAGTCTGCGTCATGCCCCGGGGCCCTGCATCGGTAGTGCCAGGAAGCACGCACGTACTTCACGGTACCTGTGCACGTCGGTCCCGTTTTGCCCCGTCGATCGCCGCCCGCGACGGGGCAAAACTCCCATCAGAGCTTCGAGGATCCCTTCGGCACCCCGTACTGCTCCAGCTTCCGGTAGAGCGTCTTGCGATCGAGGCCGAGCTTCTGCGCCGCGAGGGTCCGGCTGCCACCGACGGCTTCGAGCACGCCGAGGATGTAGCGGCGCTCGACCTCCTCGAGCGGGGCGATCTCCGAGGGATCGTCGGCGACGATGACGGCGTGCGCCGGCCGATGATGCTGGACCTTCGGCGGTAGATCTTCGACATCGATCGCGTCGAGGCGGGTGAGCGCGACCGCGCGCTCGATGCAGTTCTGCAGCTCGCGAACGTTGCCCGGCCACGCATAGGCGAGCAGGCGCTGCGACGCCTGCGACGTCAGGCCCTCGACACGCTTCGCGAACGTCGTCGCATAGTGCTGGATGAAGTGTCGAGCGAGCACGAGGACGTCGGCGCCGCGCTCGCGCAGGGGCGGCAGCTCGACCCGGATGACGTTGACCCGGTAGAACAGATCCTCGCGAAAGCGCTGTCCCTCGACCATCGCCTCGAGATCGCGGTTCGTCGCAGTCACGATCCGCGCGTCGAACGGAGTCTCGGCATCCGAGCCAACGGCACGCACGGTGCGCTCTTGCAGCGCGCGGAGCAGCTTCGGCTGGAGCGCGAGCGGGAGCTCGGCGATCTCGTCGAGAAAGAGGGTGCCGCCCGAGGCCTGAAGGAACAGGCCTGGGCGCGCGCTGTGGGCATCGGTGAACGCGCCGCGTGCGTGACCGAAGAGCTCGCTCTCGAGCAGGTTCTCCGGGACGGCCGCGCAGTTGATGGCCACGAACGGGCCGCTCCTGCGCTTGCCGCGTCGATGGAGGGCGCGTGCGACCATCTCCTTGCCGGTCCCGCTCTCACCCGTCACGAGCACCGACGCGTCGACCTCGCACACGCGGTCGAGGAGGTCGTAGACACGACACATGGCGGGGCTCGACCCGATCAGCTCGTCGAAGCGACGCGACTGGGAGACGGCACGCCGGAGCCGCGTGACCTCGGCGCGGAGCGCTCGGTGCTGGACCGCCCGGTCGATGGTCAGGCGCAATGTCTCGAGCTCGATGGGCTTGGTCAGAAAGTCGTACGCGCCGGCGCGGATCGCCGTGACCGCAGTCTCGATGCTCCCGAACGCGGTCATCACCACGACGGGCGTGTCGGGATGCTCGGCCACGATCCGCTCGCACAGCTCGACGCCGCTCATGCCCTTCATGTTGAGGTCCGTGACGACGACATCGAACGCGCCCCCTGTGAGCGTGTGGAACGCCTCTGCGGCAGAGGTCTTCGAGATCACCTCGAAGCCGCGCTTGCCGAGCGAGGTCTCGAGCAGCTCGCACATGCTGCGCTCGTCGTCGACCACCAGCACGCGAGCGCTCATGAGGGCTCGCTGGAGGTGACCGGCAGGAGGAGCGAGAACGTGCTGCCCCGTCCCGGCTCGCTCGTGACGTCGATCCATCCGCCGTGCTCGCGCACGATGCCGTAGGTCACCGAGAGCCCGAGCCCGGTCCCTTCGCCGACGTCCTTGGTCGTGAAGAAGGGCTCGAAGATGTGCGAAAGCGTGTCCGGCGACATCCCGTGTCCGCTGTCCGTGACGTCGATCCGTGCGCAGAGGATGGCGTCGGAGCCCACGTCGCGTGGAGGGAAGGCGGTGACCTCCGAGAGCGTGATCACCACGCGTCCTCCAGTTGCCGTCGCCTGGATTGCGTTGACGATGAGGTTGGTCAGCGCCTGCTGGATCTGACCTTCATCCAGATCGGCGGACGTGGCCGCACTCTGCACGAGCGTGATGACGACGCCGCGCTTTTGCGCCAGCGGTCGGAGCAGACGCTCGGTCTGTGCCGCGAGCGCCTCGAGCTGGACCCGCGCACGTCGTGCACGGCCCGGGCGTGCGAAGTCGAGCAGCTGCCGGATGATCTGGGTCATGCGGTTCGCCTGGTCGACGATGATGCGCGCGCCCTCGACGGCCTCCTCGCCGACCGAGTCCCGCGCGGCGATGAGCTGCCCGCGTCCGGCCACGACGTTGAGCGGGGTGCCCAGCTCGTGCGCGATCCCCGACGCGAGCTTGCCGACCGTCATCAGGCGATCCGCGTGGCGGAGCTGCTCCGTCGCCGCGACGCGGATCGCGGTCTCGACCGCGATCTGGTCGCGCGCGTGCGCGAGGCGATCGCTCATGGCGTTCATACCCGCCGCGATCTGCCCGAGCTCGTCGCGCTGGCGGAGCAGCACCGGCTGCGAGAGGTCACCGGCTCCGATCCGGCGGGCCTGCTCCACGAGCTTTCGCGTGGGACGACCCACGAAGATCACGCCGAGGAGCGCCGCGAGCCCCGAGATGACCACCGCGAGACCGCCGACCGACCACAGCACGTTCGTCCAGATCTCGCGGATGACCTCGTGCTGCGACTCCAACGACTCGGCGATCTGCAGCGCGCCGTGCCGATTCCCCGGCAGCGCGATGGGCACGTACGTGAACAGATCGCCTGGTCCGCTCGTCGCCGGGATGCGCCGGCTGAGCTCGTGGCCCTGACGGACGGGCTCGAGGTCCGCGACGGGTAGGCGCGGGCGGAGCTCCTCTGGCCCCTTGCCATCGAGCCACACCCAGCGCACGTCGAGATCGCTCGACGCCTCGTTCGCTTCGGCGACGAGCGCGATCGCGCTTGTCTCCCCCGAGGTCTTCCACGCCCAGGCGACGCCGTTGCCGAGGGCATGGCCGAACAGGTGCGCGTGACGTCGCATCCCGCTCTCGAAGAGGCGCACTTCGCGCTCGAGCCGCAGCCACGCGTTCAGGCCGAGCACGACCATCATGCCGAGGACGAGGGTGACGATGAACTTGGTTGTGAGCCTCACGCCGCCCCTCCGCGCGGCAAGGCGCGCTCATCGTCCCGACAGTCTTCAGTAACTGCCCGACTGACGCAGCATCCCACCGTCGATGAAGTACGTCGAGCCGGTCACGTACGCGGCCTCGTCGGACGCGAGGTACACCGCGAGCCCAGCCACCTCCTCCGGCTTGGCCCAGCGCGCGAGCGGGATCTCCGCCATCAACGCTTTCTCCACCTCGGGCTTCTTCTCGATGTCGGCATCGATGGGCGTGTAGACCGCGCCTGGCCCGATGTTGTTCACGGTGATGGCGTGCGCGGCGAGCTCGACGGCGATCGTGCGGGTCAGCATGCGCAGGCCGCCCTTGCTCGCGCAGTAGGCCGCGTTGGTCGGCATGGGGAGATCCTCGTGCACGGACGAGATGTTGATGATCCGGCCACCACGACCCTGGGTGATCATGCGACGTGCCGCCGCCTGGGCGACCAGGAACGGTCCCACGAGGTTCACCGCCAGGATCTTCTGCAGCTCGGCGAGCGGATAGTCGACGAACGACGCCTTCTTCTCGATGCCCGCATTGTTGACCACGATGTCGAGGCCGCCGAGCTGCGACACCGCCGCGTCCACGAGCCGCTTGACGTCGTCCGGCCTCGATACGTCCGCCTCGACGGTGATGCACCTGCCGCCCGCTGCGTCGATCGCAGCGCGGGTGGCGTCGGCACCGTCGTGGCCTCCGACGTAGTCGACGACCACGGCTGCGCCCTCGTGCGCCATGCGGATCGCGATGGCCCGCCCGATGCCGCTGCCTGCTCCCGTGACGATCGCTACCTTGTCGCGTAACCGCATCCGGACCTCCCAGGCTTCGTGCTCGCCGGAGCTGAGAGCCATCTCGAGCCGCGTTCGTTGCGCCGCAGGTGCGCTTCGCCGATCCCCCGCTAAGATGCGCCATGCCTCGCGCCGACCGCTACGTACCCATCGCTGACTACGCGCTCATCGGTGATTGCCATGGCGTCGCGCTCGTCCGGCGCGATGGCTCCATCGACTGGGCGTGTCTCGATCGCTTCGACAGCGGCGGGGTCTTCTCGAGGATGCTCGATGCCGAGCGGGGTGGGGCCTTCGAACTCGCGCCGCGCGAGCCGTTCGAGGTCTCGCGGCAATACCTCGTCGACACGAACATCCTCGAGACCACGTTCACGACGGCGTCGGGTACGGCGCGCGTGGTCGACTGCTTCGCGATGCACACCGGCGGTGCGACGCGCCCGTTGCGTCAGCTGCTCCGCACCGTCGAAGGGATCGATGGAGAGGTCGTCTTCGATGCCCGCATCACGCCGCGCTTCGACTACGCGAGCCTGCACCCGTGGATCCGCCACCACCCCGAGCACGGGCTCTACTCCGCCACGGGCGGCAACGACGCGATCGTCGTCTGGTCGGATCACCTGCTCGCCATGGACGAGGGGGAGGCATTCTTCCGCGCCGAGATCATCGTCGGACCGCGCGAGCGGGCGCGCTTTTCGCTGACGGCGGTGAACCCGCACCGGCTGGACCTCGCCCCGCAGACCCCGCGCTCGTTCGACGCGCGCGGCAGAGAGACGCACCGCTGGTGGCGGCGCTGGAGCTCGACCACGCGAGCCGCGGGCATCACCGATCCCGCGGTCATCCGGTCGGCGCTCGTGCTCAAACTTTTGACCTGCGGACCGACGGGCGCGATGGTGGCCGCCGCGACGACGTCGCTCCCCGAGGTCGTCGGCGGCACCCGCAACTGGGACTACCGCTACACGTGGATCCGCGATGCCACCATGACGCTCGGCGCGCTCATCGCCACGGGGCACGTGGCTGTCGCGAACGGCTTCAAGCGCTTCATCGAGGCCGCCACCGCAGGCCGTCCCGACGAGCTCCAGATCATGTACGGCTGCTACGGTGAACGTCGGCTGCCCGAGCTGACGATCGAGTCCCTCGAGGGGTACCGCGGCTCGGCGCCCGTGCGCATCGGCAACGGCGCGGCGAGACAGACGCAGCTCGACGTGTACGGCGAGCTCCTCGACGCCGCGCACCTGTGGACCGCCGCGGGCAGCACCGTCGAGCCCGACGGGTGGGTCTTCCTGCGCGGCCTCGTCGACACGGCGTGCAGACGCTGGGAGGAGCCCGATCACGGGCTGTGGGAGATGCGCGGCAAGCCTCAGCACTTCGTGTACTCGAAGGCCATGTGCTGGCTCGCCGTCTCCCGCGGCATCGAGCTCGCGGAGGCGCTCGATCTCGAGTGCGAGCTCGCAAGCTGGAAGAAGGTCCGCGCGAAGATCCGCGCCAGCATCGAGACCCACGGCGTCGATCGGGCGCGCGGCTGCTACGTGCAGGCCTTCGGCTCGAAGGAGCTCGACGCCAGCCTGCTGCGGCTCCCGCTCATCGGCTTCATCGGCGCGACGCACCCGCGGATGCGCGCGACGATCAAGGCGATCGAAGAGGACCTGACCGTCGGTCCGCTCGTGCGCCGGTACCGCACGGAGCACGCGGACGATGGACAGCAGGGCGAGGAGGGTGCCTTCCTCCTGGCGTCGTTCTGGCTCGTCGACGTGCTCGCCATGGCAAAGCGACGCGACCAGGCCACGAAGCTCTACGCCAAGCTCCTGTCGCTCGCGAACGACGTCGGCCTCTTCGCGGAGCAGTACGATCCGGACAAGGGCGAGATGCTCGGCAACTTTCCGCAGGCGTTCACGCACATTGCGCTGATCAACGCATCGGCGCAGCTGAAGCGAGGCGGAGGTGCCACGTCACGCGCGGTCACGGACCGTGTTGCAAAGGATGTTCGACTCGGTGTCACCGGTCATCACGGGGCCGCGCCCGCGGCAAGACGCCGATCGTCCCGGCGGAAATGAGTTACGGTCGCTGAGACGCGGAAGAAGCAGCTCGCCATCGGCCCGGAATGCATCGAACGCGGGTCCCCGATCGACGCGAGCACCAGAGCAATGCACGAACACAAGCGCCCTCGGGTTTCGACCAGACGCACCTCGCGCTGGCGCGTCAGACTGTCCATGGGGCTGTCGATGGGGCTGGCGCTGCTCACGCTGTCCCAGCCCGCGTTCGCCGCGGATCCGCAGCCGCTCGAGCACCGACCCTGGCTCGAGATCGACCTCCCCTACGATCTCTCGGTGACGGGCGTCTCGCTGGCGCTGTGGCTCGTGCCCGAGCTCGCGAAGGACCACATCCTGCCGGCCGACTGTCGCTGGTGCGACACCAAGAGCTCGCTCAATGCGTTCGATGCGGGTGCGCGCTCGGCGTTTGCGCCCGTCGACAGGCACGCCTCCAGCGTCGCGAGCGACGTCATGGCGTTCGGGGTCACGCCGCTGCTCGCGCTCGGCCTCGGTGCGTGGGCCGCGCTCGATGCACCTCGCATGCACCTCGCGCGGCGGCTCGGGGTCGATCTGCTCATCGTCGCGGAGTCGGTGACCACGGCCATGTCGATGAACCAGATGGTCAAGATGGCGGTGCGCAGGCGTCGCCCCGGCGGGCTCGACGATCCCACCGGTGAGGAGCGCACCGTCGACGGCAACCTGTCGTTCTTCTCCGGCCACGCGACGTTCGCGTTCGCGCTCGCGACGTCCGCCGGCATGGTCGCGACGATCCGCCGTTCACGGCTCGCGCCAGCCATCTGGACGGTGGGCTTCGCGCTCGCGACGAGCACCGCGCTGCTCCGCGTCGCCGCCGACAAGCACTTCGCCACCGATACCCTCGCGGGCGCGGCCGTCGGTTCGATCATCGGCTGCCTCGTGCCGCTGCTGCATCGCACGCGCGCAGGCATCAAGCTCACCGGCGGCGAGATCCCCCACGGCGCGATGGTCGGGGTCAGCGGCCGCTTCTGAAGGGCCGCTCCGGGCTCGCACGGCTCAGATGTGGAGCACGAGCCGCAGGTCGAACTGGCGTCCCGGCGCATAGGCGCTGCCGATGACGCTCGCGTTCGCGATGCGGTAGGCGTAACGGTTGTCGAGGACGTTGAGCACGTCGACGGCGAGCTCGGGCTGGCTCGGGACGTCGAAGCGGTGCCACAGCATCGCGTCGAGCGTGATGTGCGGCGGGAGCGAATGCTCGTTGTTGTTACCGGTGCGCAGGCCGCTGCCGTACTGGAGCAGCACGTCCGCGTGGCTGCGATCGTCCTTCGTCTGCAGGTCGAGCCCGATGTTGGCCGTCGCGACCTGCTGGTGGTCGAACGTCTGCCATCCCTTGTAGGCGAGCTGATCGGCCGCGAAGAGGTAGCGCGCGCTCGTGAAGTCCTGGCCCGCCGCTCGCTGCAAGGATGCGTTCGCGAACGCCGAGAAGCGTCGCTCGAAGTGCAGCTTTACGCCCAGCTCGATCCCGGCGGCTCCGCCTCGCCGGTAGTTGTACTCGGCCTTGAGATCGGTGTTGCCCACCTCCTCGTCGTCGATGGGGTGGACCGACCAGCGGCCCCAGCCCGTCACGTGGCCCGAGAGCCACGGCAGCGGCGAGAGCGCGAGGCCGAGCTCCGCCGTGTAGGTCTGCTCGGCCTTGAAGTCGTACGGAACCGGCTGACCGGCGGGCACGAGGCCGAGCGCGCGCGCCGCAGTCGGCCCGTCGGTGGACGGCGCTTGCCAGAGCAGCCCGGCGCTCACGTGCAGCGTGATCCAGCGCCGCGGCACGTACACGAGGCCGATGCGCGCGGAGGGCATCTCGAAGTGCTGTGTCGGGCCGCCCCCGATGTGTACGACCTTTTGGTCGTAGCGTACGCCGTAGAGCAGCGACACCTTGCCGAGCACCACGCGATCTTCGGCGAACACGCCGATGGCGACGACATTCGAGCGATCTCGACCGGAGATCGTGAGGCCCGCATCGGGACCGCCCGACGCCCGCGCGTCGTCGCGCGTGTACTGCGCGTAGCCGATCGTCGACTCCGTGTCCTCCATGCGGAGGCCGACCTTGAGGAGGTGCCGTCGTCCGAGCGGCGTCGTGAAGTGCAGCAGTGCGCCGCCGGCCTGCGTGTGGTGCGCGATATCGCTGCAGCTGCTGCCCGGATCTGCGGTGGCCCCGAGCGCGCGCGTCGCGTCGCAGGCGAGGTCGGCCTCCGAGTCGCGATATGTGAGCGCCGCGAGCAGCTCGCCGCCACCCGCGAAGTGATGGCGATACGCGGCGGACGCGAACGCGTCGCGCTCGGCCTGCGTCGGTCGCGCGTCGTGCGGCACGAAGCGCGTCGGCTCGTTGCCGTAGGCGTCGGGCCCGCGTGAAGCGCCAGGCGGTGCGTCCGACTGCGGCTGCAGGGAGCCGTCGATGGGCACGTGCTGGTGCGCCAGGCGATACGCGAACGTGACGTCGAGCGAGTCGCGTATCGTCATCCGGTAGATGAGCTTCGCGAGCGCCTGACCCGAGCGCATCGAGTCGTCGAGCAGGCTGCGTGGTGTCGGCGGATCGAGCCCACGGTCGGTCTGGAGGTAGCTGCCGGACACCAGCACGGAGACGCGCCCGAACGTCGCGGCGTACGCGACCGCAGGCCGTAGCGTCCCGTACGTTCCGTACGTGAGCTTGGCCCAACCCCGCTGACCCGTGGCGGGTAGCGACGTCTGCAGCAACAGCGCACCGACCACGCCATCGAGCTCCGCCGGGATCGTGCCGATGATGAGCTCCGACTTGCCTACCACCTCTGTCGGGATGAGCGCGAGGAGCTGGTTCGAAAGCCCGGCGGGCAGCGGCACCCCGTCGAGCCACGTGCGCACGTCGGCGTAGTTGCCGCGGTAGTGGTTCTGCCCGAGCGCATCCGCGGTGACGCCGGGGAGCACGCGCAGCGCGTTCGTCACGTCGCGATCGACCGCGCCGGGCAGCGTGGCGAGGTCGTGCTTGTTGAGCGTGGCCGTCGTCGCGCCGTCCTCCGGAATGTCGAGCTGTCCCTGCACCACGGAGCGGTACTCCTGCGCGCTCGCCGTCGCGGCCAGCAGCGCGATGAGGACGACCGAGGTCACGAGCGGCGAGCGCGGTCGTCGCCATCGCCGCGCCGCGCCGCGCCGAGCTCGATCGCGGTGGCGAACACCGTGTGACTCTGTCGTCACTCGTTCGAATGCTCAGCTGATGTGCATGGCTGGCAGCGCGAGCGAGAGCTCGCTGCCCTTGCCGCCGCTTCTCTTCACCACGTCGACGCGCTTCAAGTGTGCACGGTCGCCAGATGACGAAGCAGCAGCGCTGCCATGTCCTCGATCGGCGCGCTCGCCGTCGATGCGCCGCACTCGACGACCGCCCGCGGCATGCCGTAGACGATACACGACGACTCCGACTCGGTGAGCACGGTTGCGCCGCGGAGGTGGAGCTGCAACGCGGAGGCTGCGCCATCGTCGCCCATGCCGGTGAGCACGATGGCGACGACCTGCGAGCCCAGGTCGACGACGCTCTCGAAGAGCGCATCCACGGCCGGCCGATGCGCCGTGGACGAGGGCTCGAGCGCCAGGCGGCAAAGCAGCTCGTCGCCCGCGGCCTCGATCCTGAGGTGCATGCCACCTCGCGCCACGGCGACCATGCCGGGGAGCAGCCGCAGCCCGTCGCTCGCCTCGACGGCGTGCACGGCGCACTCCGCGTCGAGGCGCTCCGCGAACGGCTGCGTGTAGCCGGCGGGGATGTGGAGAACGAGCGCGATGGGTACGGGGAAGTTTGCGGGCAGCGCGCGCAGAAGTCGCGTCAGCGCCTGCGGGCCGCCGGTCGAAGCACCGATGACGACCAGTCGTCGCGTCGTCTCGATCGGCGCCGGGAGCGGCGGTGCCGGCGGGGCGCTGAAGGACTCGACGGACGCGGTCATCGACTCCGTCGGCTGGGGCACGGCCAC
>JBDTCO010000035.1:0-10933 GCA_039923495.1 Polyangia bacterium
GGCCCCGTGGAGCTGCGCGTGACCGGCCGCTACTACACGCAGAAGGGCGCGAGCTTCTACACCCAGATCGGCGGCACGCCCGACTACGAGGGCAACGCCGCGCGCGGGTTGCCCTGCACCGGCTGTCGCTCGTCCGCGTCGCATGGCGCGACGCGCCTCTACTACACCGCCGATCCGAAGCTCAGCCCGTTCTCCGCCGTGTTCCTCGAGTTCCGCGTGCTGCTCAAGCTCGAGCCCATCTTCCGCCGCGTGCACCACGCGCTCCCGCGCTGGCTCTCCGAGGGGCTCGTCGAGGTCACGTACGGCCACTACTTCAACGATCGTCTCCCGCAGAAGACGTTCGGCGACGCGAACCTCGCATCGCTATCGCTGACCCTGCCGCTGTGACGCCATGAAGCCGCGCGGCTACCTCGTCCTCGACATCGAGACCGTCCCCGACCACGACCTCTACACCGCGCCCGACGTCGCCGCAGGCCAGGAACGACCGTTTCCACCGCTGTGGGCGCACCGACCGATCGTCATCGGCGTGCTCTGGCTCGACGAGCGCTACGCCTTCAAGCGCATCGGGGTGCTCGGCGAGGACAAGGACGAGCACACGATGCTCTCCGATCTGGCGCGCTTCTCCGACGAGCACCGACCGCACCTCGTCACGTACAACGGGCGCGGCTTCGATCTGCCGGTGCTCCAGCTCCGCGCGCTGCGCCATGGCGTGCCCATGCGCTTCGCCTTCGAGCGCAACTTCCGCTACCGCTTCACCGACGAGGGGCACATGGACCTCTTCGACTTCCTGTCCGATCACGGTGCGGCCAAGGTGGGCTCGCTCGATGCGCTCGCGCACCTCGTCGGGCTGCCCGGCAAGGTCGGCGTCGATGGGAGCCAGGTCGAGGGGCTCTACAACGCGGGGCAGCTCGCGCTCATCAAGAACTACTGCCTCTCCGACGTCACGCAGACCGCGTTCCTCTTGCTCCGCTATCGCCTCGTGCAGGGCGTCATCGATCTCGCGACGTACCGCGCGGCTGCGAGCGCGCTCGTCGAGGCGCTGGCCGCCGACCCGCGGGTCGAGCCGGTGGTAGCACGCATCGATCGACCGCGGCTGCTGCTCGAGTAAGACATGCGGCTGCCCCAGAGCTTCTATGCGCGCGACGTGCGCGTCGTCGCACGAGCGCTCGTCGGCAAGCACCTGTGGCACGGCGAGCGCGGCGGTCGCATCGTCGAGACCGAGGCGTACCTCGGCGCGCACGACAGGGCGAGCCACGCGCGCTTCGGCCCCCACGGTCGCTCGAAGCCGGTCTTCGGTCCCCCCGGCGTCAGCTACGTGTTCCTCATCTACGGCATGCACGAGTGCTACAACATCGTCGCCGACCTCGACGGCAACGCGTCCGCGGTGCTGATCCGCGCGCTCGAGCCCGCAGAAGGCACGCTGCGCTGCGACGGACCAGGGCGGCTCACGAAGGCGCTCGGCATCGGCCGCCCGATGAATGGCCTGCGCGTCTTCGATCCCGCGAGCCCCATCTGGGTCGAGGATCGTGGCGAGGCGAGCCCACGCATCACGACGACGCCGCGCATCGGCGTCGACTACGCAGGCGCCTGGGCGAAGAAGCGCTACCGCTACGTCGATCGCGACTCCAGGGCGCTGTCGGTCCGTTTGCGACCATGATCTCCCCGCGGTAGAACCAGGGTCGTGGCGCGCGTCACCTACCTGCCGCTCGAGACCTCCGTCGAGCTCGAGCCCCACGAGTCGATCTTCGCGGCTGCGCGACGCAACAAGCTGCCCGTGTCCACAGCGTGCGCCGGCAAGGGCACGTGCGGGCTGTGCCGCGTGAAGATCGTGAGCGGCGAGGAGCACCTCGGACCCATCACGGCCGTCGAGAAGCGGCACCTCGGCAACACGTACTTTCTCACGAAGCTGCGGCTGTCGTGTCAGCTCCACCCGGTCGGCGACGTCACCGTGGAGCTGCCGGCGATCCAGGTGAAGATGAAGCCGTAGACGGATCGCCGTGGAGTCGGATGACCTCCGCGCGCGCGATTGACTGGAGGTGCTTGCCGTCGCGGCACCGCGCCTCGTCGCCATCTGCCCACTCCACGAGCACGAAGCGCTCGTGGTCGTGCAGGCGGGCGCACGCGCGCTCGTCTCGCGGATAGGCGGCAAGCTCCTGCCAGTCGTAGCCCAGGTTGTCGACGCGCGGGTGGTAGCCGAGCGGATGCCACGCGACCCGTACGCCGAGGATCGTGGAGACGCCCCACGCGCCGTGTCGCGTCACGACGAGGTGCTGGCAGCCTGTGAGCACGACGAACAAGAACGCGAGCGTCCCGCACGCGCCGAGGAGTGCCAGCAAAAGAGCGACGGACGTCGGCAGGAACACCAACAGCGGCAGGACCGGTCCCGCCATCACGAAGACTGCAGCGCTGACGACAGCGATGTGCTTCCACTCCTTGCCGAAGGACAGCTCGAAGCGATCTGCGCCGACGCGGATGCGGGCATCACGGAACGCGAGCTGATCGCCAAGGGTGGTGACCTGCGCTGGCGTTCGAGATGCGTCCATGAACCTTACATTGGTTGCCCAACCAATATAAGTCAAGCACTCGTCGACTGATCGGATCGTTCATATCCCAGCTATGCTGAATTGATGGGTCGTCCATCCAATCTCGAGTCGCGCCGCGCGCAGGTCGCCGATGCGCTCGTCCGCCTGCTCGCGACCGGGTCATTCGCGGAGATCTCGGTGGCCGAGTTGGCGCGCGAAGCCGGGGTCGCCCCGGGCCTCGTGCACCACTACTTCCGCGACAAGGAGGCAGTGCTGCTCGTCGCCGTCGAGCGCATGACCGTGGGACTCGAGGTGCGTCTCGTCGAACGCCTGCGCGCGGCAGGCGGGGTCGCGAAGGCGCGCGTGCATGCCTTCATCGATGCCTGGCTGTCGCCCGATGCGGGTGCCAATCCCCGCGCGGCGTTCGCGTGGGTCGCCATCGGCGACGAGGCGCGTCGTCGCCCCGATGTGCAGGCGCTGTATGTCGCCGCGTTCGAGCGCGCGATCGACCGCCTGCGGCTCGAGGTCTCGCAGTGGCTCTCACCACTCAAGCACCGACGCGCCGGCAAGATCGCGCGCGTCGTCATGATCGCCATCGAGGGCGCGCTGCGTGTCGGTGCGGCGGGTGCGCTCGAGGCCGGATCAGCGGCGCCGCTCGTGCGTGGGATCGTCGATGCGCTCGTGGCCGAGTCCGCGAATCCGACGGACCTCGAAGACGGTCCGGCACGTACGCGACGCTGAGGATATAGTCACGCGATGTACGACTACGACCTCGTCGTGATTGGCTCGGGCCCTGCCGGCGAGAAGGCGGCGACCCAGGCCGCCTACTTCGGCAAGCGCGTCGCGGTGGTCGAGCGCGACTCCCACCTCGGCGGTGCCTGCATCAACACCGGCACGCTCCCATCGAAGACCCTGCGCGAGACCGCGCTCTACCTGTCGGGCCTCCAGCAGCGCACGCTCTACGGGGTCCTGCTCGAGGTGCGGCACAACGTCTCGGTGCGCGATCTGATGTGCAGGCAGGAGCCGGTCATCGGCGGCCAGAACGACCTCATCCGCTGGAACCTCGATCGCCACCGGATCGAGCTTCTACGTGGCGCGGGCGCCTTCATCGACGAGCACACGATCGAGATCACCACGCACTCCGGCACCGTCGATCGCGTCACCACGGACGCCGTCCTCATCGCGACGGGCACGTCACCGTTCCGTCCTTCCTTCGTGCCATGGGGCGACCCCGAGGTGGACGACTCGGACACCATCCTCAAGCTCCCCGAGGTCCCGAAGCGCCTCGTCATCCTCGGCGGCGGCGTCATCGGCTGCGAGTACGGCTCGATGTTCGCCGCGCTCGGCTGCGAGGTGACGATCGTCGAGGCTCGCGACTCGATCCTCGGCTTCCTCGACGTGGAGGTGAACAAGCTCCTGTCCGAGCAGCTCCGCGCCATCGGCATCGACCTGCAGCTCCGGCGCAAGGTCGTCGAGGTCGCTCGCAAGGACGGCGCGCTGCACTGCGTCCTCGACGACGGGCACGACCTCGAGTGCGAGCGCCTGCTCTTCGCCGGCGGCCGCGCGGGCAACACCACCGCGCTCGGCCTCGACAAGATCGGCGTCGCTGCCGACGCGCGCGGCCTGCTCAAGGTCGACGAGCACTACGCGCTCGTCGGCCCGAGCGGCGGTCGCATCTACGCGGCCGGCGACGTCATCGGCTTCCCCGCGCTCGCGTCCGTGGCCATGGAGCAGGGCCGCGTCGCCGCGTGTCACGCGTTCGACCTCAGCTACAAGCGCAGCGTCGCCAAGATGTTCCCGTACGGCCTCTACACCATCCCCGAGGTGTCGATGGTCGGCGAGACCGAGGAGTCCGCCACGCAGAAGGGCCTGTCCTTCGAGGTCGGTCGCGCACGCTACGGCGACAACGCGCGCGGGCAGATCATCGGCGACACCACGGGGATGGTGAAGCTGCTCTTCACCATCCCCGACAGGAAGATCATCGGCGTGCACGTCCTCGGCGAGCGCGCGACCGAGATCATCCACACCGGCATGGCAGTCATGCACTTCGGCGGCACCCTCGACGACTTCATCGACATGGTCTTCAACTTCCCGACGCTGGGCGAGCTGTACAAGTACGCGGCCTACGACGGGCTCGGGCGCCTCGCGCACCGCTCCGCGTTCGACGCCGCACCGGCTCCCTGACGGTCGGCATCACAGAGGGGATGCCCCTTGGTCTACCCGACTCCATCCGTGCCTGCCTCTTCGATCTAGACGGCGTGCTCACCGACACCGCGTCGATTCACGAGGCGGCGTGGAAGGCGATGTTCGACGAGGTCCTCGCGCAGAAGCACCTCTCGCCGTCGTTCTCGCAGCAGGACTACAACGACTTCGTCGACGGCAAGCCCCGCGATGCGGGCACCAGCGGCTTCCTCGACTCGCGCAAGATCAGTGCTTCTCCCGACGAGGTGGCCGCGATGGGCAAGCGCAAGAACGAGCTGTTCTTGCTGAGGCTCCATACCGATGGCGTCACGGTGTATCCCGGCTCGCTCGCGTACCTCGAGGCCGTGCGCGCCGCCGGGTTGCGCACCGCCGTCGTCTCGTCGAGCACCAACTGCAAGGAGGTCTGTGACGCGGCGAAGATCTCGCAGTACCTCGACGTGCGCGTCGACGGCGTCACGGCAAAAGCAGAGAAGCTCGCCGGCAAGCCCGCGCCGGACACCTTCCTCGATGCCGCGAACGAGCTCGGTCTCGCGGCCGCCGAGTGCGCGGTGTTCGAGGACGCGCTCGCAGGCGTCGAGGCGGGACGCGCGGGAAGGTTCGGCTTCGTCGTCGGCGTCGACCGCGTGCACCATGCCGCAGCGCTGAAGGCGCACGGCGCCACGCGCGTCGTGACGGATCTGCAGCAGCTCCTCGAGTGCGAGGAGGACGGGACGTGATCGACAACCCGCACTTTCCCACCGAACCGTGGGCGCTCGTCGAGACGGGCCTCGATCTCGAGCTCCTCGCGCAGACCGAGTCGCTGTTCGCGCTCTCGAACGGCCACATCGGCATGCGCGGGAACTTCGACGAGGGCGAGCCGTACGGCATGCCTGGCACGTACCTCAACGCCGTCTACGATCTGCGGCCGCTGCCGTTCGCCGAGGCCGCGTACGGCTACCCCGAGTCCGGTCAGACCCGCTGCAACATCACCAACGGCAAGATCTTCCGCCTGCTCGTGAACGACGAGCCGCTGGACCTGCGGTACGGGACCATCGTCGAGCACACGCGCCGCCTCGACTTCCACGCCGGCACGCTCGAGCGCGCCGTTCGCTGGCGCTCGCCCGCCAACGACGAGGTCATCATCCGGTCGACACGAATGGTGTCGCTCGCGCAGCGTGCCACGGCCGCCATCTCGTACGAGGTGGAGGCCGTCGATCGCACCGTCCGTATCGTCGTGCAGTCGGAGCTCGTCGCGAACGAGGAGATGCCCGCCCTCAGCGCAGATCCACGCGTCTCGGCGGTCCTCGAGGCGCCGCTCCAGGCCGAGGACCACGCGGTCGACGGCAACTCGGCGCTGCTCATCCACACGACCAAGCGCACGGGCATCCGCGTGGCGGTCGCGGCGGACCACGTCATCGAGGGCACCTCGCGCGTGCGCAGCGAGTCGTACGCCAACGCCGATACCGCGCGGGTCACCGTGACCGATCTTTTGCACCCCGGAGAGAAGCTGCGCATCGAGAAGTTCCTCAGCTACTCCTGGTCGCACGAGCGCTCCCTGCACGCGCTGCGCGATCAGTCGTGGGCCGCGATCGTGGGCTCGAGGCAGACGGGCTTCTCCGGACTGCTCGCCGAGCAGCGCACCTACCTCGATGACTTCTGGGGCCGCGCCGACGTGCAACTCGACGGCGCCCCCGACCTGCAGCAGGCCGTGCGCTTCGCGCTGTTCCACATCCTGCAGGCGTCGACGCGGGCCGAGCAGCGCGGCATCGCCGCCAAGGGTCTCACCGGCACGGGCTACGACGGGCATGCGTTCTGGGACAGCGAGGTCTTCGTCCACCCGGTCCTCGTGCACACCGCGCCGCAGGCCGCGTCCGATGCGCTGCGCTGGCGGCTCGCGACGCTCCCGCTCGCGCTCGAGCACGCGAAGAAGCTCAACCTGAAGGGCGCCGCGTACGCGTGGCGCACGATCAATGGTGAGGAGTGCTCCGGCTACTGGCCCGCCGGCACCGCGGCGTTCCACCTCAACGCCGACATCGCCGACGCCTGCATCCGCTACGTCTCCGCCACGCAGGACCTGCCGTTCGAGGCCGAGGTGGCCGTGCCAATCCTCGTGCAGACCTCGCGATTGTGGATGTCGCTCGGCGCGTTCGTGCGCGACGGCAGCTTTCGCATCGATGGGGTCACCGGCCCCGACGAGTACAGCGCGCTCGCCGACAACAACATCTACACGAACGTGATGGTGCGGCGGAACCTGCGCGGCGCGCGTGCCGCCTGCGACGCACATCCCGACGAGGCCGCCGCGCTCGGGGTCGGCAAGGACGAGCTCGCTGCGTGGATCCGCGCAGCCGACCACATCGTCATCCCGCGCGACGAGGAGCTCGGCGTGCACCAGCAGTCGGAGGGCTTCACGCACCACGCGTCGTGGCCGTTCGAGGAGACGGGGCCCGACCAGTACCCGCTGCTGCTCCACTTCACCTACTTCGATCTGTATCGCAAACAGGTGACGAAGCAGGCCGATCTGGTGCTCGCGATGCAGCTCGACTCGAAGGCCTTCACCGACGAGGAGAAGGCTCGCAACTTCGACTACTACGAGCGCATCACCGTGCGCGATTCGTCGCTGTCGGCGGCCACGCAGGCCATCATCGCGGCGGAGATCGGTCACCTCGACCTCGCCATGGAGTACCTCGGCGAGACGGCGTTCCTCGACCTGCGCGACTACGAGAAGAACACGAAGGATGGCCTTCATCTGGCCTCGCTTGCCGGCATCTGGGGGGTCCTCGTCGCGGGCTTCGGCGGCATGCGCGACGACACCCCGACCATCCGCTTCTGCCCGAAGCAGCCGCCCGGCATCGAGCGCTTCTCGTTCCGCGTGCTGCGCGGCGGTCGTCGCCTCGAGGTCACCATCGCCGACCACCAGGTGACGTATCAGCTCCTCGAGGGCGAGCCGCTCGAGATCGAGCACTGCGGCGAGAAGCTCTCCATCACCACCGAGCGCATCGCGCGGCCGGTCATGCGCACCGACAAGCGGCTACCGCCGCAACAGCCGCCGGGTCGCGCGCCGCTCTCGCGGTAGCGGTGATGATAGGCTACCCGCCATGCGTGTCCTCCTCGTCGGCGCTGGCGCCGTCGGTATTGTCTTCCATCGTGCGATCGAGCAGCAGAAGGGCAGCGAGGTCACCTTCCTCCTCCACAAGGGAAAGCCGAAGCTGCTGCGCACCAAGATCATCGACTCGACCACCAACGAGCTGAGGGTCCGCGAGCACCCGCTCGCCGTGGAGGTGGGTGGGCGCCTGCCCGTCGTCGACACGGTGCTCTTCTGCGTGCGCGCCGATCAGCTCGACCAGGCGATCGACGACGTCGGTCCGCTCGCGCCCGGTACGCGCCTCGCGACGATCACGCCTGGCCCCGAGGGGCTCGCCCTGCTCCGCCAGAAGCATCCGGGCCATCCGGCGGCGCGCATCGCGCCCGCGTTCATGGCGTACTTCGAGGACGACGTCGTCCAGCTGTGGCACCCACCGTTCGTGAAGAGTCCCGTGATCTCCGAGGGGGACGCAGCCGATCTGGCGTTCGCGCAGGAGCTCGCGCACGCGCTCGACGCGGGCGGCGTGCCCGCGCAGGCACGCGAGCACATGATGCCCGGCGTCGACGCGGGTGGCGACGCGCTCAAGGTGCTGCTCGGCGCCTACGCGATCGCGAAGTACGATGCCGACGCGCTCGCCGCCGATCGCGAGCTGCTCACGCTGCTCGGTGAGGCGGTCGGAGAAGCGGTCACGCTCGGCGGGGCACCCGGTGTCGTCGGATTTCTCGCCCGGAAGACCGCCGGCCCGCTCCTGCGCGCGAGCATCCTGTCGGCGACCCGCCTGCCCTCGCGCTGGAGCACGATGTGGCGCGTGCACGGCCCGAAGATCGACGCGCAGACCCGTGGCGCGGTCGCTGCGCTCGTCGATCGCGCGCACGCGCTGAACAAGCCGGCATCCGCGCTCGAGGCGATGAACGCGCGCCTCCAGGTGCAGGCATGACCCAATCGCCGCGTCGCACCCGCCTCCTCCGCGCGCTCTCCGGGGAGCCCACCGACACCACGCCGATCTGGATCATGCGACAGGCCGGCCGCTACCTGCCCGAGTACCGCGCAGTCCGCGCGAAGGCCGGCGGCTTCCTCACGCTGTGCAAGACACCCGAGCTCGCCTGCGAGGTCACGGTGCAGCCGATCAACCGGCTCGGCGTCGACGCGGCGATCCTGTTCTCCGACATCCTCATCCCCATCGAGAAGATGGGCATCCCGCTCTCGTTTCCGGACGAGGGCCCGCGGCTCGAGCCCGTGCGTGATCGCGCCGGCATCGATGCGCTGCGCATCCCGGATCCCGACGAGGAGCTGGGCTTCGTGATGGACGCGCTGCGGCTCGTCCGTCGCGAGCTCGACAGCGTGGTGCCGGTCATCGGCTTCTCCGGCGCGCCGTTCACGCTCATGACCTACGTGGTCGAGGGCAAGACCGGCAAGCAGTTCCAGGAGACCAAGCGCCTCATGTTCACGGCGCCCGACGCGGCGCACGCGCTGCTCCACAAGCTCACCGAGACGACCATCAAGTACCTGTCCGCGCAGATCCGCGCCGGCGCCGAGGTCGTGCAGCTCTTCGACTCGTGGGTCGGCCAGCTCGGACCGGAGGACTTCGCGGTGTTCGCGGCGCCGTACGTGAAGCGCATCATCGATGCCGTAAGACCCCTCGGAGCGAAGATCATCTACTTCGCCAACGATGGCTCCACGCTGCTCGCGCAGGCCGCGCAGCTCGGTGCCGATGGGCTCGGTGTCGACTGGCGCTGCCCCATCGACGAGGCGCGCGCCAAGGTGGGCCCGAACGTCACGCTCCAGGGCAACCAGGATCCCACGTCGCTGTTCGCGCCGATCCCGGAGATCGAGCGACGGGCGCGAGAGATCCTCGAGCGCGCGGGCACGACGCGCCACATCTTCAACCTCGGGCACGGCATCCTGCCGCCCACGCCGCCCGAGCACGCGGTCGCGCTCGTCGAGGCGGTGCACCGCATCGGCTTCGAGCTGCGCGCGCGGTGAAGGTCATCGTCGTCGGCGCGGGGCCCTCGGGCCTCGCCGTCGCGCTCGGGCTCGTGCAGCACGGCATCGACGTCACCGTGCTCGAGCGCTCAGCCCAGGTCGGTGGTCGGGTGCGTACGCTGCAGCTCGGCCAGCACCGCGTCGAGCTCGGGCCCGCGGGGATCCTCGACGACGCACCGGCGACGCGCGCGCTCCTCGCTCACCTCGGCAGCGACGCACCAACCGTCGTGGCGTCGAGCCCCGGCGTGAACCGTCGCTGGGTGGTGCGCCATGGCAAGCTGCTCGCGCTGCCATCCGGGCCGCTGTCGCTGCTCTTCGGCGGGACGCTCACGTTCGCCGAGAAGCGCGCACTGCTGCACGAACGGAGCGTCGCGCCATCCGCTCCCCCGAACGAGACGGTCGCCGACTTCGCGCGCCGGCGGTTCGGTGACTCCATCGCGTCCGCGTTCGTGCAGCCGATGGTGGTGGGCGTGTACGGCGGCGACTACGAGCTGCTCGAGCTGGACGCCGCATTCCCGAGGCTGCGCGAGCTCGAGCACCAGCACGGCAGCGTGGTGCGGGGCACGATGAACGAGGGCAAGGCGAGACGTGCGCGTGGGGAGCCGCGCGCCAAGCTCGTCACGTTCGAGGGCGGCATGAGCGCGCTGCCCGAGGCGATGGCACGCAAGCTCGGCGACCGCGTCCGTCTGGGGTGCGACGTGAGCGCGATCGAGCATCGAGGGCGCTGGCACGTGACGACGCGCACGGAGACGCTGCAGGCCGATCACCTCGTCCTCGCCACGGAGCCCCACGTCGCCGCGAAGCTGCTCGGGGACACGCTCCCTCTTTCGACGCCGATGGCCGCCATCGCGTCCGTGTCGCTCGCGTACCGGCGCGCCGACGTCGCGCATGCCCTCGATGGTTTTGGCCTCCTGTGTCCACGCGGCGAGGGGTACAAGACCATCGGCGTCCTCTTCATGAGCAGCATCTTCGACACGAGCCAGGCGCCCAGCGATGAGGTACTTCTGCGCGTGATGATGGGCGGGCCGAACGATGCGGACATCCACGCGCTCGATGACGTCGCGATCCTCGACGTGGCGCACCGCGAAATGACGGCGCTCCTCGGCGTGCGTGGCGCGCCGGCGTTGTCGCACCTGCAGCGCTGGCCGCTCGCGATCGCGCAGTA
>JBDTCO010000036.1:0-23305 GCA_039923495.1 Polyangia bacterium
CAGCATCCTCGACGAAGACCTGAGCTTCTGGTCGTCGTCCTTTTCGCTGTCCGACTCGAGGGGAGGCACGCGGAACGCGGGGCGATGGCTGACCTTTGCCAGCGCGCGCGAGCGGATGACGCCGCGACCGTCGTTCGCGACGTTCTCCCAGGTGACGACGATGCGGAATTGCCTCGTCGAGCTGATCGGGCCGTCGCCGACACCGGACCGATAGCGCGGCACCTGGCCTCAGGCACGAGCACCGCGGCGACCCTGCCACGCTCAGGCCTGCTGCCGCGCACAAGCCGTACCGCGCTCACGCCGAGAGACGCTCCTCGACACGCGTGCGCAGCTGCCCGAGCACCCGCGCCTCGAGCTGCCGCGCGCGCTCGCGGCTCACGCCGAACTGCTTGCCGAGGTCGGCGAGCGACCGGGCCTCCTCGCAGAAGCGCTCGTCGAGCAGCGTCTGGTCGCGCGCACCGAGCTGGCCGCGGAGGCGACGCACCTCTTCTCTGACGAGGCCCACGAGCTCGGCGAGCTCCGCCGTGCTCTCCGCGCTCGGCTCCGCGGAGGCCAGGCGAGCACCGAGCGACCTGCCCTTCCCGTCGGGCGCCGCATCGATCGTCAGCTCGCGTGCGTCCATGCGAGCCGCCGTCTCCTCGATCTCTGCCTTGGTGACGCCGAACGCGGCTGCGAGCGTGTCCGAGCTGTCCTCGAGCCCCGCTTCGCGCAGGCGCCTCCGCTCGCGCCCGAGCCCCCAGAAGATGCGTCGCTGTCCACGCGTCGAGCCCAGGCGCACGAGGCGATGGTTCCCCATGAGGTAGCGCAGCTGGTACGCGCGGATCCACCACGCGGCGTAGCTCGAGAGTCGGAGCCCACGCTCGCTGTCGAAGTGGCGCACCGCCTCGACGACGCCCATCGCGCCCTGCTGGACGAGATCTTCGAGATCCTGCGCGGCGACCTGGTACTTGCGAGCGAGGAACACGACGAGGCGGAGCTGCGAGCGCACCAGTCGATCCTCGAGACCGCGCTCGCCGGCCTGGTAGCGAACGAAGAGCGCGAGCTCCTCGTTCTTGTCGAGCAGCTCGAGCCCAGCCCCTGGCCACATCTCTTCATTGCGCATGCAGAGTTGCGCTGCAGTTGTGGGGCCAGGCGCCGTCATGGCCTCGGATCTGCAGAACCCGTTCTCGAAGTCACATCCCCGAGGAGTCGCCCATGTCATCAGACCGCAAGAGCAACGAGAGCAACACCGTCCGCCCGTACGACAGCACGGATCTCCAGCCGAGGCTCCCCGAGGACGTGGCGGCGAACCAGGACCTCTACGGCGGCGGCACGACCGCCGACCGCGCCTACAACAAGTTCCTCGCGCGCGGCTCCGCCGACGGCCACGACGTCGAGGACTGGCTCAGCTCCGAGCGCGAGATCGAGGACGAGCAGCGAGCATCCGACGCGGTTCGCCCGCCCCTGGACGGAGCGCGGAAGCCGCGCAACCCCGGCGCTCGCGTGAGCTGATCAAGCCCCGAGGTTGGCAGGGCCGGGCACGACAAGTTGTCTCGCGAGACGGTCCTGCTGTCGCGCGGCCCGGAGCTGCAACCGCAGGTCACGTCACGCTTCGGTGGCCCATGGAATCGCTCTCAGCCGAGCGAGCGGGATCGGTTCTCCCGTTCGCTCGCTGATGCCATACGTTCCCGCATCCATCCGGGCGAGCGCTTGCTCGATGGAGACGAGCTCCCGCCGGGAACGAACGAGCAGCGTGTCGTTGATGTCGTCCAGCTCCTTCGGCGTCGCCTCGTCGACGGCATCGCCCGGATCGTGCCGCCCCGCGTTCGCGCTGCGATCCCGACCGATGGTGAGCACGGTGTCGGTCAACCGACCGTGCTCCTCGTTGAGCTGCGCGCGCAACGTCGTGAGCATCTCGTCGTCGAGCTCGTGATGTCGTTTCTTCATGGTCTGGCTCCTGTGCGTACGATTCAAAGACGCATCATAGCGTGGCGGGAGAAAGCCTCGGCGCGACGCTCACCCGCGAAGGGGGCTGTCCTTCTCGTCGAAGTACGCACGGGCGTACTCGATGAGCTGTACGTTCGTGGCCTCGTGGAACTTCTCGACGCCCACGATCTTCGGAGCGAGATCGCGCTCGTGCTCGTGGACGTAGCGGAGGAAGTCGGTGCGCTCCGAGGTCGGCCCGAGCGCAAGGACCTCGTCGGCCGCCTCGAGGCGAGTCGAGACGTCGTGGAAGACGAGCTCGGAGCTCGCGCGCTCGTGCTGGTTGCGGGCGAGCTGGTGCTCCGGCAACCTGAGGGTGCTCTGTTCATAGCCTTCGGGGCCGAGGTGGAAGATCTTTGCCTCTTTGTGATCGATCCAGACTGCGTAGCGACGACGAGTCATCGGTGTCCTTGGTCGTGGGTTCGTTCGCTCCCGGCACGGGAGCGCGACGCGTGGAGCCGCGCACGGCTTCATCGAGCCATCCTCGACTGTTCTTCTTCTTCGAGAGCACCTTCCGGGCCACCAGCGACCACCGGCGCGCCCCGCCTGACGCCCAGGTCCTGCGCGAGGCAAGCTCCTTGCACGAGCACGACCCGAGGTGACCCATGTTGCGCAGCGTGAAATCACTCGAGCAGTACAAGGTCGGAGCCACGGACGGCGACCTCGGCAAGGTCAGCGACTTCTTCTTCGACGACGAGCGCTGGGTCATCCGCTACATGGTCGCCGACACGACTGGCTTCTGGCACCAGGCGCACCGCGTGCTGGTCTCGCCGATCGCATTTCGCGAGGTGGACTGGAGCGCCCGCGTTTTCCATCTGGCGCTCACGCAGGACAAGCTCGCGCACAGTCCGAGCGTCGACGTCGACAAGCCGGTCTCGCGCCAGTACGAGAGCGACCTCGGCCAGTACTACGGCTGGTCGCCGTACTGGGGCTATGCCGGAACGTTCGACTGGGGCCTGGGTGTGCAGCCCTCGTCGCTCCGGAGCGAGCCGTGGAAGAACGTGCAGCGAACGAAGAACGACCTCCATCTACGGAGCGCAATGGAGGTCACGCACTACGGGGTGCAGGCCACCGACGGGCACATCGGCCGCATCTCCGACTTCATCGTCGACGATGAGACGTGGAACATCCGTTACGTCGTCGTGGACACGAGCCCGTGGTGGACCGGCAAGCACGTGCTGGTGTCGCCGTCCTGGGTCAAGCGCGTGAGCTGGAGCGATCGTGAGGTCCACTTTGCCGTGAGCCGCGAGGCCATCAAGACCGCGCCCGAATGGGAGGCCGGCACCTCGGTCGATCGGCCCTACGAGGAGCGCCTGCACGAGCATCACCGTCGGCGCGGCTACTGGCTCGCGGCCGAGGACAGCCGGGGCGCGAACGAGGACCCCGCGCAGACGTTTCGGCCGTGAAGCGGACCCCGCACGGGGAGCTGCACCGCAGCGGGCGAAGCGGTTGGCTGCGCGCCGCGGTGCTGGGCTCCGACGATGCGATCGTCTCGACCGCGAGCCTGATGATCGGAGTCGCTGCAACGGCCGCGTCGAGGTCGGCGGTCCTCGTCGCGGGCGTGGCCGGCCTCGTCGCCGGGGCCATGTCGATGGCCGTCGGCGAGTACGTCTCGGTCAGCTCGCAGCGCGACGCGGAGAGCGCGGACATCGAGATCGAGAAGCGAGAGCTCGCAGCCGGGCCGCACGCGGAGCTGCGGGAGCTCGCGTCGATCTACAGGAAGCGGGGCCTCGATGCAGAGCTCGCGATGAAGGTCGCCGAGCAGCTGAGCGCAAAGGATCTGCTCGGAGCGCACCTGCGAGACGAGCTCGGGATCGATCACGCTCAGCTCTCACGACCGATGCAGGCGGCGTGGATCTCCGCGGTCAGCTTCGCGATGTTCGCGACGGTCCCGATCGCGGGCCTGCTCGTCGCGCCACCCGCGCTGCGCGTCGCGTTCATCGCGGTGTTTTCGCTGATCAGTCTCGCGGTCCTGGGCGGAGTCGGTGGGCGGCTCGGCGGCGCGCCCATCGGCCGCGCCGCCCTCCGCGTCACCATCGGCGGCGCGCTGGCGATGGCCGTGACCGCCGCGGTCGGTAAACTCTTCGGCGTCGTCGGCGGTTGAGGCAAACGGCTCCCTCGACCTGCAGGCGGCTGACCTCGGGGCGGGCGGGACAAGTTGTCGTTCGAGACAGGTTGGCGTGGCACGCAGGCCAGCGAGATCGTCGGATGGGTCCTTTTGCGCGTGCATCTGGGTGCATAATTCGACCCAGAGGAACCCATGCTCCACGACTTCATCGTCAAGAACAGAACCGAGCTCATCAGGCGCTGTCGCCTCAAGCTCGCCGGCAGAGCCACACCGCGGGTCACCGAGCTCGAGCTCGAGCAAGGCGTTCCGCTCTTCCTCGATCAGTTCGTCGAGATCGTGCGGGCCGCCAACGGTCCTTCGGCTGCGATGTCGAAGAACGCCACGAGGCACGGCGCCTCGCTCCTGCACCGGGGCTTCACCGTCGGGCAGCTCGTCCACGACTACGGCGGCATCTGCCAGGCCATCACCGAGCTCGCCGTCGAGACCAAGGCGCCGATCAGCTCGATCGACTTCAAGACCTTGAACCTGTGCCTCGACGACTCGATCGCGGGTGCCGTGACCGAGTTCGGCCGGCTGCGCGCGGAGGAGGGGTCAGAGCGTACCGGACGTCTCGCACACGAGATCGGCGGGCTGCTCCACAGCGCCAGCCTCGCCTTCGAGGTGCTGAAGTCCGGCGAGGTCGGCATGGGCGGGAGCACCAGCAGGGTGATCGACCGCTGCTTCATCGGGCTCCGCAAGATCGTCGAGCGCGAGCTCGCCGAGGTGCGCATCGGCTCCGGCGTGCTGCATCCGCAGACCATCGTGCTGCGCGAATTCCTCGACGAGGTCGCGGCCACCGCGATGCTCGACGCCGATTCACGCGGGATCGTCTTCTCCTCGGTGCCGTTCGACGACGGCGTGACCGTGCAGGCGGACCATCACGTGCTCGCCTCCGTGCTCGCGAACCTCTTGCACAACGCCTTCAAGTTCACCCGCGCCGGTGGACGCGTCGTGCTGCGTGCGAAGGTGGCAGGCGATCGCGTCCGCATCGACGTCGAGGACGAGTGCGGGGGCCTCGCGAGCGACGACACCGAGGCGCTGTTTCAGCCGTACGAGCAGGCCGGCGCCGACCTGTCCGGCATGGGCCTCGGCCTGTCGATCTGCCGCACGGGCGCGCGCAGCAGCGGCGGCGACATCACCGTGAAGAACCTGCCGGGCACTGGCTGCATCTTCACCCTCGAGCTGCCCCAGAACTCTGCACTGACCGACGCTGCTTAGTTGAGCGGTCCCGACGAGGAGTCGTCGTCATGCGCCAGCCCCCACCGCAGCAGCTTGCGGTGGAGCGTGCGCCGATCGAACCCCAGCACGCTCGCCGCAGCGGTCTTCGATCCGCCGTGCTGGTCGAGCACGCGCAGCGTGTAGCGCCGCTCGACCTCCTCCATCGACAGCATCTCGGCCGGACCCACGCCGGGGACGTCGTGCGAGCTCGAGCGATAGTCGCGGATGTGGTCCGGGAGATCGTCGACACCGAGCGCGTCGAATCGGGCGAAGGCCACGGCGCGCTCGATGCAGTTCTGCAGCTCGCGCACGTTTCCGGGCCACGGGTAGGCGAGCAGCTTCTCCGCGACGGGTGTGGAGATCGACGTCACGGCCTTGGCCGCCTGCGCGGCGTAGCGCTTCATGAACATCTGCGCGAGGAGCAGCACGTCGTTCCCGCGCGCGCGCAGCGTCGGCAGGACGATGCGCACGACGTTGATCCGGTAGAAGAGGTCCTCGCGAAAGCGCTTCGCGTGGACCTCGTCCTCGAGGTCGCGGTTCGACGCCGTGATGATGCGCGCGTCGTACGCCTCCTCGGTGTCGCTGCCGACCGCGCGGACCTTGCGCTCCTGCAGCGCGCGCAGCAGCTTGGACTGCATGCCGAGCGGCATCTCGCCGATCTCGTCGAGGAACAGGGTGCCGCCATTGGCCTTGAGGAACAGGCCGCGTCGTGCGCCATGCGCGTCGGTGAAGGCGCCCTTGACGTGACCGAAGAGCTCGCTCTCGAGCAGCGCCTCCGGCATCGCGGCGCAGTTGATGGCGACGAACGGACCCTTGGCGCGCCGGCTGTTCTTGTGCAGCGCGTGCGCGACGAGCTCCTTGCCCGTGCCGCTCTCGCCGGAGATGAGCACGATCGCGTCGGAGCCGGACACGCGGTCGATGACGTCCTTGATCTTGGCGATCTCGAGGCTGGCGCCATGCAGCGTCGAGTGATCGTGCAGGGGCGCGACGACCTCGCGGAGGCGCTGCACCTCGATGCGCAGGCTCCGGTGCTGGATCGCGCGGACGAGCGTCAGCCGCACGAACTCGAGATCGAGGGGCTTGGCGACGAAGTCGTATGCGCCGACGCGCATCGCGGCGACCGCGGACTCGAGGTTCCCGAACGACGTCATCATGACGACGGGCATGTCGGGGCGCCTCGCGGTGGCCCGCTCGCACAGCTCGAGGCCGTCCATGCCGTCCATGTGGAGGTCGGCGACCATCACGTCGAAGTCGTCCTCTTCGAGGGCCGCCAGCGCGGCGGCACCGGAGGTCTTCCACGTGAGCAGGAAGCCGCGACGCTTCATCGCGGTGACGAGGATCTCCTCCGACGTGTCATCGTCGTCGACCCACAGGACCTTGTTGCCGAGCGCTTCTGTCCCCATTGCCGAGCTATGCGCTGCGCGGGGCTCGACTACAAGCCGCAAAGCGGCCGGTGACACAAACATGGCCTGGTGAAACGGCACGTTTCGTGCTCCTCCCCGTACACGAGAGTGAGCGTGACGAGATGATGGGTGGTTGGTGGTTGTGGTGGGTGATCCTGCTGTTCGTCTTCATCGTTCCGCCGGTCGGCTACGGCTGGGGCTACCGCGGCTGGGGCGCGCCCTACCCCCGGTACCTTCAGCAGAGGCGCGCCGCGCGGGCTGCCGCCGCCAGTGGCGATGCCAGCTTCGATCACCAGTCGTGGGGCTGGGGCGGCGACGTGATCTGGATGATCTGCTCGGTCTGGATCATCTGCGCGCTCGCGTCGTACTTCTGGCGCTGACCGTCGCCCCCGCGACGACCTTCGGCTTCCACGATCGACACGAGCTTCCACGAGCGGCTCATCGCTGCACCTCGCCCGACTGGGAGTGCTTCACGTCGATGGGCGCGCCCTCGGCGCTCCAGTACGCGGGACGGCCGTAGAAGTCGTAGAGCCGCGTCTCGTACTCGCGGTTGACGGGTGCGTCCGGGTGCCACACGGGGCTGCCCTTGATCTCGTCTCGACTCATCCGCACGTGCACCTTACGCTCGTCCCAGCTGACGGCGCTCGCCCAGTGCGGTGCGACGAGCACCCGCTTGCCGACGAGCCAGTTGCTGGTGTCGACGACGAGGTATCGGACCGCCCAGGTCTCGTCGTCGATGATGAAGTCCGAGACGTGGCCGACCTCCGCGTCGCTCCCCTCGATGTGATAGCCGCGCAGCTCCTTGGCGCTGCGCAGGCTCGCGTCGGCGGGGTCGTGCGCGATCGTCGAGCCGGCGTCCCACACGCCCTCTGCGAGGAAGCTGGGGTACGAGCTCATGCCCCACATGCCCGGGTAGCCCCAGTACGCGGGATACCCGTAGTAGCGCGAGTACTCGCGCTCGTACTGGCGCGACACCGGCTGGTGAGCGTCGAGGCCTGGGCTGTGCTTGACCTTCTCCTTCGTCAAAGAAACGTGGAACTGCTGCGTCGTGCCATCCGCCTGACGGAAGGAGATCGGCGAGAGCAGCACGTCCCGCTCGTTGAAGAACGAGCCGGTCTTGACGACGACGTAGCGCACGACCCAGCGCTGGTCGTCCACGAGGAAGTCGAGCACGGTCCCGATGTCTCCATCGGTCGCGCGTACTCGGTAGGTTTCGAGGTCCTTCAGGCTACGCAGCATCGGCATCTCCAGACCGCACGAGGGCGGTGCTCGGGAACATGAGAGGGTGTCCGATCACGGCGACCGGACCCTCCGACTCGCTGCATCTTCCGAGCCGCGCGGCTTCCCGCAGCATGGCGTGACGCTTGCTTGGGAGCTGGTGCCCGCCCCCCCACCCCCCGAGGAGACACCGTCATGTGGACCAAGCTCGCGCTCGTGCTCGCCGTAACGACTTTCGGCACGTCCGCTCACGCCGACAGACCCGACACGTGGCTCACGACCAAGGCCAAGCTCGCGCTGTGGACCGCGGGCGGGGTCGACAGCGGTCGCGTCTCCGTCGATACGAGGAACGGGGTCGTCACGCTGTACGGCAAGGTCGCGACCCCCGCGATGCGCGACACCGCCGAGCGCAGGGCGACGGCCATCAAGGGCGTGAAGAGCGTCCGCAACCTCCTCCAGGTCGTCCCCGAGGTCGCTCGCACCGTCACCAAGGTCGCCGATCAGCAGATCAAGGCCGAGGTGGAGAAGCGGCTTACGAACGACCAGGTGCTGCTCGCCAGCGCGGTGCGCGTGAAGGCCGTCGACGCGGGGGTCGTGCTGCTCGCCGGCACCACCGCGAGCATCCTCGACGAGCTCATCGCGGTGAGCGATGCCGGCGCGGTCCCCGGCGTCACGCGGGTCGCCACCGAGATCGTCACCAGCGATCGCATGACCCGCGCCGACATCGAGCGCCTCGAGCGCCGCGCCTCGACCAAGGCCGCGGACCGTCGCCTCACCGACGAGTGGGTCACCACCAACGTCAAGCTCCGCCTGTTCGCGGACGAGACGGTGCCAGCCCTCGACATCAGCGTCGACACGAGGGACGGCGTCGTCACGCTGTTCGGCATGGTCCCCACGGCCGCCGCGAAGGCAGCGGCAGCAGCATCCGCGGGGCGCGTCGACGGCGTGGTGCGCGTGGCTGACGAGCTACAGATCTTGCCGGCCTCGCTGCGGCCGCTGGTCGAGGCGAAGGATCTCCAGATCGCACGGCACGTCGAGGAAGGCTTCGCGCACGACAGCGAGCTCGCGAACGTGCGCGCCGTCGTGAAGAACGGGATCGTCCGCCTGACCGGCACGGTGCCGAGCCAGCTCGACAACTTCGAGGCCGCGCTCATCGCGCGCGGTGTCGCCGGCGTGCATGCGGTCAGCGACGACCTCAAGGTCAAGTATGAGAAGTAGCGACGCCGGTGCGAGCGATCCCATCCCGACGCTGACGAGCGACACGTTCGAGGGGCTCGTGCTGCTCGCGTCCGGGCCCGTCGCCGTCCAGTTCATGGCCGACGGATGCGCGCGCTGTCGCGAGCTCGAGCCCGTCCTCTTGCGAGCGGCCTCGATCCTCGAGTCGCGCGTGCGGCTGTACCGCCTGAACGTGCCCATGGAGAAGACCATCGCCGATGCGTACGGGATCAAAGGCACGCCCACGTTCGTGAAGTTCCTCGACGGGCGCGAGATCGGCCGTCTGGAGGTGCCGCTCCCCGAGCTCGAAGGGCTGGTGGCGAACCTCACGCGCGGCTTCGACACCTGAAAGATCCGTCGCCGCTTCACGCACCGAGATCGTGCAGCGCCAGGAACGCCTTCAAGACGTTCCGCGGATCGTGCAGGCCCTTGTAGACGGGCGGCGGCTTCCGATCGAGCCCGAGCAGCTCGTACACCGCCGTCATCGCCGAACGCACCGAGTACTCGACGGTGAACACCACGTCGTCGGGCTGCTCGCAGAACTGGCCGGTGATGGCGAAGTTCGAGTAGCCCACCGGGTGCACCGCTGGACGGTCCCCCTCTTCGCGCCGCAGGAACTGGCTCGTGATGAACGGCATCATGCACGGCAGACAGATGGCATCGGCGAGGATCGTCTCGGCGTGCTCGCTCACACCCAGGTGACCGAGCAGCTCGGTCATGATCTCGCGACCGCTGCAGCTCGTCATGGGCTTGTCGACGAACGTGCCCGGCCGGTCGACCGACAGCGCGTAGCCCCAGAAGACCTGCACGCCTTCGGGCTGGTCGAGGAAGTGCGGCTGGTGGGGCAGCACGATGGACATGAGCCAGCCGGAATCGACGAATGTGATGAGCCCGCCTTCGCCCGGCACGTTGCCGGTGAGGACCCGCACACGATCGAACAGCTCGGTCGATCGGAGCGTCGTGGTGAAGGACATCCACTTCGACTCGGCGACGTGGTTCGCGAACACCGACGGACGACCGAGCTCGGGCCGCTCCGCTGCGATCTGGCGCCAGAGCGCCCACGCGCTGCCCGAGGGCGCGTCGTCTAGCGGCGCGGGCACGTCCATGGACCCCCACGACGAGGCGTCGGTCATCGAGCCCAGCGTGGCGATCACGAGGTCGTGCGCGTGCACCGGGATCCGCCCTCGCTCGCCTCCCCGGTCGAACACGAGCACCTCGGCGACCTGCTCGTCACCGTGCTTCGTGAACTCGATCTCGGTGATGCGCGTGCCGAGCTGGAAGCGAACGCCGCGCTCTTCGAGCCACCTGCGCAGGGGCAGCACGAGTGAGTCGTAGTGGTTGTAGGGCATGCGCATGATGCCGCGCAGCTCGTGCATGCCGTCGACCCTGTGGAGAAAGCGCACGAAGTAGCGCCTCAGCTCGGCGACGCTGTGCCAGGGTTGGAACGCGAACGTCGTGCACCACATCAGCCAGAAGCTCGTCTCGAAGAACGAAGGTTCGAAGTGATCGGTGATCCGATCGTTGCCGAGGAGCGCCTCCGGCTCGAGCACGAGCTGCTCGATCGCGCGGATGTCCCTCTCCGGCAGATCGAGCCTCGCGGCGGCGACGCGGTGGCCGTGGCGGACCAGCCGGGCGTTCGATCGCGTCTTCATCACCTCGTTCCACTGCGCGAGCTCCCGCGTGACGGTGTGGTCGCCGTCGAGCGACGGCACCGACGAGAAGAGATCGAACATGCAGAGGTCCTTGCTCTCGATCATCCTCCCGCCCCTGAGCTTGTAGCCGTGCTCGGGGTCGCCGGCGCCGTCGAGCGAGCCACCGACGCGCTCGAGCTCCTCGTAGATGGTGACGTGGTCACCGAGGATCCCGCCGTCGCGCACGAGGATCGCTGCGGCGGCGAGCGAGGCGATGCCTCCACCGACAAGGTGCGCCCGGGTGATCTTCCGGCTCCTGGCGGTCGATTTTGGCTCGGTGTGCATGACCACGAGTGGTGCACCTTGCATGCCCTCGGGCGTGGGCCTCCAACTTGCTGGAGCAGCCGGCATGACAACTCGCATCGCAGCCGTATGGATCGATCACAAGGAAGCAAAGCTGTTTCATATCGAGCCCGAGGGCTTCGACGTGCGTACCATCGCCGCGCCCTACCATTACGTGGCGCGCAAGGCGGACGAGCAGGGTCGGCATGCCGGCAGCGCTGACTACTACCAGCTGGTGGCGGACGCGCTCAAGGACGCGAGCGACATCCTCGTCGTCGGTCCGTCGTCGGCCAAGCTCGACTTCATCCGGCACCTGCACAAGCACAATCATGTGATCGAGGCGAAGGTGAGGGGCGTCGAGACCCTCGATCATCCGAGCGACAAGCAGCTCGCCGCGTACGTCCGCCACTACTTCGTCGAGCATCAGCCGCACGCCTCGACGTGAGCGCGCGCAGGTAGCGCGTGGACCATTGGACCCTCGCTCTTGCGTCGCCGAGACGGGCCAAATAGTCCCATCTGCCAGAACGTCCCGCCCTTGTGATGCCGACGCGCGTGTAGGACGACGCCGAGCGATGCGGCACACAAGGTGCACGGGCGGTCGTCGTGTCCGGTCACGAAGGCCGAGCAATCCCTCCCGCCCAGGGAAAGTGAGCGGCCGTGTCGTCCTCGAGCTGTCCTGATCTCCGCCCCTCCCCGCTCAAAAAGGCATCCATGCACCGCGCGCTCCTCCTGCTGGGCATGATCGTGCTCGTCTCGTCTTGCTCCGATGCACAGCCGACCGCGTCGACCGATGGTGCGGTCGCACCGACGCCGGGCTCGACGCTGGCGATGACGATCTATCGCGCCGGTGTCGTCAAGGGACACGTGTTCGCCGACTTTCGCATCACGGATGCAGACGGCTCGGTGCGCACGTCCGCCGACTTCACGACGCAATGGACGCTGGCGGTGCTGACGCCGGATCCCGTGACGGGCGCGAGCTCGTTCTCGAGCTACATCACGAAGCCCGCGACCGGCACGCTCGGCGACACCATCCAGCCCACCGACGAGACGACGGGCACGTACTCGAAGATCGACGGCGACGGCACGCGCTACTCGTTCGCGATCGCGATGCCGGCCGGCTTCTCGACCACGAGCACCCACCGCATCGGCGCCTGGACCGATCGCGCCGTCGAGGGCGGCTCGCCCGAGGTCGCCAACGCGACCTACGACTTCGTGCCCGCCGGCGGAGTGCCGATCGCATCGGACGTCGTCGCCATCGGGGCCTGCAACGGCTGCCACTCGCCGCTCGCGGTGCATGGTGGCTATCGCCGCGAGGTGAAGCTCTGCGTGACGTGCCACACGACGCAGCTCGTCGACCCCAACCGCGAAGACCCTGCGGTCCCGGGCACCATGAACCCGCTCGATCTCACGTCGCTGGTCCACCGCATCCACACCGGCATCAATCTGCCGACGCTGGTTGCCGCGCAGGCTGCGGGGCTCGCGGGCGTCGCGTACGACGTGATCGGCTACAAGAACAGCGACTCGATCTTCGCGGAGACCGTGGCCGATCGCGACCAGACGATCAACATCTCCGGTGTCGAGTTCCCGCAGGACCTGCGCAACTGCACCACGTGCCATCAGCAGGCGCCGGCCGCCGACCACTGGAAGTCCGTCGTGTCGAAGCGCGCCTGCGCGTCGTGTCACGACAGCGCATGGTTCGGCGACCCGACCGCCGTGCCCGCGCTGCACGTGGCGCACGCTGGCGGCCCGATGCAGAGCGACGCGGTCTGCGCGAGCTGCCACGTCCCCGACGGTGCCGAGTACGACCTCTCCGTCAGCGGCGCACACACGACGCCCGCGCGTTCGAAGGAGGCCAAGGGCCTCGTGCTGGCCATCACCAAGGTGACCGGTGTGAGCGGCGATTCGCCCGTCGTCGTGTTCACGGTGAAGAACGCCGATGGGTCCGCCGTGGAGCTCGCGTCGCTCGATCGACTCGTCATCACCATCTCCGGTCCGACCACCGACTACTCGCAGGTCAACAACATCGGGCAGGACGTCCGCGCCACCGCGCAGCCCGTTGGTGATGGCAGCTATCGCTACCAGTTCGTACCGCGCTCGGCGAAGGACGCGTGGTCGCCGCTCGGTCCGGCGATCCTTTCGAGCGCACACGGCACGTTCGCCGCCGGTATGGAGGGTCGGCGCGTGCTGACGCTGCCTTCCGACATGGGCACCTTCGAGGAGGGCGGCAACAACCCCGTCGCCTACTTCTCCGTTGACGATTCGGACGTGGTGCCGCGACGCAAGGTCGTCGAGGTCGAGCGCTGCAACGCGTGTCACCAGGAGCTCCGCGCGCACGGCGACCTGCGCACGAACACCGAGTACTGCGTCATGTGCCACGCGCCGGACCAGACCGACTGGGCCTCGCGCCCGAAGACCCCCAACGGCAACACGGATCTGGCAGCGACGGTGGATCACCTCGAGGAGCGCAGCGTTCGCTTCTCGAGGCTCATCCACTCCATCCACAAGGGCGACGAGCTCGACTACTCCGTGCCGTTCGCCGTCTATGGCTACAAGGGCTCGGTCAACCGCTTCGACGACATCCGCTTCCCCGGCGATCTCGCGCGCTGCGAGACGTGCCATGCGGCCGGCACGTACACCATCGACGCCATCCCCGCGACCTCGGTCCCGACCAGCGCCAACGAGTCGGACACGATCGTCCACAGCGGCACCGCCGTGTACCCGCCGTCCGGCCCGATGATCCCGGTCATCCAGTCGGTGTGTCTCTCGTGCCACGACACCGCGACGGCGCACACGCACGTGGCGCTCGAGACGAGCTCCACGGGCATGGAAGCGTGCGCCGTCTGTCATGGCGAGGGCCGCCAGTTCGCGGTGACCTCGGTGCACGCGAATCACTAGACGACTCTCACTGTGTGCGCTGGTCGTCTGCTGCGTCGAGGCCTGCGGTGCGTCTTCGATGCCGGCGGTCCCCGCCGCAGGCGCGATTCCCCTGCGCCCGACGGTGCACACGATCGTCGTGCAGGTGGCCCGGAGCACGACGCAGCTGTTCCTGCGCACGCGCTGGCTCTCTGAGCGCGGTGACGAGCAGTCCTACTTCTCCTACTCGGCAGGCGCGTGGAGTCGGCTCGGCGGCGGCTTCCGCACCGATGACGGCTCGACCAATGCAGCTCCGCTCGCCGAGGTGTCGCTCGGTGTGGCGCTGAGCGCTCGCGGTCCGGCGGCGACCCGGCAGTTCGCCACCGCCGGCTGCTTCGTCGCGTGTCACGACCGTGGGAGCCGCATGCCCAACTGGCGCGTCGAGGACGGCGAGCAGACGATGCGACTGCTCGACACGTTCGGCGGTCCCATCGATCTGTGGACCTGGCGCGCCGATCGCACCTCTCGCTCCGGCGTCGCGGACGACGGGCTCGTCACGACCACGGGACGCGCGAGCGACGAGGGACGTGCTGCCTGGCAAGACCTCTCGCTCGTCGGTCGCGCGCCGCCCTTCGTGCTCGATCCCGCGTCGGCCGGCGTGTTCGCCGTCCCGTTCGCGAGTGCGCCACCGGCCTTCGGTGATGCCCCCGGAGTCTCCGCGGCGCTGCCCTACGCGACGGCGATCGCGAGGGGCTACGTTCCGAGCGACGGCGACACGGTCCCCGCGCAGCTGCTCCTCACGTCGTCGGGGAGCGTCGCGGACGTCGGTGCCTCGGCGAGCTACGACGGGACCGGCTGGGATCTCCGGCTCGTGCGCGCGCTCGACACCGGTGACGCCGTCGCCGACGTGAAGCTCGCGCCGGGATCGCTGTACGATGTCGCGTTCTCGCTGCACACCGATCACGCCGACGGCCGCGACCACTACGTGTCATTGCCGGTCGCGCTCTCGCTGCCTCTCTCTGCGGATGCGCCGCAAGGCGGTCTCCTGGCGACCCTGGTCGATGGCACGCCCGACTTCACCGACGAGACGAAGTTCCCGCCGCACGCGATCGAGCTCTTCTTGCCCGGCGTCACGAGCTACGAGTACCTCGTCGGCGCCATCACCACGCGCGAGGGCGCGGTCCGCCTCGACGACGTCCCGCACGGGGGTGGCGCCGAGGTGTCGATGGGCTCGCACGCGTGCATGGACTGTCACCGCGTCGCGGGCACGGATGCCGCCCCGCCGTATCGCCAGGTCGGTGCGCTCGAGCGACTGCCTCAGCGTCGAGGCGGCGTCTTTGGCCCCACGCCCACCTTCGAGGCGACCCCATGAAGCGCGTCGTCACGGTCTTCGTGCTGCTGAGCGGCCTCATCGCCTGTCGTCACCTCGGCATGGGCACGTCCGAGCACGGCAAGCTCCTGCACCGCGAGGCCGCCGAGCCGGTCGGTGCCGACATGTGCGTCGCGTGCCACGCCGATCAGGCCGACGCGCTGTCGCACACCGTGCATGCCAAGGACATGAGCTGCGAGAGCTGTCACGGCAACGGCAGCCTGCACGTCGCCGATCCGCCCGGTCACATCGTCGGTGCGAAGGACCTGCTCGCGATGTCGTCGCGCGGCAAGGCCGAGATGTGCCTCGGCTGCCACACGAAGCTGACGTTTTCCTGGGCCCACGCGCAGCACAAGGACGTCGCCTGCTGGCAGTGCCACTCCGACGTCGTGCACTTCAAGTCGAAGACCCCCGAGAAGCCGAAGAGCGCCTTCGTGCGCGGCGCCGACTTCTGCAACCAGTGCCACGTCGCCGACACCGCGGACTTCCAGCAGGTCTTCCACCACCCGGTACCCGAGGGCAAGATGACGTGCGCCGACTGTCACAGCGTGCACGGTGACGGAAAGGCCCTCGCGCTCGAGCCGTCCGCGACCTGCGCGCGCTGCCACGCACGAGAGGCCGGCCCGAAGGTGTTCCGGCACGCCGCGCTCGACGACGGCTGTCAGGTCTGCCACAAGGCGCATGGCTCCCCCGTCGCTGCGCTGCTCACACAGCAGGGCAACAGCCTGTGCCTCCAGTGTCACTTCGAGGCCAAGTTCCCCGTCATCATGGGCGTCGACCACCGCGACTTCCTCGCTCGTGGACGCGCCTGCTACGACTGCCACACCGAGATCCACGGCTCCGACACCGACCCCACGCTGCTCGGGCGGCTGCGATGAGACGCATCGTCCTCGTGCTCGCGTCGCTGCTGTCGCTGCCCGCGTTCGCCGATACCAGCGACGAGCCGGAAGCGATGAGCGATGTGGGGCGCCTCGTGCTCGTGCCGCCGAAGGCCACTCTTTCGGCCGAGGGTGGCGGCTTCGCGGCATTCGGCACGCAGGGCGGCAGCGACCGTCGTCTGCGCGAGCTCCTCGGGTTGCCGAGCCGGAGCTGGTTCACGCTGCGCGCCCTCGTGCCCATCGAGTCGAAGTGGCTCACGGGACAGCTCTTCGTCGAGGTCACCACCAACGGCACCGGCAGCGCAGCCCTCTCGGGCCGCCTCCGCGACGGCTCGAAGCTGAGGCTGAGCGTGCGGCGCGACCTCTACCCGTACGCGGAGCGCTCGCGCATCGGCCAGATCCTCGCCAACCCGCTGCAGAGTCTGCAGACCGCGCGGGAGAACGTCCACATCGACTGGGAGAAAGCCGTCGGTCCCGGGCACGGCGTGCTCGACAGCGGCTTCGACTTCGACCGCTGGTCGGGCACGAGGCCCTCGGTCGAGGGCGGCTTCGTCGGTCCCGGACCGCTCGGCGCGACGGGCTACCCCGGCTACCGCAGCCGGGCGGACTGGTCGGTGGCCGCGCGCGCCGGCTACACGCTCGTGCCGCACGGCCTCGTGCGCATCCGCGTCCAGATCGGCTACCGCAGGGACCAGCTTGGCGATCGACTCCATGTCGACGATCGCGTGGATGGCACCGCATCGGGGTCGCTCGACATCCGCGAGCACATCTCGCGCGACACCATCGAGGCCGCCGCTTTCGTCGAGAGCGCGCGTCCCGGCCCGGTCCTCTTCGGCGGCATGTATCGCGTGACCTACACGACGAGCACGCCGCGCACCGATCGCACGATGGTCACGACGGCCGGCTCGAACGGCACCATCCGCTCGGAGAGCGCCGACGTCTCTTCGCTGCGCCAGCGAGCCGCGTTCGGCGTGGCCTGGTACCCGACGAAGAAGTGGCGCGCGAGCGCTCGCATCGACGGCTATCGCAACTCGACGACGGCGTCGCTGCTCGATCACCGCGAGCTCGCTACGTCCACGCTCGACCAGGCCGCCTCACGCTACACGCCCGTCGGCGCGAAGCTCGAGCTCGACGCTCGCTACGTCGCTTTGCGCTGGCTCGCGTTCGAGGGCGAGGCGCGCGCGAGCTACGACCGCGGCCGTGATGCGTGGTCGCAGACCGTGCTGCTCTCCGATCGCGCGACCCAGATCGGCCTCCGCCAGGTCACGCTCGATCGCGGCCGGCTCGTCTCCAACGTGGAGCTGCGCGCCGTCGCGACCGTCCACGACCTGCACGTCACCGTTGGTGGCCGGGCCTTCACGTATCGAAATGTGGAGGACGACCCGCAGGTCATCGACGCGTTCCGGATCGGCGACTTCGATCGCGACCGCGGCACGTTCTTCGCGGCGCTGCGGACACGCGTCACCAGGCGCCTGCGGCTTGATGCGAGCGGCAGCTACTTCTTCGAGCGCACCCACGTGTCGGGTGCCGAGCCGGACCACAAGGGCTTCGACGTGCGCCTGCGCGTGAGCGGCGTGGTCAAGCGCTTCTCGTTCTTCGTGCTGGGCGCGCTCACCGACGATCGCTACGAGCTCTCGCAGCGGTCGCCGACCGCGGGCTATGCACCCATCGACTTCCACGGGCGCGCCTGGCTCGGCACCGGCGGGCTCACGGTCACCTTCGTCAAGAAGGGCTCCGTGACGGCGATGTACAGCATCGCGCAGAACACCGCGTACCTCGCGACGCAGCTGCAGAACGCGGCGCTCGAGCTGAGCTGGGCGCTCACGAGCCGCCTCCGCCTGACCGGCACGGCGCGCTACCTGCGCTTCCAGGACGGCTTCTCGTCCTACCAGAACGGCCAGGCGCTCCTCGCCTTCGCGAGCGCGACAGGAACTTTTTGAACGGGAGACGACATGGTTGAGCAGAAACGGCGCACGTTGTTGATCGCAGCATCGGGGGCGATCTCGGTGGTGATCGCGGGCGTCGTGGGCGTGCCGGTGATCCGTGCGTTCCTCGATCCGCTGTGGCGACGAAGCATCGTCGGCACCGACGGCGCAACCGCGTACGGCAACATCTCGGAGCTCCCCATCGGCAAGCCCGTCGAGCGCGGCGTCGTCGGCGTCATCAGGGACGCCTGGGACCGCAGCGACCCGAAGTCGATCGGCGCGCTGTGGCTCGTGCGCCGCGACGCGAAGAAGGTGGACGCGTACTCCAACGTCTGCCCGCACGCCGCGTGCCCGGTCGGCTACGACGAGAAGCGCTCGGTGTTCGCGTGCCCGTGCCACACGAGCGACTTCGCGCTGGCCGATGGCCACGTCCTCGGCGGCCCGTCGCCGCGCGGGCTCGATTCGCTGCCCGTCGAGGTCAAGCCCGACGGCACCGTGTTCGTCACGTACCAGCGCTTCATCGCCGGCACCTCCGCGAAGCGAGAAGTCTGATGAAGTTTCGCGACTGGCTCGAGGACCGCACCGGCTACCGCAAGATCATGAAGTCCGCGCTCGACGAGCCCGTGATCGGCGGCGCGAGCTGGGCCTACGTCTTCGGCAGCGGCCTGCTCTTCCTCTTCGTGCTGCAGGCCGTGACCGGCGTGCTGATGGCGCTCTACTACACGCCGTCGAGCCGCGAGTCGTGGGGGAGCGTCTACTCCTTCACCCACGTGGTGCCCTTCGGCTGGTTCGTGCGCGGCCTGCACCACTTCGGCTCGAGCGCGATGGTGGTGCTGCTCGTCGTCCACATGTTCCAGGCGCTGCTGTACGGCGCAGACCGCGCGCCGCGCGAGCTCGGCTGGTGGACGGGCGTGTTCCTGCTCTTCGTGTCGCTGGCGTTCTGCCTGACGGGCTACCTCCTGCCGTGGGATCAGAAGGGGTACTGGGCGACCGGCGTCGTCACCAGCATCATGGGCACCCTCCCGCTCGTCGGTCGCTGGATCCAGCACGTCGTCCAGGGCGGTAACGGCCTCGGGAACCTCACGCTCACCCGCTTCTTCGGCTTCCACGTGTTCTTCCTGCCCACGCTGCTGCTGTCGATCCTCGTCGCGCACATCTACTTCTTCCGTCGGCACGGCGCGACGCCGCGCTGGTCGAGGCCCAAGGCCGAGCTCGAAGCGAAGACCAGGCCTTTCTGGCCGGGGCAGATCACCTACGATCTCGCCTTCTCGCTCCTCATCCTCGCGGGCCTGGTGTGGGTCGTCATCGCCAAGCACGGCGCGCCGCTCGATGCGCCCGCCGACCCGGCGTCGAACTACCTCGCGCGACCGGAGTGGTACTTCCTGTGGCTGTTCGAGCTGCTCAAGATCGTGCCGGGTCGCTGGGAAGGCACGTTCGTGCTCGTCTTCATGCTCGTCGCGGTGTGCTTTCTGCTCGCGCTGCCGCTCGTCGATCGAAATGCGGTCGGCTCCCCGCGTCGGCGCTGGCGGCACCTGCTGGCGGCCGCGTGCCTGGGCGGAGGCATCGCGTTCCTCACGTTCCATCCGATGGTTCGAGACGCGAGCGATCCGGCGGTCCGCGTCCAGAAGGAGGCGGCCGAGAAGGACGCAAAGGAGGCCATGACCCTCGCGGCGCTCGGCATTCCGCCCGGCGGCGCCGACCTCATCTACATGAACACCTCGCGCTCGCGCGGCGCCCACGTCTTCGTGCACGAGTGCCAGCCCTGTCACAAGGGCCCGGACGGCATCGGTGGAGCGAGCGCGCCCGACCTCCAGCACCTCATGACGACGGAGTGGGTCCGCGGCCTCATCGCGGATCCGACCAAGCCCGAGTACTTCGGCGCCACCGCGCTCGCGGGCATGCCGCCCACGACGGCGTCACCGGCCGACCTCGCCACGCTCACCTCGTATGTACGCTCGCTCGGCGGCCGCGAGTCCGAGCCGCCCACGGGCAAGAAGCTCTTCGAGGACACGGGCTGTCACGGTTGCCATGCTCTGTCGGGCGAGGACCCGCTCGTCGGTCCGAGCCTCGGCGACTACGGGTCGTCTGCATGGCTCGCGGGCGTGATCTTGCATCCGGATGCAGCCCAGCGATATGGCGCGCAGAGCACGATGCCTGCCTACGCCGGCAAGCTCACCGACGAGGACGTCACCGATCTCGAGACGTACCTCCTGCCCGCAGTCGCGAAGCCCGCAAAGTCCGCTCAGCCCGCTCAGCCCGCTCTGCCCGCTCAGAAAGAGAAGCAGCCATGAACCTCGGTCACGTCGCCATCGCCTCGCTGTTCTTCACCGTCTCGGTCGCTTCCGCCGATCCCGCGACCGCCACGCTCTTCCAGGGCCGGTGCGCGGCCTGTCATGGGAAGGACGGCGCAGGCCAGACGCCCGCGGGCAAGAAGCTCAAGGTCTCCGACTGGACGAAGACCGACAAGGCGAAGTCCATGACCGATGCCCAGATGGAGGTGGTGATCGAGAAGGGCGTGAAGGCGGACGGCAAGGTGCGCATGCCGGGCTTCGCCACGCTCACGCCGGAGCAGCGCAAGGCGCTCGTCGCGCACGTGCGCACGCTCTGAGCGCGTGACGCTGCCGGACGACCTCCTCGCGCGTCATCCCCGCGAGGGGGTCCGGCTCGTGCTTCGGCGTCAGCTCGCTCATGTCGTGGCCGCGTCGAGGCGCGTCGTGGTCGAGCACGATCCTGCTGCGCTGCACGACCTCCGCAGGATGGCGCGCGAGCTCCGCGTCACGGTCGGTTCGCACGCGCATCTCGTGCCTCGACGCGTCGCCCGTCGCAGCAGGAAACGCCTCGCCACGCTCATCACCGCGACGGGCCTCGCGCGCGACGTCGAGGTCGCGCTCGCCCTCCTCGGTACGCGGCACGAGGCCGGGTGCGCGCAGGCCATCGCGCACGCGCGCTCCGCGTGGGAGCGCCGTGAGCGGCACCTCCGCAAGCGCCTCGCACGGGTCGTCGTTCACGAGGTGCCGCGCATCGAGCGCGCGCTCGACGCGGCGCTGCGCAGGTATCGGGTGAACGTGTCGCCGACGAGCCCGCCGCTGTTCATCGACGAGGTCCGGCGCGCGATCGAGGCGGCCGCGGAGCGTCTACAAGCCGCGCTGCACGCCGCGCTCGAGAACGGCAGTCAGCCACGAGCCGACAGAGTGCTCCACAAGGCGCGCCTCGCCGCCAAGCGCCTGGAGAGCCTGCTGCAACCGTTTGCGATCCTGCGCACAGAGCTGCGCGCCGTGATCGCGCAGCTCCGTGGCTTCGAGGACGCCATCGGCGATCTACGCGACGAGCGCCTGCTCCAGCTCGCGCTCGAGCACGAGGCGCTGTGCTGCGGGGGCGCGCTGCGGGTCGAGCTCGAGCGCCTCGCGATGACGCTCGGCCGAGGCAGCCGGACCGCCCAGCTCTCGACGGCGGCCGACGTGCTGCGCGCGTTCTGCCTCGACACCGCGGCCCTGCACGCGGGGCTCGCGGACACGGCCTCACCCCGGGCCCTGACTAGCAGCGAGCCAGGCGCTTCGTGATGCTCGAGATCACCGTTGCTCTGTCGAACGGCTTGTGGAGCATTCTGTCAGCCATGCGCTGGGCGAAGATCTCCGAGCGCTCGGAGAACGCGCCGCCCGTCATGAACAGCATGCGCTCGGCGATCTGCGGATGAGCCACGACCGCCCATTCGTACAAGTCCATACCGGTCACCTCCGGCATCATGAGATCGCAGATGACGATATCGAACGACGCGTCTTGCTCGAGCGTGCGCTGCGCAGCCCGCGCAGAATCGAGGATGACCACGTCGTGATTCGCGCCGAGAGCTCGACCCAGAGCCCGAGCAACGCCAGCGTCGTCGTCCACGATGAGCGCTCGCAGCCTGCGAACGGGCGTAGTCACCTCGACGGCTGTCGCCTGACCCGCAGGGGGCTCCGTCGACGGCAAACGAACACGGAAGGCGGTGCCCTTCCCGACGACACTCTCGACGGTGATCTCGCCTCCGTGGGCCGCGACGATGCTGTAGGACATCGACAGTCCGAGGCCGCTGCCAACGCCGACCGGTTTCGTGGTGAAGAACGGATTGAAGATGCGCGCCATGGTCTCGGGAGACATCCCGCAGCCCGTGTCTCTCACCTCGACGATGGCGTTTCCGTGCTGGTCCTCCTCCAGGAGCACATGGATCTCGGGCTCGGCTGCGCCCGATGATTCAATCGCGTGGACGGCATTCACCAGGAGATTCACGAACACCTGCGCGAGCTGGGCTTCGTGGCGCACGTAGGGATCGCTTCGAAAATCCTGAATCACCCGCGCGCACTTCGGGATCCGCGTGTTGCAGATGCGTAGAGCTTCCTGTATCGCGACGGACAGCTTCGATGCCCGGGCAGACTGGCCGGGTGATCGGGCGAAGGTATTCATGTCCGCAACGACTCGCTGCACCCGACTTGCACCCTCCTGCGCGTCTTTGAGCGTGGCCAGCAGCTCCGTGCACTGTTCCTGCAGAAGAGGCAGGCCAGGCGAGTCGGCACCGACCAGCCGCATCGCGAGCTCGATCATCTTCGGCAGCTCGGTCATCGCGCAGGCGAGGTTTCCGACGTTGCACGCGAGCGGGTTGTTGATCTCGTGGGCAATGCTCGCGGTCATCGTGCCCAGCGCCGCCAGGCGGTCGGCGACCGCGAGTCGGCCCTTGAGCTCGTTCCACTCGGTCATATCCTGAAAGTTGTACGCGCTTGCGGTGAGCCGCCCGTCCGCGTCCCGAAGCGTCGTCGCGTCGGTGAGGCATGGAAACTCGCTCCCATCTTTGCGGACGTGGGTCACCTCGAAGCGTCGATGCCCGCTCTCCTCGGCGAGCCGGATCTCCCGGCGCTGCTGCTCAAGACTCGAAGTCGCACACACCCGCTCGAGTGGCATATCGATCATCTCCTCGATGGTGAAGCCGTGCATGCACGCGAACGCGGTGTTGACGGCCTGAAGGGTGTGCTCGCCCGCCTTCACGATCGCGATCCCCCAGCCGGCATGCTCGAAGAGCCGCGCTCGATCGCCCTCGGCGCTCGCCTTCGCGTCTTCCGCCCTCTCCACGTCCTCGTGCGCGCGGAGCGACGCGTGGACGAGCTTTTCATTCGCCTCGCGTTGCTCGCGCATCAATTCTTCATGCGCAATCTTGAT
>JBDTCO010000037.1:0-45604 GCA_039923495.1 Polyangia bacterium
CGCGCGCACACGTGGCGCGCGACCTGCCCTGGGTCAAGCCTGCGATGGATCAGTCGCTGCGCGACGTGGATCTCGCGTACGACATCGACGAGCACGAGCACCTGTCGCCGGACGATATCCAGCGCACACGCTCGATCCTCGAGTCGCATGGCCTTCGCACCACGCGCTCGAGCATCCACCTGCACGGCACATACTCCGCGGCGGACAAGGCAAAGATGTCCGCGCGCGTGGCGGCGCACCTGTGGAGCGAGCCCGTCGACGTGCTGTCGGAGCGCTACTTTTATGTGGGGGACTCGCCGAACGACGCGCCCGCGTTCGCGTTCTTCCAGCATGCCGTCGGTGTCGCGAACGTCGCGCGACATCACGCCGCGCTCCTCGCTCTCGGCGTCCGGATCTGGGCGGTGACCGAGCTCCCGGGCGGTCGCGGCTTCGCGGAGCTGACCGCGCGCATCTTGCGCGCAGCTCGTCCGCATCTCTAACCCACCGCTTCGTAAGCGCCGCTACTGCCACTCCGTAAGGCAAGTTACACGGAATACAGCCATCCCCGGAGGAACATTGACTTTAGTTACTGGCGCGATACGATTCTCCGTCCGGAGTCTCGACCCTGTTGACCGCACCCACCCAGCGAGTTCTTTGCATCTCGCGTGATCCTGAGCGGCTCTCCCGCCTCGCACATGCCGTCGAGCGCGGTGGTGCGACGCCGGTGATGGCGCGCGATCTCGCAGCCCTCGAAGCGTCCGCCGACCAGACTGACGCCACGGGCAAAGTCGCGGCTGGAGCGCTCCCGTTCCGCTTCGTGCTGCTCGCTCTCGAGACCGATCGTTCGCTCTTCGATCGCGTCGTCGCACGCCTGCGCCCCTCGACGCAGCTCATCGCCGTGCAGCAACAGACGACGCTGGCCACGACCATCGATCTGCTCGCCGAGGCGCGCTGTAACCACGTGGTCCTCGACGACGAGGATGGTCTGGCGACGATCGCCGTGATCGTGCAGAAGTTCGTGTCCGGCGATCTGTTCGGCATCGAGAAGTACCTGCCGACCGGCACGATGGTGCAGCTCACACGCCTGCGCGACTACAAGGGCCGCACCGCAGCCATCGACGAGGTGCTCGCCTACGCCGAGAAGGTCGGCGTTCGCAGCAAGATCCGCTCGGCCATCGGTCAGGTCTGCGAAGAGCTGCTCATGAACGCGCTGTACGATGCGCCTGTCGACGTCGACGGCGTCTCCATCTTCGCCGAGGTCGAGACGAAGGCGCGCCTCGACCGGCTGTCACCGCGTCCGGTGTCCATCCGCTACGCGGCCACCGACAGCGGGTTCGCGGTGAGCGTGCGCGATCGTTTCGGTCGCCTCGATAAGGGCACCGTCTTGCGCTATATCCACAAGTGCTTGCACTCCGGTGAACAGATCGATCGCAAGGTCTACGGTGCCGGCCTCGGCATCTACTTCATCGCGAGCGCCGCCACGCAGTTCGTCCTCAACGTGGCCCCCGGCATGGCGACCGAGGTCGTCTGCACCTTCGATCGAAAGGTCGCTCGGGGTACACTGCGAACGGTGTCCATCTTCGTATATCCCGGCGCAGCACCGGCGAGCACGCAGGCGAGAATCGGCTGAACATGGCTGGCGGGTTCGGCGGCGTCGCTCGTAGGCTCGGCGGCTATCGAATCATCGCGCCGCTCGCCACCGGTGGGATGGCAGAGCTCTTCATCGCGAAGACGGCCGGCGTCTCGGGGTTCGAGAAGCAGGTCGCGCTGAAGGTCATCCACCCGAACTACTCGTCGGATCCCGACTTCGTGAAGATGCTGGTCGACGAGGCGAAGCTCGCGGTGCAGCTGCAGCACGCGAACATCGTGCAGACGTACGACCTCGGTCAGGTCGACGGTCAGTACTACATCGCGATGGAGCTCATCGACGGTGCAGATCTCTACAAGATCCTGAAGACGAGCTCGGAGCGCGAGCACGACTTCCCGATCGATGTCGCCGCGTACATCACGGCCGAGGTCGCGAGCGGCCTCGACTACGCGCACCGCAAGAACGATCCGATGGGGCGCCCGCTGCAGATCGTGCACCGCGACGTCTCCCCGCAGAACGTGCTCGTGTCGCGCGAGGGCGAGGTCAAGATCGTCGACTTCGGCATCGCGAAGGCAGCCCTGCGTGGCCAGCACACGCAGGCCGGCGTCATCAAGGGCAAGTACTTCTACATGAGCCCGGAGCAGTCCTGGGGCGAGAAGATCGACGCGCGGACCGACGTGTTCTCGACGGGGATCTTGCTCCACGAGATGCTCTGCGGCGAGATGCTCTACCTCGAGGAGGATCTCGACAAGCTCCTCAAGCTCGTGCGCGCGGCCGACATCAAGCCACCCTCCCGCAAGCGAGCGGACGTACCGCCCGAGCTCGACGCGATCGTGCTGAAGGCGCTCGCGAAGCGCCCCGCCGATCGCTACCAGACCGCCGCCGATCTCGCGACGGCGCTCACGCGCTTCCTGCGCACGCGCTACCCGGAGGCGGGTCGCGGACGCGTCGCCAAGTTCGTGCGCAACGTGCTCGAAGAGGAGGAGCCGAGCCACGTCGACATCGCGGTGCCACCGCCACGCCCAGAGGACTTCTCGCACGAGCACAGCCTCATCTTCCGGCTCACCGATCTCGAGCTCGACGCGTCGCGCGATACCAGCGAGAACATGCCAGGCGATCTGCGCCATGCCGACGAGGAGACGCGCGGAGTCGCCCAGCCGATCCTGAACACGTCGCATGGCGACTACGAGGACGGCGGCGCGACGGAGTTCGATCCGAGCCCGCAGCTCGGGCCACGCAAGCCGAACCTCGGTCCGGACTTCGGTCAGGTCGGCGACGACGCGGAGCCCACCGAGTTCGCAGGTCGCAAGCTGCCGGCGCTTCCCGCGGTCGCAGGCTTCACCGGGCCCGACGACGAGTTCACCGACTCGGAGAGCACGCGACAGCGCCCGTCGATGCCGCTGCCGGCCGCCCGCCCCGTGCCGCCGCCCGCCAGGCCGCCCGCGAGCCCGCGACGCAGCCTCCCGCCCCTCGCCACGCCGTCGCGCACGCCACGCCCGGCGATGGGTGGCCTCGGTGTCTCGCGCTCGACGCCGCACTCGATGAACGAGCCCCCGCCGCGCGCCGACGCCGCGGTCGACGAGCGCCTCGCGCGCGATCTCGCTGCACGTCCTCAGCAGCCCATGAGCGGCCTCGGCGGCGGTACGCCGACGCCTATCACCCCGCAACCCGTCATCGGCTTCGGCGGCGGTCCGACCACGGGCGAGCAGCCGCTCGTCGACTGGAGCGCAGCCGCGACGGTGACCCCGCCGCTCGCAGCGCCGTATCCACGCGGGCCCGAGCTCGAGGGTGGCTCCGGGCTGCACCGTCCCGCCGATCTGCAGCGCCGCAAGCTCCTCATCGTCGCGGGCCTCGCGCTCGTGTGCCTCATCGTCGTGCTCGCGGGCGTGTTCCTGTGGCCCGAAGGTCCCGCGCGCGGGACCGCGGAGGTCGTGTCGTTCCCCGCCGGGGCGACGGTGCGCGTCGATGGCACCGTCCTGCCGAAGAGCACGCCGATCCGCATCAACGATCTCGACGTGAAGCAGCCGCATCATCTCTCCGTGTCGCTACGCGGGTACGACACGTGGGAGAGCGACGTCAGCTTCAAAGATGCCGAGCGTGACGTCCGGCTCCAGGCGATCCTCGCGCCCGCCGTCGGCACCATCCAGATCTCCACGGTGCCGTCCGGCGCGGAGGCGATCGTGAACCAGCGCATCGCCGGCACCACGCCAACGAAGGTCGGCGACCTCCCTCCGAACGAGGACGTCACGGTCGAGCTGCGCCTGCGCGGCTACAAGATTGTCTACGAGACGGTGCCCTGGAAGGGGAAGCGAGCGCTCACGATCTCGGTTCCCCTCGAAAAGGCTCGCTGATAGTCTCCCGCCCCATGGCACTGTCCGCGACGTCCGCCCCCCAGGCGCAAGGTGAAATCAACACGCTGCTCGGCCGTGGCTCGGCGTTCGATGGCAAGCTCACGTTCGAGGGCACGGTCCGGATCGACGGCAAGCTCTCGGGCGAGATCTTCTCGAACGACGTGCTCGTCATCGGCGAAGGAGCCGAGGTCTCCGCCGAGATCGACGTCGGCGTCCTCATCGTCGAGGGCAGCGTGACGGGCAACATCCGCGCGAAGCGGGGCGTCGAGCTGCACGCCCCGGCGCGCGTGCGCGGCAACATCGAGACGCCTTCCCTGTTCATCGACAAGGGCGTCATGTTCGAAGGTCACTCGAAGATGGAAGGTCTCACGGCCACGCCGCCGTCGCGCCCGCAGGCCGTTCCGACACCCGAGCTCCCGAAGAAGTAGCAGACGCACGTAGCACCCCACTTCCCTCACATCGAGGAGCGCGCAAGTCCAGCGCGTCCTCCTCATTCCCCTCGCCCGCCCAACCCTCGGCACGGCAACGTTTGCGCGCGCTGCGACTCGACGTCGCAGCGACATTGACACCCAAGTTTCTGGGTGTTACCTCGTTGCCGCCTTTTGGCCCCCGGAGAAGAATGCTCGTCGCTCTCATACTTGCACGCGCCGAGGAGGCCTCGCCTCCTCTCATCGATCTCGACGGCACCACATTCGTCCAGCTCGGCATCTTCCTCGTCATGCTGCTCGTGCTCTCACGCACGCTGTTCGGCCCGTATCTGAAGATGCGCGCCGATCGCGAGCGCGGGATCGCGGGCTCGCGTCGCGAGGCCGAGTCGATGGGCGGCAAGGCGCGTCACATCGTCGAGGACTACGACAGGAAGCTCGCGGACGCGAAGCGCCGCGGCAACGACGAGCGCAACAAGCTCCGCCAGGAAGGCGTCGCGCACGAGCGCGAGGTCGTCGGCAAGGCGCGCGCAGAGATCCAGAAAGCGGTCGAGGCCTCGACGCAGAAGATCGCGGCCGACACCGCGACGGGGCGCACCGCGCTCGCCGCCGAGGCCGCGCCGCTCGCGCGCAAGGTCGCGAGCCGGATCCTCGGCCGGGAGATCACCTGATGTCTTCCATCAAAAAGATCATCGGCGGTCTCGTCGTCGTTGCGTCCATCGCCATCGTCGCGCCCGCGTTCGCGAAGGAAGAGTTCTTCCACCCGCTCGAGGCCGGCAAGGCGGCCACCGAGATGGGCTCTGCCGCCGAAGGGAACCGGGCCGAGGAAGAAGAAGGCATCGTCAACTGGTGGTCGTTCGACTACGGCGAGAAGGCCACCGACCCGTCGCACCATGGCTATCCGCCACCGTATGGCTGGGCGCTCGTCAACTTCGTGGTGTTTCTCGGCATCCTGTCCAGGATCCTGTGGAAGCCGATCAAGGCCGGCTTCATCGAGCGTCACGGCAAGATCAAGAACGAGCTCGGTGAGGCGCAGCGTCTCCGCAAGGAAGCCGAGGCGCAGCTCGCCGAGTACACGAGGAAGGTCGCGCACGTCGATCAGGAGGTCGAGACGCTGCTCGCGCAGCTCCGCAAGGAAGCCGAGGCCGATCGCGCGCGCATCATCGCTGCGGCCGAGGACGAGGCGAAGCGCCTGAAGGTCGAGGCCGACAAGCAGATCCAGCTCGAGATCGAGCGCGCCCGCGCGGCGCTGCGCCAGGAGACGGTCGAGGCAGCGCTCAAGGCCGCCGAGGAGATCCTCCGCACGCGCATCACCGCCGACGATCAGCAGAAGCTCGCCGAGCGGTACCTCGTCAGCGTCGAGAAGCAGAAGCCGAACCAGGGCGGTGTCGCATGATCGCCGGATCCATTGGTCGTCGTTACGCGAAGGCGCTGCTCTCCATCGGCGTCGCCACGCACTCGTTCGATGCGCTCGGCCGCGAGCTCGATCGCGCCGCCGAGACCATCGCGTCCTCGGCCGAGCTGAAGAACGTGCTCGAGAACCCGGTCTTCCCGCTCAGCCAGCGGCACCACGTCCTCGAGGATGTGGCGCAGCGCCTCTCGCTCTCCGCCTCCGTCAAGAACCTGCTCCTCATCCTGCTCGATCGCGGCCGCATCTCGGTGCTGCCCGACATCGCGCGCGCGCACCGCGAGCTCGTCGACGAGCAGGCCGGTCGTGCACGCGCGACGATCACGTCGGCCGCGCCGCTCGATCCGGCCATCGAGTCGCGCCTCCGCGGTGCACTCGAGAAGCACACCGGCAAGACGGTGCTGCTCGACAAGAAGGTCGATCCGTCCCTCATCGGTGGCGTCGTGGCGCAGGTCGGTGACCTCGTGTTCGACGGCAGCGTGAAGCACCAGCTCGAGGAGCTCCGTACCGAGCTCCTCTCCGAATAGACGTTCCAGCACCACACGAAAGGTAAGAGTCCCGATGGAGATCAAAGCCGAAGAGATCTCGCAGATCATTCGCCAGCAGATCGAACAGTACGACCAGAAGGTCTCCGTCGTGGAGACCGGCACGGTGCTGACGGTCGGCGACGGGATCGCGCGTGTCTACGGCCTCGCCGGCGCAATGGCCGGTGAGCTGCTCGAGTTCCCGCACGGCGTCACCGGCATCGTGCTGAACCTCGAGGAAGACAACGTCGGCGTCGCTCTCCTCGGCGAGTTCGAGCACATCCGCGAGGGCGACACCGTCAAGCGCACGGGCAAGATCGCGTCTGTTCCCGTGGGTGCACAACTCATCGGCCGCGTCGTCAACGCGCTCGGCATGCCCATCGATGGCAAGGGTCCGCTCGGCACCACCGAGATGCGCAAGGTCGAGATCAAGGCGCCCGGCATCGTCGCCCGCAAGTCCGTGCACGAACCGCTGCAGACGGGCATCAAGGCCATCGACGCCATGATCCCGATCGGCCGGGGTCAGCGCGAGCTCATCATCGGCGACCGTCAGACCGGCAAGACCGCCGTCGCGATCGACACCATCATCAACCAGAAGGGCCTCGGCGTGACGTGCATCTACGTCGCCATCGGCCAGAAGCAGTCCACCGTCGCTGCCATCGTCGACAAGCTGCGCTCTTTCGGCGCGATGGAGTACACCATCGTCGTCGCCGCGACGGCTTCCGAGTCGGCGCCGCTCCAGTTCCTCGCGCCGTTCACGGGCGTCACCATCGGTGAGTTCTTCCGCGACAACAAGGGTCACGGCCTCATCGTGTACGACGATCTGTCGAAGCACGCCGTCGCGTACCGCCAGCTCTCGCTGCTGCTCCGCCGCCCGCCCGGTCGCGAGGCGTATCCCGGCGACGTCTTCTTCCTGCACTCGCGGCTCCTCGAGCGCGCCTGCAAGCTCTCCGACGAGCGCGGCAATGGCTCGCTCACCGCGCTGCCGATCATCGAGACGCAGGCTGGCGACGTGTCGGCGTACATCCCGACCAACGTCATCTCCATCACCGATGGTCAGATCTACCTCGAGACCGACCTCTTCTACTCGGGCGTCCGACCGGCCGTTAACGTCGGCCTGTCTGTCTCCAGGGTGGGCGGGTCTGCTCAGGTGGCCGCCATGAAGAAGATCGCCGGCACGCTGCGCCTCACGCTCGCGCAATATCGCGAGCTCGCGGCCTTCGCGCAGTTCGCCTCCGACATGGACAAGGCAACGCAGAACCAGCTCGCCCGCGGCGCACGCCTCGTCGAGATCCTCAAGCAGGGTCAGTACCAGCCGCTCCCCGTCGAACGGCAGATCTTCATCCTGTTCGCAGGCACGAACGGCTTCCTCGATGCGTTCCCGCTCGGCGTCATCGGTCGATGGGAGAAGGAGCTGTGGGCGTGGCTCGACTCGCGTCGTACCGACGTGCTGCCGATCGTCAAGGAGAAGTGCACCAACGGCAAGGCGTGGGACGAGCTCGTGACGCTCATGAAGGGCGCGCTCGAGGAGTTCAACAAGGAGTTCCGCGTCGAGGAGCCCGCCGCCAAGGCGGTCTGAGCTAGATGCCGTCACTGAAGGCCGCTTCATCAGGGGACGTTCCCGTCCCCTCTTCGTCAAGCGAAGCTCGACGAATTCACCCCACCGCGCGTTTCTCGCGCGAGTGTCAGAGCGAGATCGTGGGCTCATGCCATCGCTGAAAGCCATCCGGACGCGCATTGCGTCCGTCAAGAACACGCAGAAGATCACCAGGGCGATGAAGCTCGTCGCCGCGGCTCGCCTGCGTCGCGCGCAGGACAACATGACCGCGGCGCGTCCGTATGCGAAGCGCGTCGCGGAGGTCATCGCCGACATCAGCGCGCGCTCCGCGGGCGGTGACAGCGACGAAGTCATGCACCCGCTGCTCAAGCACCGCCCGGTCAAGCGCGCGCGCATCATCGTCGTATCGTCCGATCGCGGGCTCGCGGGCGGCTACAACGCCAACCTGAACCGCACCATCGATCGCTATCTCACCGCGCACTCGGTGGAGCTGCCGATCGTCGAGATGACCACGGTCGGCCGCAAGGCGCGCGAGTACTTCAAGAAGCGCCCCGGCCTCGTGACCAACACGCTGACGGCCGCCACGTCGCCGACGATCGAGCAGCTCTCGCGCTCGCTCGCCGACGAAGCGACGGAAGCGTTCCTCTCGGAGGACGACGCCACGCGCGTGGACGCGGTCTACCTCGCGTTCAACGAGTTCAAGAGCGTCGTCGCGCAGGAGCCGCAGATCTTCCAGATCCTGCCGGTGCCGATGGCTCCGTCGGAGTCGAAGGAAGACGACAAGATCACCGACCTCCGCGACTTCGAGTACGAGCCGAGCAAGGAAGACGTGCTCGCGGTCGCGCTGCCGCTGTACCTCCAGGTCACGATTCGTCGGGGCCTGCTCGAGGCGGTCGCGTCGTTCTTCGGCGCGCAGATGTCGGCGATGGACAACGCTACCAAGAACGCGAAGGAGATGATCTCCTCGCTCACACTCGAATTCAACCGTGCCCGTCAGGCGTCGATCACCAAGGAACTCATGGAGATCGTCGGCGGCGCAGAGGCACTCAAGGGATGATGACCATGAAACGCTGGACACTGCTCGCTCTCCTCGCCGCCGCCGGTTGCAACCAGGCGAACGGCGACAACCTCATTGGAACCCACACCCTCAAGTCGGGGCGCGCCTCGAACCAGTGCGCGCACCAGCCGGCGCAGGACGTCGTGCTCGACGCCGGTGAGGAGACGCTCACCATCGCGCGCATCAAGGACGAGCACGACGCGCTGTCGCTTGTCGACACGAACTGGGGCAGCTGCCGGTTCGTCGCCGACGCGACCGGGCCGTCCGATGCCACCGTGGTGGCCACGACCCCCACGTGCGTCGATCCCGCCGGCTCGGGCTCGTCCGACAGCATCGCGCTGGTCGGCGGCACCCTGCGCCACCTGGGCGGCCACCTCGCGGTCTCGTTCCAGATCACGACCGTCACCGATGGCGCGCTGTGCTCCAGCGACGCGACCCTCACGTTCTAAGAACGTCGACAAAGGAACCAACCATGGACACGAGCACCAACGGCAGCACCCCGAATGGACGCATCACGCAGGTGATCGGTCCCATCGTCGACGTCGAGTTTCCCGAGGGCGAGCTCCCCGAGGTGTTCACGGCGCTCCGCATCCAGAACCCGAACGTCGACGCGGACGACTCTGCGCGCGAGCTCACGGTCGAGGTCGCGCAGCACCTGGGTGAGAAGACCGTTCGCACCATCGCGATGGACATGACCGACGGCCTCGTCCGCGGCATGGCCGTGGTCAACACGCACAAGCCCATCATGATGCCCGTCGGCGTCGAGGTGCTCGGCCGCATCATGAACGTCATCGGCCAGCCGGTGGACGAGCGCGGCCCGATCGACGCCAAGCACTTTTTGCCCATCCACCGTGGCGCGCCGAAGTTCGTCGACCAGTCGGTCAAGATCGAGGCCTTCGAGACCGGCATCAAGGTCATCGACCTGCTCGCTCCGTACCGCCGCGGCGGCAAGATCGGCCTGTTCGGCGGCGCAGGCGTCGGCAAGACCGTCCTCATCATGGAGCTCATCAACAACCTCGCGAAGGCCCACGGCGGGTACTCGGTGTTCGCCGGCGTCGGCGAGCGTACGCGAGAGGGCAACGACCTCTGGCACGAGATGGAAGACTCCAAGCTCGAGGACAACGTCACGTCCGTGCTCTCCAAGACCGCGCTCGTGTACGGCCAGATGAACGAGCCGCCGGGCGCCCGTGCTCGCGTGGCGCTCTCCGCGCTGACGTGCGCAGAGTACTTCCGCGACGAGATGGGCCAGGACGTGCTGCTCTTCGTGGACAACATCTTCCGCTTCACGCAGGCAGGCTCGGAGGTCTCCGCTCTCCTCGGCCGCATCCCGTCGGCCGTCGGTTACCAGCCCACGCTCTCCACCGAGATGGGCGGCCTCCAGGAGCGCATCACCTCGACGACCAAGGGCTCTGTCACGTCCGTGCAAGCCATCTACGTGCCGGCCGACGATCTCACCGACCCCGCGCCCGCCACGGCCTTCGCCCACCTCGACGCGACGACGGTGCTCAACCGCGCGCTCACCGAGATCGGCATCTACCCTGCCGTCGATCCGCTCGACTCCACGTCGACGATCCTCTCGGCGCAGGTCGTGGGCGAGGAACATTACAAAACCGCCCGCGACGTGCAGCGCGTGCTGCAGCGCTACAAGGAGCTCCAGGACATCATCGCCATCCTCGGCATGGACGAGCTCTCCGAGGACGACAAGCAGGCCGTCGCCCGCGCCCGCAAGGTGCAGCGCTTCCTGTCGCAGCCGTTCTTCGTCGCGCAGACCTTCACGGGCTCGCCCGGCAAGTACGTCAAGCTCAAGGACACGATCGCGGCCTTCCGCGGCCTCGTCGACGGCAAGTACGACCACATCCCCGAGCAGGCCTTCTACATGTGCGGCGGTATCGAGGACGTGCTCGTCAAGGCCGAGCAGCTGGCCAAGGCGTAGTCGTGAAGGTCGAAGTCGTCACGCCCACCGGTACCGCCGTCTCCACCGATGCGGATGAGCTCATCGCGCCGGGGGTGGCCGGAGAGTTCGGCGTGCTACCCGGTCATACACCGTTCATGAGCGCGATGAAGCCCGGTGTCCTCAAGTACAAGACGGGGGGCAAAATGCACCACCTCGCCGTCGGCGCGGGCCTCGTCGAGGTCTCGGGCGACGAGCGCGTCGTGGTGATCACCGAGCGCACGGCGATGGTCGAAGACATCGACGTCAGCGCCGCGCGTCGCGAGCTCGAAGAGGCCGACACGGCCGCACGGGCGGGCGACAAGCACGCCGAGCAGAAGCGTCAGTGGGCCCAGGCCCAGCTCGACGCCGTCGCCAAGCGTAGTAACAACTGAGCACGGAACCCGGCGAGTGGGTTCCCTCGTCTGACCGGCGGGGAAGTCGCTGCTGTGCTCCGTCGCGTCGAGATCGCGGCGCACGCCAAAGGGACCCGCGCTTTCGACGCTGATGTCGTACTCCGCCCACGGGTCGCGCGCAGCTACATCGCGCGACGGCGCGAGACGACGAACAGCAACAGGCCTAGCAGCATCGCCGGCCACGCGGACGAAGGCGCATGGCCACCGACCGTGCAACCGCCGGGGATGGGCTTCTCCGACGTCGAGCCGGTGCCCGTCGATGTAGGGGGAGTGACCGCGCCGTCGTGCGGTTGCGTGGCGGCGTCACCGGTCGGGCTCGTCCCCCCATCGACGAGGGATGCAGCCCCGGTGTTGAAGAACGCCCACGCCATCTTGCTCGCGTCCGGGCCCATGGGATCCGTGAAGCTGCCCGACGCGTCCCCGCCCGACCACGCGTGGTTCATGCCCGTCACGACGAGCTTCTGCATCACGACCTGGCCGCTGATTGCATCGTCGTAGGTCGAGACCGTGTACGCGTGTCCACCAGGCACCTGCCCGCTCGAGGTCGAGTCGGCGATGTCGTCGATGTTGCCGTCGTCGAGCCCGTCGCTCGCGAGGTCGTTCGTCTGCGCCCACTGGGAGATCGTCTGGTCGCCGTTGAGCGGCTTCACCGTGAAGTCCACGGTCCCTTCGATGACGAACGCCCGCACCGTGCGCGCGTTCGTACTCATCGCCTCGAACGCCAGCTCGCCCTGCGTCTCGGGGGATGGGCCACCCTGCATCTCCGCGTTGTAGCCACCCACCACCGATGTGCCGGCCTTGTATTCGAGCCCCTCGCCCGACGCAATCGCCGCGAAGCGATCGGGGTACGTCGCGCCGAGGATCACCGCCATCGCACCACCCGCCGAGAGACCGAGCGCGTAGGTGTGTTGCACGTCGATCTGGTACGTCGCCGCCACGTGGTCGATCACGCCGACGATGGATGCCGGCTCACCCGCACCACGCACCTGGTCGGCGGGCTGGAACCAGTTCCAGCACCCGCTGGCGTTGTCGGCCTGGGACTGCTGCGGATACAGCGCGAGGAAGCCCTCGCTCTCCGCCACGGTGTTCATGTGCGTGCCCGCCGCGAAGTCGTCCGGATTCTGCGTGCAGCCGTGCAGCATGACGACGAGCGGCAGCGCGCTCCCCACGTACGACGACGGCACGTACAGCTTGTAGCTGCGACCATCCGACGACGTGCCCGACAGGAACTGGCTCGCGGCAGGCTCGGGCGAAAGGGACTGCTCCGTCGATCCGACGCCGATCCGCGCACACCCGACGAGCAGGAAGAGTGCGGGGAGCCACGACGACGAGCTGCGCATGAACGGCACGCTAGGCCCCTGGTGCAACCGCGTCAACGCTCCTGGTGCTTACGCACCAAGGGGTCCGATCCGCCGGACTCCCACTCTGCTACTGTCGGCGGAGATGGAGAAGTTGCGCAGGGGCCGGAGATGTAGGAATGTATCCTACATGGTCCGCCGCGCTTCCATCTTGCTCTTCGGGCTCCTGCTCGTGAGCTGCGCTTCGGGCTACCGCCGACCGAAGCCCGGCACGCTCGCCGCGAACGTGACGTTCGCTGGAACGTTCGACTCGACGTGGGGCCGCATGGTCGTGCACCAGCAGGGCACCCACGTCCACGGCACCTTCACGGGCTATCGCGAAGGCGGCGTGTCCGGCGATCTCGAAGGCGACGTGTGGCACTTCATCTGGGACCAGCGCGTGCCACGTCAGCACGGCCACGGCTTCCTGCAGATGTCCCCCGATGGCATCCACCTCGAGGGTCGCTGGGGTTACGAGAAGGACGATCTCCACGGCGGCCGCTGGGCCGCCGACCGCGATACGACCGAGTAGCGGAGCCGCTTCTCAGCGCCCGCGCGAGGCAAACAGCTCGGAGACGCTGCGCCCATCGTGGATGCGCGTGATGGCGGTCGCGAGCAGCGGCGCCACCGAGAGCGTCACGATCTTCTTCGACTGATGCGCGGGCACCGGGATGGTGTTCGTGATGATGAGCTTCTCGAGCGCGCTCACCTCGAGGCGCTGCATCGCACGACCGGAGAGCACCGGGTGTACGACGGCCGCGATGACCCGCTTCGCGCCGCGCGCGAGCAAAAACTCGGTGGCGGCGAAGATGGTGCCGCCCGTCGCGATCTCGTCATCGACGAGGAGCGCCGTCTTGCCGACGACGTCGCCGATCACCGCGACCGGCTTCGCCTGCTCGTCGTCGCCGGTGCGACGCTTGTCGACGAACGCGATCGGCAGCTCGAGGTACTTCGCGAAGCGCGCGGCATCCTTGGCCTCGCCGACGTCGGCCGCGACGACGACCACTTCGTCGAGCGGCTCCTCGCGCTTGAGGTAGTCGCACAGCACCGGCACCGCGGTCAGGTGATCGGCCGGTGTGCGGAAGAAGCCCTGGATCTGTGGCGAGTGCAGATCGATGGTGAGCACGCGATCGGCGCCAGCTGTCTTCAACAGATCGGCCATGAGGCGGGCCGCGATGGAGATGCGCGGCTCGTCCTTCTTGTCCGAGCGTGCGTACGGGTAGTACGGCAGCACCGCGGTCACGCGTCTCGCCGAGGCATGCTTGAGCGCGTCGAGGAACAGCAGCAGCTCCATGATGTTCTCGGAGAGCGGTGGCGCCGAGGTCTGCACGACGAAGACATCCTCTTCGCGAACATTCTCCTCGATCTTGACCTTGAGGTTCTCGTTCGAAAATCGCGTCGTATGCGAGAGACCGAGCGGGATGCCGAGGCACCCGCAGATCTCGTTCGCCAGCGTCGGGTGAGCTGCACCCGCGAAAACTTTCAATCCGCTCATGTCACACCGCCCGAGAAGGGCCGTGGCGTATCACCTTTCGAACGGCGACGCACGCCCTGCCGCGCTATCATCACGCCCCGATGGACGAGATCTACGAGCTGGTGCGCGCGTTGCGAGCCGCGGTCCTTCCGCGGAACCGCAACTTCGACACGTATGCCTCGGCTGCGGGCAAGAGAGCCCGCCGCATCCATCGCTTCTTGCTGAGTGTCGAGAAGGATCTCGCGCGCGCCGAGGGCGTGAGCGCAAAGGAAGGCGTGGGCGGCGCGCTGGAGCTGACGCTCCTTTTACCGGCGCTCGGGCTGCGCCGGGTGGTGCAGCTCGACAGCCACGCACGCGCACTGCTGCTCGAGAGCGAGCAAGGCCGGGAGCGCCTCGCCGCGGTGGTACCGCAGCTGCTCCCGCACGTCGCCTAGCAGGCGCGCGGAAGCGACTGCGCTAGCTGTGCTGCGGCTGCTCGCCGATCGCGTAGAACAGCGTGATCGTGAGGCAGTGGAACTCGCGATCCGAGCTCTGGGTCACGATCTTGTCGACGACCTTGGCCGCCGGCGTTGCGCGCAGCCAGCGCGTGACGTTCTCACCGAGCTCTTCGCGCTCGCGTGCTTTGGTTGCAGAAAAAACTTTCACGCCCGTAAACGCCATGACCCCTCCCTCTTACTCGCTACTTCGACGCAGGACGTCAATCTAGACAGCTACGATCGCGCGAGCAACATAAATTTACCGGGAGACTATAAAACTCGGCTAGCGGTCGCAGCTCGCGCCAACTCTATATGGCGCAGAGGTACCGATCAGGGCAAGGCCTGTCGCCGCATGGGGTGCGAACGAGGCCAGCTCGCCTCCCGGCGTGAACCGTCCGGCTCCCGTCGTCCACCAGAAGCGGCGGACTGGAACCGGCCGCGTGAGCCCCGCTCGGCGTTGTGCTCCGTGTCGCGTCGGTGACCTACGGGCGCACGCGCGGCAGAGAATTACACCGTCGTCCAGTCACCCTTGACTGACGCGAGGCCGCATGTAACATGGCGCGCCACTGACTCCGTGTAGCGAAGGAGATCTTCCAGACATGCACCACACGCGCGCTCCCCTCCTTCTCTCCCTTGCCCTGCTCGTCGGTGGCTCCTTGGCAACCGGCTGCAATCCAAACTCGATCGGCCGACTCTGCGTCAACCCGCAGGACACGGCACCGACCGGCACGTCCATCGTCTCTCCGGCGCTCGAGTGCCCATCGCGCCTCTGCCTCATCCAGCCGACGACGGACCCCGCGTTCGCCGCCACCGGTCGAACGACCTGCACGGCGCAGTGTGGCAGCAACGGCGACTGCCAGGCCGAGAGCAAGGAAGCTTGCGCGACGGGCTTCGTCTGCGCCGTCGCGGTCGAGGTCGGTGATTTCTGCTGCGAGAAGGTCTGCGTCTGCCGCGATGACCTCGTCACCGGCAAGAACAAGAGCGACGACACGGCCAACTACACGATCATCACGCCGCCCTCCTGCCTGCCCAGCACGCCGGACGCGCCGAACCCATCGACCTGCGCCCACATCAAGGGCAACTAGCTCACGACTGAAACGCGTCCCGGTAGAGCCTCGCGCCGCGGTGATCGATCCCGATCACATCGAAGCGGCAGGCGGGCTCCCCGAGGCCGCGACGGATGAGGTAGACCCACGCAGCGCGTAGCAAGCGGCGCTGCTTGTGCCACCCCACCGTCTCCTCCGCAGCGCCATGCTCCGCATCGCGCCGCCCTCGCACCTCCACGAACACCAGCACCTCACCTTCGAGGCAGACGAGATCGATCTCGCCGCCCTTGCACGTGAAGTTGCGTTCGAGGATCTGGTAGCCGAGCCCGGACAGCAGCTCTTCAGCAACCTCCTCGTAGTGACGACCGATCGAGCGTGACATACGCGGCGTATCGGCAACGGCCCGTCAACAGTTGCGCAGTTCGAGAGATACGCCGGAAGTGCAGGCGGAAACGAAAAACGCCGCGCTCCAGGAGGGAGCGCGGCGTGGGCGGTGAAGGTGCTCTTCGCGCGAACGTCGGCGGTCTTTGCCCGGCGACATCCGATGCGGGAGGCGAGGAAACCCTCCCGGGCTTCTTCTTACTTAGCTTGCTGCGACTGCGTGTCGGCCGGCGTGCTGACCGCGACGGGTGCCGCAATGCTGTGGCGCTCCTTGATGCGTGCGGCCTTGCCAGCGAGGTCGCGGAGGTAGAACAGACGACCGCGGCGCACGCGACCACGCGCGATGACCTCGATCTGGGCAACGCGCGGGCTGTGGAGCGGAAAGACGCGCTCGACACCGACGCCGTAGCTCACCTTGCGGACCGTGAACGCGGCGCGCGCGCCATTGTTCGTGCGGCACAGGACGACGCCCTCGAACGCCTGCTCGCGCTCCTTCTCGCCCTCCTTGATGAGGACGCCGACGCGCACCGTGTCACCGGCGCGAAACGCGGGGTGCGCGGCCTTGCCGGTCGCGGAACGGAGCTGCTTGTCCTGAATGTCTTTGATGATCTTTACGACGTCGCTCATGACTCGGTGGACCTTTTGTCGAAGGGGCTCGGAAGGCGAGCAGTCTTTTCGATCCCGTAGAGCCGGTCAAGAAGAATCGCGCAGGCTGAACGGACCGAGAGGTGGTTATACACAGTCGGGCCGACGATCGGCTCGAGAATGCACGTCGCGGATTGCATGACGGACTCGGCGAGCCCGAAGCCCGTGCCGAGGACGAGCAAGGTCGGCGTCGCGAATGCGCGCGCGGCGGCGAAGTCGATGCTGCCAGACGTCGCGCGTGCAGTCGTCGCGATGACCGTGGGCGCGCCGTCGCGAGTCGTGATCTCCGCAACCGCGTCTCCGAGCGTGGCGACGGTGGAGACGAGCTCGAGCGCCTGACGACGAAAGTCGTGCCGGCCGTCAGTATCCCAGTGTCCGATGATGCGCTGCGCGAATGCACGCTGCTGCTCGACGGGGTGCACGATGTAGTAGCCGTCGACACCGTACGTGCGACAGCTGCGCGCGATATCGTGGAGGTCGAGGTTGGTGAGCGCCGTCGTGACGATGGCGCCCGTCTGATCTACGACGGGGTGGTGCACGAGCGCGACGTAGCGCTTCACGGCGAGGCCTTCTTGCGACGACGCTTCTCGGGCGGCGCCTCGAGCCCCAGCGCGATCCGATCGGCACGATCGAGCTCCGCCTTTTCGAACAGGTCGGGCCTGCGCTCGCGCGTACGCTCGAGCGACTGCGTGCGACGCCAGCGCGTGATCGCCGCGTGATCGCCGGAGAGCAGCACGTCGGGCACGAGCGCACCGCGAAAGTCGGGGGGGCGCGTGTACTGCGGGTGCTCGAGCAGCCCCGACTCGAAGCTCTCCTCCTGCGCCGAGGCCGCGTTGCCGAGCACACCCTCGAGCCGACGTGCGACGGCGTCGATGATCACCATCGCCGCGAGCTCGCCGCCCTGCAGCACGTAGTCGCCGATGGAGAGCTCCTCGTCGACGAACGCGGCGACGCGCTCGTCGTAGCCCTCGTAGCGACCGCACACGAGCGCGAGCCGCTCGTGCCGTGCAAGGCGGTTGACGTGGTCGCGATCGAGCGTCGTACCGGCGGGCCCGAGCAATACCTTGTGCACCGGACCGCGCTGCTCGATCGTCTCGAGCGCCTCCACGATCGGGCCGGCTCGCATCACCATGCCCGCGCCACCACCGTAGGGGCTGTCGTCGACGGAACGATGCTTACCGGGCGCGAAGTCGCGGGGGTCGGTGAAGCGAACCACGACGAGACCTTTATCGCGAGCCTTGCCGAGGAGGCTCGCCGCGAGCACCGAGTCGAACATGGCCGGGAAGAGCGTGACGACCTCGATCTGCATCAGCGCGCGGTCTCGGCCTCCGCGTCGTCGATCATGCCGGGTGGCGCGTCGTAGGTGACACGGCGTGCGTCGAGATCGACATCGACCAGCATGGGCTCGATGAACGGCAAGAGACGCTCGCCGTTCGGCGTATCGACCATGAGCACGTCCTGCGCGCCCGAATCGTAGCTGCCGGTGACGGTGCCGAGCGTGACGCCGGCCGGGTCGACGACGGTGCAGCCGATGAGGTCCGCGAGGTACAGCTCGTTCGCGTCAGGCTCGGGCAAGAACTCGCGCTCGACGCTGACCTTGGTGCCGCGCAGCGCATCCGAGGCCTCGCGCGACGTGATGCCCTCGAGCTCGACGAGCACGTCGTCCTTCTCGGGACGCGCGCGCACGATGACGTACTCGCGGTCGTCGAGATGGAGACGCTTGGCGTTGTTGAGAGAGTCCGCGGTCTGGTCGGAGTCGCCGGAGTCGCAGTGCACACGCACAGCGCCCTTCAGGCCATGCGACCTGGAGACATATCCGATGAGGACGCGGGTGGGAGAGTCGGCCACGAGGCCGTGGCCTTACTCGAGGATTTCGAGAACGGCGCGGGTGTGGTGCTTCGAAGCCGCGGCCGAGAGGACCTGGCGCAACGCGCGCGCGGTGCGGCCCTGCTTGCCGATGACCTTGCCGAGGTCCTCGATGGCGACCTCGAGCTCGAGCACGAGCGCGCCGTCTTCCTCGACGGGGTGGACCTTGACCTCGTCTGGCTTGTCGACGAGGTTCTTCGCGAGGTAGGAAACGAGACCCGCGAGCGCGGTCTCGGCCTCTTTGATACCAGTGCTACCAGGAGTCGTTGTCACTGTGGTGATGACGGCGAGCGAAGGCGTTACGCCTTCGCTGCGCCCTCTTGGGCTTTCTCGACCTGGCTGAGCAGCTCGGACACGGTGTCCGACGCGGTCGCGCCGACCGAGAGCCAGTGCTTGACGCGATCCATGTCGAAGCGGATCTCGACGGGCTCACGGTTGGGGTTGTACACGCCGATGTGCTCGATGAAGCGGCCGTCGCGCGGGCTGCGCGAATCGGTCACAACGACCCGGTAGAACGGGTTTTTCTTCGCGCCCACACGGGACAGTCGCAGCTTCACTGACATTACAGTACGGCCTCCATTTGCAACAAACCCAACATAAAAAAACCCAACATAAAAAAATCCAACATAAAAAAATCCCAAACGACCCGGACAGGGCCAGGGAGCGAGCAACCTAGTTTTAGGCCCAGCCCCTGTCAACACAAAATGATCCCTGTGCGCCAGGAGCAGGGCCGAAAGAAGACGACAAGACTCCCGTTGTACGCAAAGCTTCGGCTCCGGATGCGCGCGTCGCTGGTCCTCGCCTCTTTTGTCTGCCTGTCGGCCTGTAAAAAGCCTGCAGCGCCGGCGCCTCCCACGCCCGGGCTCGTGTCGCTCGTGGCCACGGCCGAGCTGCGTGGGACGACGGAGCCGTGCGGTTGCAACAGTGACCCGCTCGGAGACCTCGCGCGCGTCGCCCCGCTGGTGCACGGGGGGCTGTGGCTCGATGGCGGGGATCTCACCTATCCGGTCGAGCCGGTCTCGCCGTCGAGGAAACCGCAGGCGGACCTCAAGGCACAGGCCATCGCCGATATTTATGCAGACGCGGAAGTCGCGCTCGGCCCGAGCGATCAGTTTGGTGCAGTCGCACCACCGCGTCAGGCCTGCAACGTGACGGAGACGCGCCCGCTCGCGCCGCCCCATGTACGGCTCGTTCAAGGCCTGCGCGTCGGCGTGTTCGGCGTGAGCGATCCCGCGCGCGTGCACGCGACCGATCCCGTTGCTGCCGCTCGGGCCGCGCTGAAGAAGCTCACGGACGACCACGCCGAGATCGTCGTGGCCCTGTTCGCGATGAAGCGCGAGGATGCGCGGCGCGTGATGAAGGAGGTGCCCGGCGTCGACTTCGGCATCGTCGGGCTCGACGTCGAAGAGGGCATGCGCGAGGCCGAGCCGGTGAACACTGGCTGGCTCGTGTCTCCATCCGACCAAGGTCGTCGCGTCGCCCAGCTGCAGATCGCGCGCGCCGGCGCACCGGCAGGCCAGCACCTCGAGCTGGCTGCGTTCGAAGGGCCGGCGGGCCGCGCGCTCGCGCTCGCTCGCGCCGATCGCCGCATCGCCGAGCTGAAGAAGCAGCTCGACGTGTGGGTCGCGGACAAGACTGCCGATCCCGCGTTCGTGTCCGCACGCCGCGACGAGCTCACCAGCACACACGCCGACCGCACGAAGCTCGCATCCGCGCCCCTGACACCACCTGCCGGTCCGTACTTCACCTACGCGCTCGTCGACATCAAGCGCGCGCTACCGCGTGATCCCGACGTGGCGAAGCGCCTGCGCACGCTCGATCACTCCATCGGCCTCGCGAACGTCGCGGCGGCCAACGACACGCCGGCACCTGCGCCCGAGGATGGCAAGTCGACGTACGTCGGCGAGCAACAGTGCGTGCGCTGTCACAAGGCGGCCGCGGCGTTCTGGTCGGGCACGCACCACGCGAACGCGTGGAAGACGCTCGTCGACGTGGACAAGCAGTACAACTACGACTGCATCGGGTGCCACGTGACGGGCTGGCAGGCCCCCGGGGGCTCCGGCCTCGGCAGCGTCGAGAAGCAGGGGCTCACCAACGTCCAGTGCGAGGTCTGCCACGGACCGGGGAGCAAGCACGTGCAGGAGGCCGGGCTCGACGATCCGCTCACGGTACACGCGCCGAGCGACAACCTGTGCCGCGCGCAGTGCCACACCGCCGAGCACTCGGACACGTTCGCGCTCGACGCGTACCTGCGCGACATCCTCGGCAAGGGTCACGGCGAGGCACGCCGCAAGGCGCTCGGTGATGGTCCGACGGGTCACGCGCTGCGCGAAGCCGCACTGGCGAACGCGAAGTGAAGCGCCTCCTCCTGCTCGCCGTGCTGCTCTCCGGCTGCGCGCACGCCTCGCGGTCCATTGATCGCAGGAGCAAGATCGTCGAGCTTCCGTCGGGTGGCTTTCGTCAGGAAGGCCTCGCCAGCTGGTACGGTCGCGAGCAACAGGGCGGACCCACGGCCTCGGGCGAGCGCTTCGATATGCGCCTCCTCACCGCCGCACACCGCAAGCTGCCCATGCAGACCCACGTCCGCGTCACCAGCAAGCTCGATGGCCGCAGCGTCGACGTCCGCATCAACGACCGCGGCCCGTTCTCGGGCAAGCGCATCATCGACCTCTCGTGGGCAGCAGCGAAGGTGCTGGGCATGCTCGACCGTGGTGTCATCCCCGTCGTCATCCAGGTGATCCAGTGAACGAAGAAGACGCGCGCGCGCAACGCGCGGTGGAGGGCGGACGGGAACATCACCCTTTGATGAGCTTCAAGAACGTGAGCAAGCGCTACGGCGAGACCAAGGTGCTCTCCGACGTGTCGCTGTCGCTACCGCGCGGCATCGTGGGGCTCGTCGGCCCGAACGGCGCGGGCAAGTCCACCTTCATGAAGGTGATCCTCGGGTTCACCGCGTTCGAAGGTGACGTACGCGTGCTCGGGCTCGATCCGCGGACGCAGGCGGCCGAGCTCCGCGCTCGCATCGGATACATGCCGGAGCGAGATGGTCTGCCGACCGGGATGAGCGCGGTCGAGCTGTGTGCGCTCGGCGGCGAGCTGTCCGGACTGCCGCGCGGCGCCGCGCTCGAGCGCGCGCACGCGACGCTCGGCTTCGTCGGCCTCGGCGACAAGCGCTACGCGCTCACCGATGGCTACTCGACCGGCATGCGGCAGCGCGTCCGGCTCGCGCTCGCGCTCGTACACGGCCCGTCGCTGCTGCTGCTCGACGAGCCGACCAATGGCCTCGACCCGGCGGGGCGCGATGAGATGCTCGCGCTCGTCGCCGAGATCCCACGCCGCGCCGAGACCTCCGTGCTCCTGTCGTCGCACCTCTTGCCCGATATCGAGTCCGTCTGTGATCAGGCCCTCGTGCTCGAGGCTGGCCAGGTGCGCTACGCTGGCACGCTGGCCCAGCTGCGCGGCGACGACCACGGCCCCCGACGCTACGAGGTGCGCTGCAAGCAGGACCAGGATCGTCTCGCCGACGCGCTCGCGCTGCTGGGATGGAGCGTGACGAAGGGCGCATCGTCGTTCGTGTGCGGCGCGCCGGACGCAAAGGCGTCGACGCGCCCCATCTTCGACAGCGCGCGCGCGCTCGGCGTGCAGGTCCGACAGCTGGAGCCCGCGCGGCGCGGTCTCGAAGCCGCGCTGCTCGAGACGCTCTCGAAGGCGGCGTCATGAACGAAGCGGTGATCCGCGAGCGCGGCTACCAGGCGTACACCGGTCCGACGCAGCCGTCCGTGCGACGCGTCCTCGCGTTCCACACCGCGCGCACCCTGCTCGCGCGGAAGGGCGTGCGCAGGTCGATCACGCTCGCGTGCGTCCCGGCGTTGATCGTCGGCGTGATAGCGTTCGTCGCGCAGAAGGCCGGGGCAGGCGATGACGCCGGCCGCGTCGCGAACCTGCTGACGCGGCCCTGGGGCACGTTTTTCCCTGCGCTCATCATCGCGCTCATCGCTGCCGGCGGCACGCTTGCCGAGGATCGTCGCGCCGGCGCGCTCTCGTTCTACTTCGCGCGCCCCGTCGTCGCCACCGACTACGTCCTCGGGCGTCTCACGGGGACAGCCGTCGTCGTGGCGCTCGCGAGCGTAGGACCGCCGCTCGCGGTCGCGCTCCTCCACATCGTGCAAGCGGACGCACAGAGCGTGATGCGCGCGCTCGTCTCGTTCGCGACCATCGCTGTTCTCGGAACGGCGCTATCGGTGCTGCTCGCCGCGTACGCGCTGCTCGGTGGCGCGCTCGCAGGGTCTCGTGGTGGCGCGCAGGGCTTCCTGGCGCTCGCCGTGCTGGTGCCGTGGGTGGCGGCCGGCGTGATGGCCAACCTCGTCGACGGGCCCTGGATCTCGCTGCTCTCGCTCCCTCATATCATCGAGTCCATCGCGCACGCGCTCATCGTCAAGCAGGCGGGCCTCGGCTCCATCTTCGCGTCGCTGTCCGAGCAGTCGGAGCCCACGTTGCCTCCTGCGTGGATGGCGGCGATAGCGCTCGTGGTGCTCGCTGCCGCGACGGGGGCGGCGCTGTACCAGCGCATCGACAAGCTCGCCCACGCAGGCGGTGATGCATGAGCGCCATTGCGCGCCTCACCAAGGTCACGCGCTTGTACGATCGCACCATCGCGCTCCGCGACGTCACGCTCGAGCTGGGCACCGGCACCACGGGCCTCCTCGGGCCGAACGGTGCCGGCAAGTCGACGCTGCTCCGTCTCCTCGTCGGCCTCATGCGGCCCACATCGGGCGAGGTGCTCGTCGGCGATCGCGCGCCGTTCGACGAGCCCGCGGTGCTCCGGCGCATCGGCTACTGCCCGGAGCACGAGCACGCGTACGAGGGCCTCTCCGCCGTACGCTTCGTGCAGCTGATGACGGAGCTCCACGGCTACTCGGCCAGCGACGCCGAGCAGCGCGCACGGACACGGCTCGAGGCCGTCGGGCTCGCCGATGCGATGACGCGTCCGCTCGGCACGTTCTCGAAGGGCATGCGCCAGCGCGCCAAGCTCGCCCAGGCGCTCGCGCACGATCCGGATCTGCTCGTGCTCGACGAGCCGCTCACCGGCTGCGATCCGGTCTCCCGGGCGCGCGTGCTCGACGTGCTGCGCGCCGAAGCAAAGCGCGGCGCGGCCATCGTGATGTCGTCGCACGTGCTCAGTGAGATCGAGGCGCTCACGTCGCGCATCGTCGTGCTCCACCGGGGCGAGGTCCTCGCCGAGGGTGACGTGCACGGCATCCGCGCGCTCATCGATCGTCACCCGCACCAGGTACGGGTCGTCAGCAACGGCTCGAGGAGGCTCGCGGAGCGGCTCAGCACGGTGGACCACGTCATCTCGCTGAAGATGCCGGACGCGCACACCCTCGTCGTCGAGACGCGCAGGCCCGACGACCTGTACGACGCCGTGCCGCTGCTCGCCGCGGAGCTCGACGTCGAGATCGACTCGCTGTCGTCGCCGGACGACAACATGGCCGCGGTGTTCCGCTACCTGACGTCCGAGCAAGGGGTGACGGTATGACGCTCGCACACGCCGTCGCCGTCGTGTACAGGCTCGAGTCCGCCGAGCCCGCGCGCATGCGTCGCGTGCGCAACATGGCCGCCCTGTTGCTCCTGCCGGCTCTCGCCGCCGTGGTGCTCGCAGCGATGGGTCACTGGGGCGCCGGGACGCTCGACCAGCTCCTCGAGCTCGACCTCACGCTGCTCGTCCCCCTGTTACCCATCCTGCTGCTCGGCCCGGCCATCGCCGACGAGCTCGAGCGCGGTACCGCGGGCTTCCTGTTCGTGCGGCCGATCCCGCGCGCAGCGCTGCTGCTCGGTCGGCTCGCGGCCGCGCTTCCGATGCTGCTCGGCGCCGCGAGCCTCGGGCTCGTCGTGGCGTTCGTGGCCCTGTACGCGAAGTTCGTCGATGATCTCCCGCGCGCTCTACCCCACGTGCTCGCGGCTGGCTTCGCCCTCGTCGCCGGCCTGGTGCTCTACTCGCTGCTCGCACTCGGGCTCGGCGCGACGTTCCGCAAGCGGCCGGTCGCGACGCTGATCGTGCTGCTCCTGGTCGACGGCGGCATGGCGCGCATGCCACTCGGGCTCCAGCTCGTGGCACCGGCGCACCACCTGCGCGTCCTGGCCGGGCTGCCCGAGCTGGCGGGCTGGGCGCCGCCGTTCCGCGTGCCGTATCTGCTATCGGTCGCCTATCTCCTGTCCCTCGTCGTCGCGACGGCGTTCTTCGGCGCTTCGCGAATGAACCGCATCGAGATGACCGGCGAGTCTATGTAAGGAGTGCCGCCTCGAGCAGTGACGGCTCGAGGTTGCCGCCCGTGATGACGAGCGCCGTCTCGTCATCGACGACGAGGCCCGCGCGTACCGCGGCGATCACCACCGCAGACGCCGGCTCCACGAGTTGACCGAGCGCTCGGTAGGCATACGCGATGGCCGGCAGCACGTCGGCCTCCTCGACGAGCTGGATGCGCAGCTGGTATTTTTGTGCGCGCGCATAAGTGCGCTCCGAGACGCCGCCGTCCAGGCCGGAGCACACGGTGATGCCGTCGTCCACGAGCTGCGCGGCGCCGTGCCCGAGCGAGCGGGCCATGGCGGACGCACCGCGCGGCTGCACCCCGATGACCTCGATGCCGTGCGGCGCCAGTACGTCGATGAGACCGGCCACGAGTCCACCGCCACCGACGGGAACGACAACGCGACGGAGCGACGGGCGCTGGCGCAGGAGCTCCTCGCCGAGCGAGCCCCCATTGCCCGCGATGACGTGCTCGTCGTCGAAGGGCGAGACGAACGGCAGCCCGCGGCTGGCGGAGAGCTTCCTGGCGGCTCGCTCGGCGTCGTCGTAGCCGGCGCCGGCGATGATCAGCTCGGCACCGTATGCCCGGATGCCCGCGCGCTTCTTCTCGACCGCGTTCTCCGGCACCACGACGGTCACTGCGATGCCGAGCGCGGCGCCGGCGCAGGCCATGCCGAGCCCGTGGTTTCCCGCCGAGGCCGCCACGACATGCTTCACGCCGTCCGCAGCCAGCGCGCGCAATGCTGCGAGTGCACCACGCAGCTTGAACGAGCCGGTGCGTTGCAGCGACTCGAGCTTGAGCAGACAGCCTAGCGCGCACGGCACGAGCGGTGTCTCGCGCACTGCATCCATCGCGGGGCTCAGGCGTGCAACTCAGGCACGAAGGACGGGCAGCGGCCTCGGACGCCTGGGCATCCGGCTCGCGTGCTTCACGGCGACGACCTCGGCGGCGAGATCGTAGTCGGCGAAGCCCGTGACGCGCGCGCGCACGACATCGCCTGCGCGCGGTGCGCGAACCTGGCCCTCGACGGCGCTGCCCTCGCCGAGCGAGAGGAACACCTGACCGTCGATCTCGGGCGCCTGGCCGGCATGACGACCGCCCCACAGGTACTCGGATTCCTCGCTCGGCCCCTCGACGAGGACGTCGAGCTCGCGACCGACCATGGCCTTCATCTTCTTGCGCGAGATGGTGCGCTGAACGCGCATCAGCTCACGACGCCGGCGCTCCGCCTCCTTCGGCTCGACGCGACCCTCGAGCGTGGCGGAGTGCGTGCCCTCCTCGAGCGAGTACGTGAAGACCCCGACGCGATCGAAGTCCGCGTCCTTCACGAAGTCGACGAGGTTGAGGAACGCCTGCTCCGTCTCGCCGGGGTGACCCACGATGAACGTGGTGCGCAGCGTGACGCCGGGGACGCGCGTGCGGATCTTCTCGACGAGGGCCTTCGACGTCTTGCCGATGTGCCCGCGGCGCATGAGCTTGAGCACGTCGTCGTCGATGTGCTGCAGCGGCATGTCGATGTACTTGGCGACGCGCTCTTCCTCTGCGATGGCACAGAGCAGCTCGTCGGACGTGGCCGTGGGGTAGGCGTAGTGGAGCCGCAGCCAGCGGAGGTCTTCCACCTGCGCGACGCGACGCACGAGGCGCGCGAGCGAGATATCCCCGCGCTTCTTGTCCTGCCCCTTGGCCGTGTTGAGGTCCCAGCCGTAGGTGGTCAGATCCTGCGCGACGAGGTTGATCTCGACGGCACCGCGTCCCACGAGCTCCGCGATCTCGCGCTCCACCGACTCGGGCTGACGGCTGCGCTGGCCGCCACGCATCTTCGGGATGATGCAGAAGCTGCACGGACGATCGCAGCCCTCGGCGATCTTCACGTAGGCGGTGTACGCCGGCAGCGACTGGAGGCGCGGCGTGACGTCGTCGTAGAGATACGCCGGATCCATCGACACGCCGTCGCGGGCGGACGTCCCGCGGATGGCGTCGACGATCTTGTTCACGTCGCCCGAGCCGAGGAAGGTATCCACCTCGGGCATCTCCTTCTTCAGCTCCTCGGGGTAGCGCTGCGACAGGCAGCCGGTGACCACGAGGCGCTGGCACGAGCCGGCTTCCTTGTGCCGCGCCATCTCGAGGATGGTGTCGACCGACTCTTCCTTGGCCGCACCGATGAAGCCGCACGTGTTGATGACGATGACGTCGGCGCGCTCCGGCGCATCGACGATGGACATCCCCGCTTGATCGGAGAGGCCGAGCATCACCTCGGTATCCACCCGATTCTTCGGGCAGCCGAGGGACACGAAGTAGACGGACTGCTTTTGCGACATCGTCGATGGGACCTTGCTTGAAACGGGCTAGACCTTGGGCCCCTCGGTCTCCGGAGTCAAGGCGGTCTGACCTTCCGTCACGCCGAAGCCGAGGCGGGCCGGCGGAGCTCCGGCCGAGCGCAGTCGGATCGGCGCGCGCTGGACCATCCACATCGCGCCGAGCAGGAGGACCGCGCCGCACAGGCCCAGCAGCCCGGTGGCCTGGATTCCCGACGAGAGGCCCCTGTCGTCGATCAGCATACCGGCGAGTGGCGCAAATCCACCAAAGACGAGGCGCCGCGCCATCGACTCCACGCTGAGCACGGTGGCGCGCTGGCCAGAATCGGTGATCTCACGGTTGAGCAGGTCCTTGGACAGCGGCGAGTAGACGCCGTTACCGAGCGCGAGGACGGCGAGGAGCAGGATGCCGAGCGGCCAGCCGCAACGCGGGAGCGCGAGGTACGCGACCCCGATGACGGCGGGCAGCAGCACCACGAGCGCGCGCTCGTCGAGGCGACGGCGCAGGGTCTCGACGCCCTCGGCGCCGACGGCAGCCACGAGCGAGAGTGCGGCGAGCACGGCACCTATCCAGGCGACGTCGAGGCCCTCCGACGCGAGCCACGTGGGCTGGAGGTAAAGGCTCATGCGCAAAAGCGTGAACGTGATCACGGAGAACAGGATGGCTGTGCGAAGCCGTGGGCGGCGGAGCGAGACGAGCGCCGCCGAGCGCATCGCGGCCCACACGCTGCCCTCGTTCACGCGATCAGGCGACGCGTCCCGGCGATAGTCGGGTGTCATGCGCTTCACGGTGGTGCTCGCAACGAGCCGCTCGCCGAGCAGCGCAGCGACGAGCGCAGCGGCCACGCACACGATTGCCGAGACCGCGTACGTGTCGGCGAGGTGGTGGCGCGCGATGAGGCCACCGGCGAGGAGCGCTCCGGCGCTGCCGACGAGCTTGGCGGCCGTGGCGCGACCCTCTAAGGCACGGTAGCGATCGCTGCGACCGACATCGCGCAGTAGATCGTAAAGGTACGCCGAGTCGGCGCCAGAGCTGAGCGTGAGCCCCAGCGCCAGGAAGGCTTCACCGATGGCGAACGTCCAGAAGCTGGTGCCGCGGTAGTCGACGAGACAGCCCGCGGCCATGAGGAGCGCGCCGGCGATCATCGCGCGCCGGCGGCCGAAGCGATCGGCGAGCACGCCGGTCGGCACCTCGAACACGATGGCGGTCAGCGCGTAGACGGTGTTGAGGAGCGCGATCTGCTTGAAGTCGAGGCCGCGCTCCTGGAAGAAGAGCACCAGCACCGGCACGAACAGGTACGCCGTGGACAGGAAGCGATAGGCGACGAACAGCCGCAGGTCGAGTATGAGGCGACGGTCTTCCGCCGGGCGCGCGCTCACGGGAAGACCATCACACGTGAGGCGCCGAGCTGGGCGACGAGTCCGTCGACGTAGTGGACCGCGACGTCGCGACGCGCGAGCACCGAGCGCATCTCGGCGTCCGACAGCACGCCGGGCTCCGACTCGAGCGCCTCGCGCAGCGACGGCAGATCGAGCCTGCGCAGCGCCGCGAGCATCTTGCGGCTGAACTTCTGGCAGTGCGTCAGGTACTGCCGACAGCGCACGTGTCCTTCGGGCTCGACCTGGAAGCCGAAGGCGTTGTCCATGAAGAACAGGATGCGGCCATCCTTCGAGGTCATGAGGTTGCCGCCGGAGAAGCGGTCCGAGTTGTTGGTGATGAGGTCGAACAGCAGGATGTCCGAGAGCTGCGCCATCAGGTCGACCTTGTCGGCGGGCAGCTCCTCACCGACGGTCATCCACTTCCACCAGGTGAGGACGTTCTCGGGCGTCTCGAGGTGCGAGTCGAGGATCGTCGGGATCCAGAACGACACCTCGCCGCGCGTGAAGCCCTCCTCGTCGAAGACCGTCTCGGCCATGATTCGCGTGGCGGCGAACTGCGCATCGGCGGGCAGTCGGTCGAGCAGCTCGTCCTTGTGTACGGTGCGGCCGGTCGCGGGCGGCACGCGGTTCATGCCGAGGAGCCGGTTGAGGCGGTACGCAGCGATCTCCTTGCGCGGCACCGTCTGCGGGTTCGTCTGCTCCGGCTTGAACGCCGCGCGCGAGCCATCGGCGAAGTCGAGGCGAAACGAGATCGACGACCCGCCCTTGTTGAGCTTGGCCTGCACGATCTCACCGGTCTTCATCCGATCCATCAGCAGCTCGTCCTTCATGCCGAGGAATGTGCCGTTGGCGTTCGACGCGATGGACAGCTCGAACGGCTCGTCGGGATCGAGCGCACCATTGGGTGCGGGCGCGCGAACGACCTGCGCGGCACCGGCTTCGGGCCAGCCCGCGCGGAGATGCCGCACGCCGACGACGAGCCCGTAGCCCGCGAGGAGGACCACGACGCCCTCCAGTGCACCGAAAGACCTGATACGCAAGACCGGATCAACGTAGCATCCAGCGACGGTGATCTCAAATTTAGCGGATCATTTGGGCGGTGCGGCGGCTACTTCGGCGGCGCCGGCTTGGCGATCTCCTCGATCGCCGCGGCGCTGCGGTGCCGTGCGGTGGGTAGATGTGCGTTCCAGCAATCCACCGAGCAGAAGTAGAGCTTCACGCGTCCCGAGTTGCAGGTCGACACGGAGCACCGCCAGTACTTCGTGTTCATCGCGATGGGCTTCCGACACATGGAGCAGTTGGCGAACGCGGAAGTCATGCGCGCAGCGTAGCGCCGCGAGCCGACGAAAACTAGCGACGCGCGCTACGCGCGCGTGGGGTCGAAGCGCGTGACCTCGCGCAAGAACGAGTGGTGGAGGTACTCGCGCTTGATCATCTCGGCCATCTCCTCGGCGGTGGCGAAGCGCTCGTAGTCCACACGGATGACGGGGATGACCTTCGCGATGTCGGTCATGAACGTCGTGTAGCCCTTGTAGAGCGCGACGAGGTAGTCGGTCTTGATCTGGCCTTCCACGTCTCGGCTGCGCTGGAGGATCCGCTCCATCGAGCGCTCGGGCGACACGTCGAGATAGACGATGACGCTCGGCTTGCACATGAAGTTGCTCATGTGCCGGAAGAGCTGCGTGTACGTGCGGAAGTCGCGCGGATCCATGAGGCCGGTATCGGCGAGCATGCGCGCGAAGATCGAGTCCTCGTAGATCGTGCGATCCTGCACCGCCGAGCGGCCGCGCCAGATGATCTCCTGGTGCTGCTGGAAGCGACGGTTGAGCAGGTACACCTGCATCGCGAACGAGTACCGCGCGGTGTCCTTATAGAAGTCGGCGAGGTACTCGTTGTCTGCAACGGGCTCGTAGTACGTGTCGATGCCCATGTGCTCACCGAGCGCCTTCGCGAGCGTCGACTTGCCCGCGCCGATCATCCCGGCGATGCCGATGAAGATGTTGCCGAGGAAGTCGTCGGTGGGGCTGCTTGGCTCGCTCACGGCCGTACAGATACCCTACAGAGCGAGGCGACGGAAGGTGGCGGCGCTCGTGAAGTTCTCGTTCGTCTCGTTGGCGCCCGTGACCATGCGTCCGACCTCGCCCACGCACTCGCGAAAGAAGAGATACTGGATGGTGTGCGTCGACGTGCCGACGGACTGATCGAGGTCGACGCTGCCCAGACAGCCGGATAACGCGATCGCACAAACGACTAGAAGAATGGTGCGCATGCATCACATCCTGTACGCCACGAAGGCTTCGAGCGTCTGAGCGGATCGGTGCGAGCGAACCTCCTCGCGGACGTGAATGAGCTTCATCGAGAGACCGACCGGATCCAGCGTCTCGAACGCCGGCTGCAGGAGGTGCGGCGGCGCGTGACCGTAGGTGTCGACGATCTGGCTCTGGTCGAAGCCCCGCGCGCGCATCCGCAGCGATTGCAACCCGTCATCGTGCAGCTCGACGGGCGTGGCCATCGCGACGCGGCTGCGCGCCTCCGCCCCACCTGCGAGAGGGAGGATGGACGGCGTCCCGCCCATGCAGTAGCCGAGCAGGTGCGCGGTCGCGCCGTTGTGCGAACGCATAAACTCGAGAGCGCACGGGATGCGCAGGAGGTCGAGCACGTACGGACGGTTGACCAGCGAGCAGACCGAGCACCAGCGCGCGCGCTGCCGTCGAAGAGCGCCCACCACCGTGGCGAGGAGGCGCGCGCGCTCCTCGCTCCACATCGTCTGGGTCGGCGTCGTGGCCTAGCTCGGCCAGCCGAGCGGAGAGAGCCCCGCCTGCGCGCGGAAGAGTTTGACGGTGCCGAGCAGGTTGCTCTTGTAGAGCGATTGCCCCGCAGAGTGCGTCCTCGCCATCGGATCCCGGAACCGCGGCGCGGATGGGTTGTTATGCATCCGCATCATCTGCTAGCCTACCGTCCTGTGAGCCGACCTGCGAAGCCGAAGCGTCCCGCCACCAAGCGACCACGTGTTGCCGCTGCGGGTAAAGCGGCCGCTACACCGCGCGCAACCCGCGCACCACGAGAGGATGCATCTCGTGGTCCCGGTCGTCCGTCGCAGGGTGCGGGCGCCGAGCAGACCTACCCCGCGAATGCGCGGGTGATCAAGCGATATGGCAACCGCCGTCTATACGATGCGAAGTTGTCGCGCTGCGTCACGATGGCCGAGATCGCGGACATGGTGCGACAGCGCGAAGATGTGCGCATCGTCGACGGTGACAACGGGGAAGATCTGACCAAGCGCGTGCTCGTGCAGATCATCCTCGAGCAGCAGAACGGGGCGCAGCTCGAGATCCTGCCCGTGGAGCTGCTGCACCAGATCATCGCGATGCGTTCGCAGCCGGTGGCCAGCTGGCTCGAGCAGTACCTCCAGGCCGGCGCCGAGTTCATCGAGCGTCAGTCGCACGCTGCCGCGCCTGCCCTGCGCGGGATGACGGACCAGCTCGGGAACTTGTTCCCGTGGCTCAACCCGGAGCAGTGGAAGAACATGCCCGGCGCGCCGGACCTGTCGCAGTACACGCACGCGAAGGCCACCGCGGCGGCGCCACAGCCCAGGCCGCACAGCGATGGCAGCATCCGCGACGAGCTGGCGGACCTGCAGGCCCGCTTCGCCGACCTGACGAGCCGCCTCGGACGCACCTGAGCGCTCCTGGTGCAATTGCACCACGTGCCTACCCGGGGCGCGACTGGCCGGCGGCCTGGCCGCTCGCGTGCGCCATCCACTGCGCCGGCATCGCGTCGACAGCGCTCTTCCAGATCGCTGCGGCGTCGTTCATCAAACGGACGTCTTGCTGAAGGCCTTCTCGGTGGTGTCGAGCATGCTCTTCGTGACGCCGAACGCCTGCGTCTGAAGCGCCATGGCGAGGCGCTGGGTCTCGACCGCCTGCGAGGCGCCGTACTCGGCCCAACGTACCGTTTGCTTCTCGAGCTCGGCCAGCATCGTGCGCGCGTGGCTGGGGGCGTTTGCGGTCCACGGCTCGGGCTTCAGGGGGCCGAGGAAGTCCATCGGGTTCGTCGTGTTCATGGTGCCTCCTTGGGGGTGACAAGGAGTTAGCAATTTAATGCGATCGCGTTAATAAACTCTGTTGCAGCCGCGTTAAATTATTTACTCAGCGCGTCGCGCAGACCGTCCTCGTCGAGGGGGCGATCCCAGAGGTGCGCGATGGCGCCGTCGGCAGCGACACGTACGAGCGTCGGGATGGTCTCGATCGAATACGCGGCCGAGGCGCCTCCGTCGTCGAGCGCGATGGGCATCGTCAGCCCGAGGCGTCGAACCACGGCTCGCACGGCACGCTCGCGATCGGGCCCGGGTTCGTCGACGTTGATGGCGAAGATCGGAGGCGCGTCATCACTGCGCTGCTTTTGCAGGCGCTCGAGCACCGGCAGCTCCTCGAGGCAGGGTCCGCACCACGTGGCCCAGAACGACAGCACGACGGGCTTGCCGCGGAGCGTGACGAGCTTCAGGCGCGCCGGTGTGTCGAGCAGCGGCAGGTCCACGGGTGGGGCACTCGCACCAGCGCGCTCGGGCGCCTTCTCTCCGGCCGTCACGACGAGGGCGCGGTCGAACAGGAACAGCCCCGAGCCTACGATCAGCACGACGAGGGTGGCGCCGACCCCGAACGTCCGCGGCCACGGCGCACCGGGCTCGCGCTCGAGCGACTCCCTGAGCACGAGCCCGAACATCACCGCGGCAACGGCGAACGGCAGCGACTGCAGCGTGTAGCGCAGCGGCCCGGGTGAGGCGACGCCGAGCACCGGCGCGACGAGCAGGCTCGCGAGGACCAGCGAGGACGTGACGCGCGCACCGAGCTCGACGGCCGCGCGCTTCGGCTCGCGCAGCGTGAACACCAAGAAGGCGAGCGAGGCAACGACCCACGCACCGAAGATCGGGATCGAGGGCTGCACGACCTCGACGAGGCGTCGCAACCCCGTGTTGTTGCGCCCCGCGGCGAACGCCGACGCGGCCCGGACCACGGACAGCGCCCCATCGAGCACGAGCGCGACCACCGACAGCAGGATCAGATCGTCGCCGGCTTTGCCGTCCTGGGCGTCGAGATCACGACGCGCGAGCCGCCGCGGCGCCACGACGAGCGCGCCGAGGCGAGCGATGCGGCCTTCGTCACGCCCGGAGGGTGAGGCCGTACCCCGGGACGAGGGGTCAGGCGCCACGGGCCTGCACGAGCTCCTTCGCCTGCTTGCACACGACGGCCGGGATGCCCTTCGAGCGCATGAGGATCTTGAGGTCACGGATGTTGAGGGTCGGCAGCATGCGCAGCGTCGTGGGCAAGGGCGTCTTGGGGTTGTTGCACAGCGCCAGGCGAATGCCAGGCAAACGGGTCCACGCTCGGTTGTTGCTGATGAACGCGACGATGTTCGCGTCGAGTGAACGGTTGTTCGCGTACTTCAGCGCCTCGGCATCGGAGACCCCCGGCGACTTGATGCAGGCCATCGAGACCTGCTTGTTCTTGTCCCGGATCAGCGTGCCGCGAGAGAACGAGTTGCCGAGCGTCGCAATGCGGATCTTGGCAGCCGGCGAGAGCTTCTCGAGTCGCTTCTCCTTCTCCTGCTGTTCGGGCGGCGCCGCGCCCTCCTTCGGCTCCTCGAGCAGCGCCTCGACCTCGGCCGCCTCGGCCGCCTCGGCTTCGTCGAGCGCCACGGCCTGCTCGTCCTCGGTGACGGCGATGACGGCCGCGTCCTTGAACTCCGCGTCGAGCTGCGCCGGATCCACGGAGGCCGCGTCCTGCAGGACCGAGCGCGTGATCTCGTCGAACGTGGAGATCTCGTCGACACGGACGCCATTGCGGGCCGCGAGCTCGACGATGCGCTGCGCTGTGGACATGCGCGTGCGCGGGTTGAGGTAGAGCGCGGCGATGATGCCGGGCGAGCGCAGCAGGCGCTCGTCGTTCTTGGCGATGGTCTCGAGGCTGGCCTCGTCGAGCACGGTCGCGAGGTAGCGCAGCGTCTCGTCGTGGACCGCGCGGTTCAGGAGGACGACCTGCACGAGCTTCTCGCGCTTTGTCACCCGTCGCGCGAAGAAGTCGAGCACGCGCGGATCCAGTGGCGCTGCGAGCGCCGCCTGCAGGATCGCGTCGGGCAGCTCGCTGGCCGACGCGATCGCCGCCTCGCGCACCGGATCTTCCAGCGAGAACCCGAGCTGGTAGATCGCGACGACGAGATCGGGCGGAGGCAGCGGTGCCATCCCCCGCGCAGCCATGAGCTTCATGGCAGCTGGTGCAGCTGCACCAGCTGCGCGTTCGACCGCGGGTGGCAGCTGTTCGAGGGGCGTGAGCTCGAGCGTCATCAGGTTCCTCGGTTGCGAGAGTAAAGGAGCTTGAGACCTTCGAGCGTGAGCATCTCGTCGGCCTCTTCGATGGTGCGGCTGTCCTTCGCGATGAGCGGCGCGAGGCCACCCGTCGCGACGACGCGACACGGACCGTCGGCTTGCTTGAGCATGCGCGAGACGATCTCGTCGACGAGCCCGACGTAGCCGTAGTAGAGGCCAGCCTGCATCGAAGCCACGGTGTTGCGTCCGACGACCGACGCGGGCCGCGCGATCTCGACGCGAGGCAGCTTGGCCGCGGCTTCGTAGAGCGCGTCGGCCGACGTGGTGATGCCGGGCGCGATGGCACCGCCGACGTACTCGCCCTTCTGCGTCACGAGGTCGAACGTGGTGGCCGTGCCGAAGTCGACGATGATGCAGCCCTGCTTGTAGCGCTCGTACGCAGCGACGGCGTTGACGATGCGGTCGGCACCCACCTCGCGCGGGTTCTCGTAGAGGATGGGCATCCCGGTCTTGAGGCCGGGCCCGACCTGGAGCGGCGTCACGCCGAGGTGGTGCTTGAAGAGGCCCTCGAGCGCGAAGAGCACGGGTGGCACGACGGTCGCGAGGATACCGGCGGTGATGCCCGGCCACGTGAGCCCCGCCATACCCATCAGCTCGCGCAGCGTCGCGGCGTACTCGTCGCTCGTGCGTCCCTTGCGGGTCTCGATGCGCCAGCTCGCGCGTAGCGTCGTCGGCGCGCCGGCACCCTCGCCGTCGGACGCCAGCTGGTAGACACCGAGCACGGTGTTGGTATTGCCCACGTCCACGACGAGCAGCATCGGCGAATCATAGTGGATCGAGGCCCGTGTTACGATGCCCAGCCGTGCCGGCCCAACCCTTCCGCAAGAGCGCACTGGTCCGACCGCTGCTCCTGCTCGGCGGGCTCGCGCTCACGATCTTCTTCGGGATCTACCTCATCGACTGGGCGCTGCTCGGGCGCACCGGCAATCCGTTCGTCGAGCTCTTCCGCTTCGACGTCGACACGATGCAGAACGCGCTCGGCAACATGGCTCAGGTCGTGGCCGCCGTGCTCGGCATCGTCATCACGGTCGTCTCCATCGTCGTGCAGCTCGCAGCCACCCGGTACACCCCGCGTATCGCGGACATGTTTTTCCGCGATCGCACCAACGTCGGGGTGATGTCGTTCTTCGTCGTCGCGTGCATCAACGCGGTGTGGGTGTCGGTGTCGGTGGGCAAGGACGTGCTCCCGCGCGTCTCGATCATCTTCACGATGCTGCTCGTGACCTTCAGCCTGCTGCTGATGGTCCCGTACTTCGCGTACGTGTTCGACTTCCTCGATCCGGATCGCGTCGTGGGACGGATCCAGGAGCAGGCCGTCGCAGCGGCGGCGCCGCATGGCGAGATCGCACGCGGCCAGGCCGGTCCACGCCAGCTGCGCGCCATCAACGGGATCGAGCAGCTCTCGGACATCGCCATCAACGCCGTCGGTCAGAAGGACAAGGCCATCGCGTCGGGCACCATCGAGGCGATGCGCGCGCTCGGCGTGAGCTACCTCGAGAAGAAGAGCTCCATCTCGGACGCCTGGTTCTTCATCGGCCACGAGGTGCGGACGAACCCGGACTTCGTCTCCCTCGCCGTGGAGAGCCTCGACGATCTCGAGAGCCGCCGCGTGTGGGTCGAGTGGAAGGTGCTGCGCCAGTACCAGGCCATCTACAACGAGGCGCTCGGCGAGATGCAGGACATCAACCACCTCATCGCCATCGACACGCGCTACATCGGCGAGGCCGCGCTTGCCGCAGGCGACTCCGAGGCCGTGGCGCTCGCCGTGAAGTTCTTCAACACGTACATGCGGTCGACGCTCAACAAGCAGCAGGTCCGCACCGCGTACAACGTGCTCAATCAGTATCGGCAGCTCGCGGAGCACGCGCTCGCCAAGGGCCACGGCTCGCTCGTCATCGAGGTTGCGCAGCACCTGCGTTACTACGGTCAGATCGCCCACGGCATGGAGCTCGCGTTCGTCACCGAGACGGCGGCGTACGACCTCGCGACACTGTGCGAGCGCGCGTTCGCGAGCGCCTCGTCCCCCGAGTCGGGCGGCAAGGGGCACGACGTCCACGACGCCCTGCTGCGCACGCTCCTCGAGCTCGACCGCGAGGCCGAGAGCAAGAGCCAGGAGACGATGCTGCGCGGCGTGCGCAAGGCGCAGGCGAAGCTCGCGAGCTACTACCTCGTCGCCGGTGCCGAGGCACCCGCGCGGCTCATCTTCTCCGACATGCGGGACGAGCGTCCGGAGCGGCTGCGCTCGATCCGCGACGAGCTGCTGCGCGTCGAGTCGAAGGACTTCTGGGAGGTCATCGACCGCGGCACGAACTTCGACTACGTCGACGCAGCTCGCAAGGTGCAGCTGCGTCATTTCTTCACCTGGTTCCCCGCGCTCGCGGCCGAGCCACCAACTTCGCAAGGAGCTCCCTCATGATCCGCACTCTCGGTCTCGTCCTCCTCTTCTCGCTCGCCGCGTGCGGATCGAGCCTCAAGTACACCATCGACGACAACACGATCGCCGGCACCACGGCAGAGGAGCGCGAGCCCGTCAACGCCGCGCGCAACGAGGAGCAGCGCGCCGAGGACATGGCCCGCGAGGCGCACCGCGCCGAGACGACCGCCATGAACGAGGCGTCGATGGCCAGCAACGACTACAAGAGCGCGAAGCTGCAGCGCGACTCGGCGAAGACGGGGCGCACCGTCGCCGAGAGCTCGGGTGACTACAACAACAAGAACAAGGCGAAGGCGCAGTACAACGTGGCCGAAAAGGGAGCCGAGGCGGCCGACGCGAAGCACGAGTGGGCCGAGGAGAAGCACGAGTGGCTGAAGAAGTCGCGCGAGGCCGCCGAGCTGCAGGTCAAGTCCGCGAAGGCGAAGGTCGAGCTCGAGAAGGCCAAGCTGTGCGCCGCGAAGAACATCCGTCCGTCGGAGAAATTCAATGTGCTCGAGTACGAGCAGCAGTCACTCGAGCTCCAGCAGAAGTACAACGACAAGAAGCGTCAGGCCGACGAGATGAAGGCCAAGGTCGACGACCTCGAGCGCAAGTACCAGGGCAAGCAGCAGGCGACCGAATCGGCCAAGTCCGCGGCGCAGTGAACCTCCGGCTGGCCTTTCCTGCGCTACTGGGGCGAGGCCGTGGCTCGGGGATAGGCCTCGTCGTCGCGCTCGTCTGCGGCGCGACGTTGGTCAACACGAGCCCCGCGCGCGCGCAGACCCCGCCGGGTGATTCGCCTCGCGCGACCGTGCGCGAGGTCGAGGGATTTTGCGAGGCTGCTCGCTACGACTCGATCCCTCCGTACCTCGACATGCCACACCGCATCATCGGTTCGGCCGCGCAGCTCGGCCACCGCCTGTGCGACGTGATCTTCCATGTGCGCCTCGACGCGAACGACCTCTCGTCCGCGCAGGCCGGCGACACCGATGACGACCTGCCCGCCGATCGCGAGACGGTCGGCACCTTCGATCGTCCCGGCGGCGCGCGGGATCCCATCGTGCTCACCCGGCAGAAGGGCACGCCCTCGTGGCGGTTCTCGCGTTCGACGGTGGCGCTCGTCGACACATGGTACGCGCTGCTGCCGGCGCGCTGGCTGGTCGGACACCTGCCGCGCTCGTGGCTCAACACGACCATCTTCGGCCTGCAGCGCTGGCAGCTCGTCGGCATCCCGCTCGGCCTGTTGTTCATGGTCATCGCGGGCGTCGGCCTCTCGTGGATCACGCGCAAGATCATCATCCGCGTGCGCGGCGAGAGCATCGGCGGCGAGCCCGCGCTCGCCCGGCCCATCGGCTTCCTGTGGGGCGCGATCGTCGGACGTGCGCTGCTCGCGCCACTCGGCCTGCCCGCCTCGACGGTGCGTGTGCTCGCGCACGTGCTCACGGTGTGCATCTGGCTCGCTGCGTGCTGGACGCTCGCAGCCGCCGTCGAAGGCGTGCGCAGCCGCCTCGCTCGCGCGCCGTGGTCGGTCAGCAATCCCGGCTCGCGCGCGCTGCTGCAGCTCGCAAGTCGCTCCATCAAGCTCGTGCTCTTCCTGTGCGCCGTCATCGGTGCGCTCGCGCAGGTGGGCCTGCCGGTCGGCAGCCTGCTCGCGGGCCTCGGCGTCGGCGGCCTGGGGCTCGCGCTCGCGGCGCAGAAGACCGTCGAGAACCTCTTCGGCGCGTTCTCCATCGGCGTGGACCAGCCGTTCCGCGAGGGTGACTACATCACCGTCGACAACGTGTCCGGCACCGTGGAGCGCATCGGGCTTCGCTCCACGAGGCTACGCACGCTCGAACGCACCATCGTCGCCATCCCGAACGGCAAGCTCGCCGATCAGAAGACCGAGAACTTCACGGTGCGCGATCGCTTCCGCCTGGCCGCGACGCTGAGCCTCTCGTACACGACGACGGCCAATCAGGTGCGTCAGATCATCGACGGCACCACGCGGCTCATCAAGACCACCCCGAAGGTCTACACCGATGTGTCGGTGCGACTGCGCGCCCTGTCCACGTCGTCCATCGACGTCGACGTCGCGGCCACGTTCCAGGCCGGTAGCGCCGACGAGTTCCTGCTCATCCGGCAGGACGTGCTCCTCGGGCTCATGGCGGTCGTCGAGTCCGCAGGCTCCTCGCTCGCGACGCCCCCGTCGACGATCCGCGTGATCAACGACGCGCCGATGGGCGGCGGCAACCCGCAGCGCTCATGACTCGAGCTGGATGAGCGCGTCGTCGTCGCTGTGCGTACGGAAGCCGAGATCCCGCAGGTGCGCTACCGTCTGCGCGACGGTGAGCTCGCTGTCCGGCGTCCAGCGCCCGTAGAGCCTCAGGCGCAGCTCGGACCTGCGCTCTCCGCGCTCGAGCGAGAGCTTCGCGTCGGGTAGCGTGCACGACGCGAGCGTCGCAGCGCCGAGCGCGAGCGCCCAGCAGCTCTCGCGACCGAGCGCCGTCCCGCGTGCGAACGCGAGCGTGAGCGATGCCACCTGGTAGTGGTCACGCATGACCGGGCCCGACAGCTGGAGGAGCGGTAGCCGTGGCGTGGCAGCAGCCTTCATGCATCGAGCTGGTGCATAAGCGGCGCCCATTTTTGCCATGCTCCAAGCTGCCGAAAATGCCTTTGCGCACCATGTGCGACGTCAATCCAGCGACGCTCGTGCGCTCAAAGACGCCAAAAATACGGCGCTGCCGCGGTCGATCCTGCGAGTGCTATACTCGAAGCCATGCGGTCTCAACTCTCTCCGCAGCGTGACGACGGATCCGCGCAGACGCCAAAGGACTCGGCGCTGCGCGCGCCGGGGCACGAGGCGCTGCAGGCTGCCGGCGCGGCAGCGACCGCGCGGATCGCCGCGGAGCCTCTTCCCACCGATCGCGACTCCCTCGACGACGCCGTGGTCGCGCATGCCTTCCTCGCCGGACTGTCCCCGCCGAAGACGAGCATCGATCCGGCACACGAGCGCGCCGAAGCCCAGCGCTTCCTCGCGACGCTCAACGCGACGCTCGAGTCGATCGGCGTGCCGCAGGTGGAGCCGCACTTCTACAGTGTCGGCGCGTTCGCCGGTGGCAACTTCATCGCGTTCCTCGGCAGGGAGTGGAAGATCATGTTCGACCCGGCGCTGTTCGCTGGCGCGGGCATCGATAGTGTCCACGAGGCGCTGTTCTTCCACGAGGCGCGCCATGCGGAGCAGTACTTCCGCGTGCTGCGACTGCTCGCCGGCCGCAAGACGCCGAGGCGCGCGATGCGCAAGGTCATCGACTGTCCCGACAGCATCCTCGACCGCGCGATGACGCGTCCTATCGCCGAGCATGACGAGGGCACCGACGAAGCTCGCGTGTGGTTGGCGTCGCTCTCCGACAAGGCGGGCAACGAGGCCAAGGAGCAGGCGATCCAGAAGAACGACGTGTTCGTGCGCGTGTCGATCGCCGGCGAGACCCTGCTCGACAGCACCTCGTCACCCGAGGCGAAGGCGGCCGCAGCCGTGGAGTTCAAGCGGGTCTACCCGACGATCCACGCGTACATGGCCATCCCGTTCGAGGCCGACGCGTATCACGTGGGCGCTGCGATCGATGCGGGAGAGGACTCGCCGGCCTACCTCGCGCGGGTCAAGAAGCTCGCCGACCAGTACTGACCGGCGTCGAACGACTCAGCGAGGTACCGCGAGCCCCTGCTTGCGGGCGTCGGCGCGGTGCTCCTCGAGCATGCGCACGAAGGTCGGCACGAGCTCGGGATCGAACTGCGCTCCGGCACAGCGCTCGAGCTCGGAGACCGACACGTCGTGCGGGAGCGCCTTGCGGTAGCTACGATCGGAGGTCATCGCGTCGTAGCAGTCCGCGATGGCGACGACCCGGCCGATGAGCGGGATGTTGTCGCCGATGAGGCCGCGCGGGTAACCAGACCCGTCCCAGTTCTCGTGATGGCACCACGCGCCGGGGATGAGCTCGACCATCGACGGAATCGGCTCGAGGATGCGCTTGCCCTTGGCGGGGTGGGTACGAAACATCGCGACTTCTTCGGGCGTGAGCTTGCCGGGCTTGTTCAGCTTCTCGTAGCGGATGCCGATCTTGCCGATGTCGTGCATGAGGCCGGCCTGCACGATGCGCTCGGTCTCGACCTCGTTGAGCGCGAGCCCACCGGCGCACAGCGACGAGTAGAAGGCCACGCGCTCGGAGTGACCGCGTGTGTACTTGTCGGACTCCTCGAGCGCGTGCGCGAAGCCGATGATCGTCGCGCGGAAGTTGTCGGCGAGCGACAGGTTGGCCTGCGTGAGCGCCTGGTTCTTCGTGACGAGGTCCTCGTAGAGGCGCGCGTTCTCGATGGAGACCGCCGCGCGCGACGCGAGCACCGACAGCATGCGGCGCTGGCCCTCGGAGAACTTGTGCCCGCGCGTGTACGAGTACGCGTTGAGCATGCCGATGACGCGATCCTGCACCTTGAGCGGGATCGAGCAGAACGACACGAGGCGCTTGTCCTCGGGTGCCTGCTCGAAGAACTTCAGCGCGCGCAGGCCGTGTGCGAGCAGCGGCAGATCTTGACGGTACTGCTCGAGGATCTCGCCGAGGTTCAGCTCACCGACGAAGCCACCATCGGCGTGCGGCCCGTGGCGACGCGTGCGCTCCTTGAATTGACCGGTGCGAGGGTCCTTGAGGAGCAGCGTGACGACGTCGGCTTGCGAGTCGGTGAGGATGGACTCGAGGATGAGGTCGAGCACCGTATCGAGCGACAGCGACTGCGCCATCGCCTCCGAGATCTTGTAGAGGCTGACGGCCTCCTTGAGGCGAATGTTCTCGGTGTGGAGGCGCTGTCGGTCGAGCCCGCGCTCGACGACATGGACCACTTCCTCGATCTTGAACGGCTTGAGGATGTAGTCGTAGGCGCCCTTCTTCATCGCCTCGATCGCGGTCTCGACCGTGCCGAAGCCAGTCATGATGACCGTGAGCACGTTCTGCTTCAGCTCCGAGATCCGCTCGAGCAGCTCGAGGCCCCCCATGCCGGGCATCTTGAGGTCGCTGATGACGAGGTTGTAGGAGCGCCGCTCCAGCTCGCGCAGCGCTGCGGCGCCATCTTCGACCGTCCGCACCACGTAACCTTCCATGGTGAGAAAGTCGGAGAGGATCTCACGGATCACCTTCTCGTCATCGACGATGAGGACGCGTGGGGACTCGTCTGAGAGGTTGATTTCCATGGAAATGGGCTGCGTCGTTCAGCATAGCTGCCGGTTTCCAGCTGCGTCAACGATTCCCATGGAAATTGTCACTCCGGACACAAATCTCGAGCGGTACATCAAGAAATTTACGCCCACGCCATCATGACGACCGGCGCGTCGTCTTCGGCATGCGCTCGTCAGGGTGCTCGCCAGAGCTCGAGCGCGGAGCCTCTGCGCGAGCCAGCAACACCGGCCGCGATGCGGTGATCGCCGCGGCCCGACCAGCGCTGCTCGCCGCGAAGGTGCGAATCCGGTATGCCGGCATCGCCGAAGCCGAGCTTGCCGAGATCGGGATGGTCACCCATCGGCCAGTGCGGCGGCAACGACAGACGCACACGAGTGACGGTTCCATCCTCCAGCTTCACCGCCAGGTCGCCGTGGACGATCCAGTCCCCATCCGTGCTCGTGCGGGGAAACATTGTGTCGAGCGTGCTCTCGCGCATGCCGAGGATCTCCGGCGCGAGCGAGGCCTCCTGCACCAGGTAGAGCCGGGGCTCGACCGTGGACTTGTGCTCGAGCGCGGGCCAGCTCCTCGGTCGCGTCGTCGACAGCGAGAGCCGCGTGAGGCCGTTGATGGTGAAGGCCCAGACGTCCGTGGGGCACGCGACCTCGACGACGATGCGGGGCGCTGCGAGCGTGCCGCGCTCGGTGCGCACGACCCCGTACTCCTGCTCTCCAACGGTGAAGCTCCTTCCGCAGGGCGGACCGCCCTGCACGACACGCAGAAGGCGCGCGACGACCACAACATCGGGCTGGGCGGCGCGGACCTCAGCAGACGCGAGCAGAAGGAAGACGGAGAGCCAGCGCAGCATGCCGGTTTTACGAGCATCGGGCGGCGCCCTTCCAGCGAACGAGCGCGCCATGAAAAAGGGCGACCTCGTGAGAGGCCGCCCCTGGAATCGAGACCGCGTGCTTTCTACTTCTTCGCGGCGACCGTGACCTTGACCTGACCGGTCACGCCCTGGCCGAGCTTGATGTCGACGGTGTGCGCGCCCAGCGACTTGATGGGCTCGGCGATGACGATCTTGCGGTGATCGACCTCGACGCCCTTGCTCTTGAGCGCCTCCTCGATGTCGCGCGAGGTGACAGAACCGAAGAGCTTGTCCTCTTCACCGACGGCGCGCTCGATCGTGATGTTGAGCGAGGCGAGGCGATCGCGAACTGCACTGGCATCCTTGGCGAGCTTGGCGTTCTTCGCCGCGATGAGCTTCTTCTGGTGCTCGATCGCCTGGACGTTGCCGGCCGTTGCGTGCGCGGCCTTGCCCTGCGGGATGAGGAAATTGCGGCCGTACCCGGCGCGCACCTCGACGACCTCGCCCGCTGCGCCGAGGTTGTGGACGTCTTCCTTGAGAATGATCTGCATGGTGTCTCCTTACTTTCTCTGGCCCGCGACTACTTGCCGGTGACCGCGAAGGGCATGAGCGCGATCATGCGCGCGCGCTTGACGGCGACGCTGGTCTTGCGCTGGTGCGCGGCGCAGTTGCCCGAGATACGACGCGGGATGATCTTGCCGCGGTCGGTGATGAAGTACTTGAGGAGCTGCGGATCCTTGTAGTCGATGGCGATTTTCTTGTCGGCGCAGAAGCGGCAGACCTTGCGACGTGCGAAGCCGCGCTTGCGAGCCGCGCCCTTCTTGTCCTTGTCGCCAGGCTTGCCCTTGCGGTCGCGCGAGTCGGTGGGGCCCGTGTTGAAGTCGCTCATGGGTTATTCCTTGTCCTTGTCGTCGCCGCCGGCGAGGAACTCGTCGTTCATGCCTGCGTGATCTTCTTCCTCGAAGCGCGGGAGCGTGGCTGCGCCCGTGGCGAGCGCCTCCTCGTCAGGGACCGTCGCCGCGGCCTTGGTGAAGGCCTCGTCGTCCAGGCCGGTCGGCTTCGACGCCGGATCGACGTTCTCGTCGACCTTGACCGTGTAGTAACGAATGACACCATCGAGCAGACGGAGGTTGCGCTCGATCTCCTCGACCACCCCGGTGTTGCCGAGGTACTGCCAGTACAGGTAGATGCCCTTCGTGTTCTTCTTGACCTCGTAGGCGAGCTTGCGCTTGCCCCAGTTGTCGAGCTTGAGCACTCGACCACCGGCGTTGTCGATGATGCCGCGGACGCGCGAGTTGACGAGCGTGATGCCGTCCTGGTTCGTCTCGGGACGAAGGATGAAGATCGTCTCGTACTCGCGTTGCGTGCCGGGTTCGTCTTGCGCGGATCCAAACTTCTGAGCCATTTGTTACTCCCTCTCGGATGTTGCCCCCCGTCGGTGCGAGGAGCGAGGTGAGCGCCTAGTTCTTGGCGCCCTGGTTGAACTGATTCATCGCGACGGTGGTTCCCTTCGCGACGATGGTACGAACAGCTTGTGCAGCTTCCTCGATGAAGACGGGGAGCGTCTTCTGCTCCTCCTTCGAGAAGTTGCCGAGCACGTGTCCCACAACGCGGTCACGATCACCAGCGGTCGGCGGCTTGCCGACCCCACAGCGAACGCGGACGTAGTCGGGGCCAAGGTGCTCGCCTATCGAACGCAGACCATTGTGACCGCCGTGGCCCCCGCCGACCTTGATGCGCAGCTTCTCGAACGGCAGGTCCATCTCGTCGTGAACGACGACGATGCAGGCAGGCGCGACCTTGTAGAAGGTCGCAGCTGCCTGCGTCGCCGTTCCCGACACGTTCATGAACTGCTGGGGCTTCACGAGGATGAGCTTCTCGTTCCCGTCGCTCACGTCGGCCAGCTGAGCATTGAACCGGGAGCGAAACGTGGCTCCGAGTGCCTTGCCCAGCTGGTCGACGACCATGAACCCGATGTTGTGGCGGTTCGACGCGTACTCCGCGCCGGGATTTCCGAGACCGACCACCAACCACGTGCCCATGGACGCGACGAGGCGGGGTTACTTCTTCTTGTCCGCGGCGGCGGGCTTCGCAGCAGCAGCGCCAGCGGCCGGCTTCGCACCGGCAGCAGCAGGCGCGCCAGCGGCGGGCTTGGCACCCGCAGCAGCGACAGCAGCGGCATCCGGAGCAGCCTCGGCGACCTCGGCGGCCTTCTCGGCGCGCGGGGCGGTGACCGAGCAGATCGACGAGTTCTCGTCGGCGAGCGCCTCGATGCCTTCGCCGAGCTTGAGGTC
>JBDTCO010000038.1:0-6261 GCA_039923495.1 Polyangia bacterium
ACGGGCTACCCGCGCGGGCTCAAGGCGGCCGAGATCCGCATCGAGTCGAAGATGATGGCCATCGCCGACATCTTCGACGCGCTCACCGCCTCGGATCGTCCCTACAAGAGGGCCGTGCCCCTCGACAAGGCGCTCGACATCCTCGGGTTCGAGGTCAAGGGTGGCAAGTGCGACCCGGATCTGTTCCGCATCTTCGTCGAGGCCAAGGTGTGGACGGTCGTCATTCCCGGCTAGTGCAGCGGGCGGTACGCAGCAAGCTCACCGTCGAGGCGCGCGGTCGCGGAAGACGCCTCGCGGCGGGCACGAGCCGCACGCTGGCAGCTCGGCTCCGTCGAGCCATCGTGGCGGCCGGACTCGTGGGCGTGGAGCTGTCGCTGTCGCTCTCGGATGATGTCGAGATGCACGCGCTCAACCTCGCCTACGCCAACGAGGATCACGCCACCGACGTGCTCTCGTTCGCGCAGGCCGAGGGTCCGCATGTCCCGCACGCGGGACGACGGCCGCTCGGCGACATCGTCATCTCCGTCGAGTACGCGGCGCGCCAGGCGAAGACCGCCGGCCACACGCTCCCGGCGGAGCTCTTCCATCTGGCGGTGCACGGACTCGTGCACCTGCTCGGCTACGACCACCGCGATGCGAGAGAGGAGCGCGTGATGTTCGGCTACGAGACCGCGCTACGCAGGTCGGCGCTCACACCCGGCCCGATCGCGACGATCTCGGCGCCCAGCCGAACGAGACGCTCGCTGTAGGCCTCGACCGCCTGCGTGAGGGTCCGCGGACGTGGGCTCACGGACGCAGGCGCGCGGTGAGAGGTGAGGTCGCGGTCGTCTCGCTTGTCCATGGTGCGGCTCCTCGGGGAGATGCGCCCGAGCGCTGCAAGCGGAGTACCGTGTCCTCCGTTCTCTCCAGGAAATCGGTGCTACCGTCGGTGACACTGCTCGGCAGAGCCTGGGATCCAAGCGCTCGATCGTGACAAAAGATCACGGTGAGCGCGACGACTTCGCACACTGTGTCAACGAGCTTCGATCGCGTACAGCGTGACGAGCGCGGCCGGGGCCATCGAGTCCAGGTGATCTGCTGCCTTCAACGCACCGCGGTACAGCGTCGCGCCTTCGGCGGAGAGGCCGAGCACCTCGACCTGCTCGTCGAGCGGAAGCCCGACCGCCGCGATGCTCAGCGGGGCCTCGGCCTCGTAGCAGATGGCGTCGATCACGCGCGCCAGGTCGCCCTTGCCGCCGAGCGGGATCTCGACGGTGGTGACGGCGGCGTCGCGACAGTGGCGACCGTCGGCGAGCTCGATCGACAGCGCGATCGTCGGAGCCGTCTCGCCGGAGCCGTTGCAGGCGGCCAGCACGAGCGGAAGGACGAGGAGGCGCATGACGGGGGATGCTAGCATCGGCGCGATGTCGACCGCGATCACGGTGCGCGAGGCCCGCAGCGGAGAGTCGCAGGCGCTCGCCGAGGCCGTCATCGCGCAGCCGCTGTTCACGCGCCACGGCGTCGCCGCGGCCGACCTGGCGCGCGGGATGGCTGCGGGACAGGCTTCGGGAGACGGCTTGCTCGTCGCAGAGGACGAGGTCGTGCGCGGGTTCGCGTGGTTCCAGCCTCGCGGTGGCCTCGCGCTCGGCGGCTACCTGCGCCTCATCGCGCTGGTGCCTGGACAGGAGTCGCGTGGTGTCGGCGCGGCGCTGCTCGACGAGGTGGAGCGTCGCGTGCCGGGCCGTCACATGTTCCTGCTCGTCTCCGGCTTCAACGAGGCTGCGCAGCGCTTCTACGCGCGGCGCGGCTACGTCGAGCGGGGACGCTTGCCTGGCCTGCTCAAGCCCGAGATCGACGAGGTGCTGATGTACCGCCGGCTCAGGGACTGACGTTCACGCCGAAGGATCCGATGCCGGGGTAGCTCCCCGACTGCGTGGACGCGCCGTAGAGCTCCACATCGTACGCGCCGGGAGCGAGCGCGCAGTGCACGAGCACCGATGCGCTGCCGGTGATGTTGCAGTCGACCTGCGCGCCGCCTCCCACGGGTCGCGCGGAGGCGAGCAGGAACACCCCGTCGCGGCGCTCGAGGTGCGCGTCGAACGCGCCGTGCACCGTGACCTGCGACCGATCGGGATCGACGAGCGTCATGCCATGGCGGAAGAACGCGGGGTCCATCATCGGCTGACGCATGAACGCGCCCTTCTCGAGGGGGTGCTCGCGGAGCTGCCAGGCATCGTCCTCGGGGTGGTGACGCACCCCGAAGACCTCGGGCGGTGTGAACAGCCAGTCGTTGCGGTACCCCTTCTCGAACCTGTCGCCGTTCACCGCGCCGGCGTCCCACGTGGCGTCGATGAGCTGCCAGTGGCCTTCCACGAACGCCGCGTTCCATGCGTGACCGCCGCCCGCGGGATCGGGCGAGTTGGAGACGCGCGCATCGCCGACGATGTACTCGACCTGATCGCCGGTGACCTGCGCAAGTGCACGAAGGAGGCGCGCGTAGCCGGCGCAGACGCCGCGCTTGTTGCGGAACACCGGCTCGGCGTCGGCGTCCTCGTCGGGGATACGAGGCAACGACAGCGCGGGCACGTCGTAGGCGATGCGATCGGCCACGTAGTCGTGCAGCGCCTTGATGCGATCGGTGGGGCCCGACGAGTGCGCGCGAAGGTACAAAGCGACGCTCTCGATCGACGTCTCCGACTCGGGCGGGATCTCGCGCACCGCGTGGTGCAGCTCGTTGGGCTGTGGCCACAGCGCGCCCGGAGCGATGGGCTCGGGCGTCGTGTCGGTCTGCGACGCGGGCGCTGGTGGTGGCGTGGGCGTCGGCACGACGGACCTGTCGTCCTCGGCCTTCCGCTTGTACGGGTTTGGCTTCGCGAGCTCGCGCACCCAGTCGAGGCCGCGCGCCGCCGAGAACAGCCCCGACCGCAGCTCGTCGACCCCCGGCCCCGACTTGCCGTCGAGAAACCAGTCACCACGCGTCGAGAGCGCGACCGATGACTGCGCGGGAAAGCGCCACAGCAGCGCGCCGACGAACAGGATGTTGATGAACAGCGTGCGGAGGATCAGCCGGTCGATGAAGCGACTCGAGCGCGTGCCCTCGTGCCGCGCCGCCGCGATGCCCTCCCACACGAGCGGCAGGATCGGGAACAGCAGCAGCGCTGCGAGCAGACAGAGCCGCGGGCTGCCGTTGTTGTACGCGGCGAGGGAGGAGGCGAGCCACGCACCCGCGATGGGCGTCGCGAGGATCGCGCCGAAGAACGCCAGCTTCACGAAGCCCCAGAGGATCTGGGGCATCCCGACGACGCGCTTCTCTTCCGTCACCCGCCGAGCGTAGCAGGCCGGCTACGCGCGCGACAGGCGAGTGTCACGAGCTCCGGCGGCCGTTCTCGTTACTTGTCGTTGTCGTCGGCGAAGCCGGGCTTGAGGTTCGACGCCACGCCCCACTTGCTCTTCTTCCACTTCGACTGGTAGGCCATCCACAGGCCCATCGCGTCGTTGACGAAGCGGCGTTCGAACGGACGATCCTTCGAGAGGTCCTTGTTCTCGAGCGGATCGGCGACGACGTCCGCGAAGTGCGTGTCACCCGACCCACCGACCCAGAGCTTGAACCTGTCGAGCCGCATCGCGTGCGCGAGCTCGTACTGGCTCGAGCACGCCGCGCGCGGATAGCCGGCGCCGATTCCCTGGGCGAGCGGGATGAGTGACTCGCCCTGCGCCGCATCGGGGATCTTCTGTCCGAGCGCGTCCGCGATGGTGGGGAGCAGGTCGATCGTCTCGACGCCTTCCGTGACGATCTTCGCCGGGAACAGTGGCGGGTAGTAGATGGCGAGCGGCGTGTGCACGAGCTCCTCGTGGAGCGACTGACCGTGACCGATCTTGCCGTGGTCCCAGAACTCGTCCCCGTGATCCGCCGAGAGGATGATCATCGTGTCCTTCATCCGACCATCGGCCTCGAGGTGCTTCATGAGCTCGCCGAACTCGTGGTCGTTGTACGAGATGTCCGAGTCGTAGAGCGCCTTGGTGCGGACCTTGTCGCGCTCCGTCATGTGGATCTTGCCGGCGAGGACCTGGTCGAGCTGCGGATCGGAGAGCGACTTCACGAACGGGCCGACGTAACCGGGCTCGTCGTACTTCTCGATCCACGGCGAGTGCGCGCGCCACGACACGTGCGCGTCGATGGTGCCGATGTACATGAAGAAGGGCTTCGCGCCGTTCTTCGCGACCCAGTCGGATCCGGTCTTCACGAAGTCCTCGGCCTTGAGGCCGCCGCCGTCGTGGATGTTGTTCTTGAGGAGGTCGAAGCCGCCGCCGAAGCCCCAGCGCGCGGTGATGTAGCCATTGCCCATGAAGCCGACGACGTACTCGCCCGCGGCCTTTGCGATCTCCGGGAACGTCATGAAGCTCTCGGGGAGCACCGCGTTGGACGGGATGAACTTGTGCACCGACGGGTACGTGCCGGTCCACTGGCTCGCGTGCGAGACGCGCGACTCGTTGCCCTGCGTGTAGGCCGACGAGAACAGCGTCGCCTTCTTCGCGAACGCGTCCATGACCGGCGTCTCGACGCGCGTCTTCGGGTTGAAGACCTTGAACTTGTCGGCGCGCGTGGAGTCGGTCATCCAGAAGACGATGTTGCGGGGACGCGACTTCTCGTCGAGCTTCGGCGCGTCGCCCGGGTGGGTGAGCGCGGCCGCCGTGAGCGTCGCCCCCTGGCAGCCCGCGGCCGCATCGATCTCGAGGCGCACGATGTCGCCGGCGAGCGGCGAGAGGTCGAGCGGCGTACCGATCTTGAGCTCACCGCCCACGTGCTTGCCACCGTGCGTTACGGCGCTCGCCGTGAGCGCGCAGCCACCCGCGTCCCCTGCGGTGGCGAGCGTGCCGCCCTCGGGGATGTAGACGTAGTAGGCGAGGCCGCCACCTGCGGGCACCGCGAGGCCCTTCTTGCTGCCGGCCGTGAGCATCCCCGCGTCGACCTTCGGACCCGCGCCGATGACGATTGACTCGACCGCCGCCGCGGCCTTCTGACCGCCGAGCTTCCCCGCGTTCGCGAACGTGAGCAGGATGCGGTTCTCGCCCGCGACGAGCGCACCCTCGGGCAGCGGTACGGAGACCGCCGCGAAGGTCTCGCCCATCGGCACGGCAGGCCCGGACTTGCCGGCGATCGTCGCCTTCACCGTCTGCCTCGCGACGCCCTTGCCGAACAGCACGAGGCCGCCGCGCTTGGCCTGCTCGGCGGTCAGCGGCACCTCGAGGTTCGCGTTCGTCGTCGCGAGCGCCACCTTGTGACCGTCCTCCGTCGCGCCCAGCGTCCACGTGTGCGTGGGGCGCGAGAAGTGGACGTAGCGCGCCATGCTGGACGTGCCCGCGGCGATGGCGAGCCCACCGCCACGCTGCAGGTGTGCAAGCGGTCGGTTCGCGACGAGGTCGAAGACGGGATGGTCGGCGTGTGCCAGCGGGACGAAGCCCGAGGTGACGGCGCCGGCGAGGAGGAGTCGGTTGAGAGATCGCACGGCCAGGACAGTAGCCGAAGCCTCCTCGGCAGTCGCGACAATGCTGATCGGTGATGCGCTACCTGGCGGCTGCCGGGCAGGACGGATTCGTGGGCAGCGTGATGGTGCTCGTGCCGCTCGAGTCGGTGTACATCGCGGTGTTCGTCGTCGCGGACTCGCTCTGGTACGTGATGGTGCGGTCGATGTTCTCGCCAGGCGACGCGAGCTGGATGGTGCCAGCGCTCGGGTGACAGGCGTAGAAGAACTGGGTGACCCCCATGTACGTGAGGTTGCGCGGATCCTGTCCAGGGACGGGCGAGGGCTCGGTCCCGTTGGCCGTGATGTCGAACTGGCTCGACTCTGCCAGCGCGCTGAACTTCGGGATGTCGGCCTCGTGGCCGGACAGCGATGCGAGCACGCGCAGCGAGAACGTGTTGCCGTCGCCGGTGCTGATGACCTCCTCGCCAGTCCAGGGCTCCCCCTCGGCGGTGCCGGTGAAGTGTGTGACGATCTGCGCGTTGCCGTCGGTGTGTGCGATGGTGATGGTCGCGGTGCCGCCGACCACGATGAGCCCGGTGGCGAGCGTGCAGCCGGGATCGGTGAACGTCACCGACAGCGTGCCGCCGGCGATGGTGCGCTGCGCGCAATCGTTGGTCTCGGTGCCGAGGCGACCGTTCACCGCGGCGAGGAGCTCGTCGTCGGTGCCCCCCACGTTGATGGTTCCCTGCCCGACGAGCGCGCTCTCGAGCGCGACCGCGCGATTAGGGACGCGAGCGAGCGCGTCGAGCTCGGCGAG
>JBDTCO010000039.1:0-11278 GCA_039923495.1 Polyangia bacterium
CGTACTGCGTTGGCGCATCGCCGTAGCTGGTGGTCGATGTGTTCATTCCATAGAGCGTGACCGTGCCGTTATAAATCGGCTGATAACCACCGTGGACCGAGCCGCCCATGCGCTGTGCTGCCGCGGACCATGTGCCCGAAGAGTCCAGGGCGCCTCCGCGCGTCCCGCAACCTGCGAGCAGCAAGGTGGAAAGGCAGGCTGCGAAAACAGCCTTGCACACCAGGGAAGATTTATGGGATGTCGAATGAGATTCAGATGGAACGAGAGTGGTCTTCATGGGGCCTCGAAACGAGAAAAGTTTTGTTCGCCATCATTTTGCAGCAGCACATTAAAATTGCAGCGGCATATCAAAGTTGGGTTGAAAGACTTCAGTGTCGGTGATGATAGCGACTTCAAATAACGGAGTGCAACCAAGGGATCACGATAACGCTGACGGAGAGCGTTGAGCCCGATGGAAATGCGCACATTTACGCGGAGAGCGATCTCTTGTTGTGTCAATAAGAAAGGGCGACCTAGTGGTCGCCCTTTCTTGAAGCAATCTGTCTGACACCTATTGCTGTTTCGTACTGACTGTTGTCGCTACTTAGTAACGATAGTGATCGGCCTTGTACGGACCGTCGACGGAGACGCCGAGGTACTCCGCTTGCTTCTTCGAGAGCGTCGTAAGTTTCACGCCGATCTTTTCGAGATGCAGGCGAGCCACTTCTTCATCGAGCTTTTTGGGCAGGATGTAGACGCCGACCTTGTACTTGTCCTTGTTGGCCCAGAGGTCAAGCTGCGCGAGCGTCTGGTTCGAGAAGCTGTTCGACATGACGAAGCTCGGATGACCGGTGGCGCAACCGAGGTTGACCAAGCGGCCTTCGGCGAGGATGAAGATCGCATTGCCGTTGGGGAAGGTGTACTGATCGACCTGCGGTTTGATGTTGAGCTTGACTGCGTCGGAGCCGTCGAGCTGCGCCATCTGGATTTCGTTGTCGAAGTGTCCGATGTTGCAGACGATGGCCTGGTCCTTCATCTTGCGCATGTGATCGAGAGTGATGACGTCGAGGTTGCCGGTGGTGGTGACGTAGATGTCGCCGCGACCGAGAGTGTCCTCGAGGGTGGTGACTTCGTAGCCTTCCATTGCGGCCTGCAGCGCGTTGATGGGATCGATCTCGGTGACGACGACGCGAGCGCCGAGGCCGCGCAGCGATGCTGCTGAGCCTTTGCCTACATCGCCGTATCCGCAGACGACTGCGACTTTACCCGCGACCATGACATCGGTTGCGCGCTTGATGCCGTCGACGAGCGATTCACGACAGCCGTAGAGGTTGTCGAACTTCGACTTGGTGACGGAGTCGTTGACGTTGATGGCCGGGACGAGCAGTGTGCCCGCTTCGAGCATCTTGTAGAGACGATGAACGCCGGTGGTGGTCTCCTCGGTGACGCCGATGATCTCGGCGGCCTTGCGCGTGTACCAGGTGGGGTCGACGGCGAGCTTCGCCTTGATGGAAGCGTAGAGGCACTTCTCCTCCTCGCTGTGCGGGTCGGCGATGAGCGAGGCGTCCTTCTCGGCGCGCTGGCCGAGGTGCATGAGCAGCGTCGCGTCGCCGCCGTCGTCGAGGATCATGTTCGGGCCTTCGCCCTTTTCACCCTTGGCGGCGAAGTCGAAGATGCGGTGCGTGTAGTCCCAGTAGTCGGCGAGCGACTCGCCCTTGATGGCGAAGACCGGCGTGCCGTTCGCGGCGATGGCGGCGGCGGCGTGGTCCTGGGTCGAGTAGATGTTGCACGAGGCCCAGCGGACCTTGGCGCCGAGCGCCTCGAGCGTCTCGATGAGCACGGCCGTCTGGATGGTCATGTGCAGCGAGCCGGTGATGCGCGCGCCCTTGAGCGGCTGCGTCTTGGCGAACTCCTCGCGGATCGACATGAGGCCGGGCATCTCGGTCTCGGCGATGCGGATCTCGCGGCGTCCGAAGTCGGCGAGCGAGAGGTCGGTGATGGCGTAGTCCGTGGGTGCGGCGGCGGTCTTGAGTACGGTGGTCATGTGGGCTCCTTCGCGACGAGGACCACCCGGACCGTGCACGCAATTCCGCGAAGATCGCAGCTCACGCCACAGGCCGAGTGGGTGAGCGCCGTTCGTTTCGGTGGCTTCCGAGCCTGGCCCCTCCACTCGGAGAGGTCGCAGCGCTCCTCGGAACCAAGCTGGAGTCTACGTATTTTCGTCCGCCCTGCAACGGGCTGGGTTGCGGCGGTGCGTTCTACGTGGGGAGCGCGCTCTCATCGGGGATGCCGCCGCGTACCTTGTCGGCGGACAGCTGCCCGCGCACCCACAGCGTCCGCTCCACCATGATCTGGAACAGCTCGAGCAGCGCGGCCTCGATCTGCGCGCCCTCCAGCACGCCGAACGCGCGCGCGATCGCCTCGATGGTCGCGAGCCCGCCCTCCTTGCGCTCGGCGCGCAGGCGATAGGCGGTGGGATGGCCGCCCTCGGGCAGACACACCGTCGGGATGTCACGCAGCGCGGGGATGCGCTTCTTCATCTTCGCGGCCTGGCGCCACGTGCCGTCGGGCACGATGAGCGTCGTGGGACCCCCGGCGTAGCGGGAGATCGGATGCGCGCCCTCCTCGGGAAACAGCAGGAGCGGCTGCGAGCCCTCGGGCCACGCCACGTGCGTCGTCGCCCCGCGATCGCCATGACGCACGAGCTCGCTGTTGGGCAGCGCGAGCGTCGCGAGTCGGCCGGTGTTCGTCGGCTTGCGCTCCTCGTCGCGGTGCACGAGCAGCACGAGCCGTGTGTGCGTCTCGAGCCGCGGTACGATCGAGCACACGCACACGCGCTGGAACAACCGGCAGCGCGGACAGCGCGCCTCGACATTGTCGCGGCGACTCACGCGAGGCCGTGCATCGGCAACAGGCCCAGCTTGCGCAGCGGCAAGGCGAGGTCGTCGGGCAGCGGCGCCTCGACGGTGAGCGCCACTCGCGTGATCGGGTGAACGAACGACAGAGAGCACGCGTGCAGCGCGAGGCGGTGCAGGTCGTACGCTCCGCGATAGTGGCGGTTGAGCTCGCCGCGTCCGTAGTTCACGTCGCCGATGAGCGGATGCCCGACGTGCTTCATGTGTCGGCGGATCTGGTGCAAACGGCCGGTCTCGGGCCTCGCTTCGACGAGCGAGCAGCGCTCCACCGTCGAGGCGGCGATCAGCCGGTAGCGGGTGACCGCGTCGACGCGGGGACCCTCCTCGGTCTGCGGCACGGGACTATCGATCGTGCCAGTGTCCGGTGGCGTGCCGCGCACGAGCGCGCGGTACGTCTTGGCCACGCGGCCCTCCTGGAACATCGTGCCGAGCGCGCTCGTGGCCTCGGGCGTCAGCGCGAACAGCAATGCGCCCGACGTCGCGCGATCGAGGCGGTGCACGGGGTTCACGTGCTGCCCGAGCGCATCTCGCACGCGCGTCATCGCGACGTCGCGATCACGGCCCCACCCGCGATGCACGAGCAGGCCAGAGGGCTTGTTCACGACGACGAGGTGGTCGTCCCGCCAGAGAACCGAAAGGTGGACAGACAGCATGGGCGAGGTAAGCGTCGCCGAATACGTGCTAGTGTCAAATGCTCTCGTGGCGCACGGTTCTCGTCGCCAGCGGGCTTCGGAAAAGTGCAGCGTTGGACGTAGAAACAGCCATGCGGGATCCGGTTTGCGGCAAGGTGGTCGACCCGTTGCGGGCGCGCGCCGTCGGCATCTACGCCGGCACCACGCAGTACTTCTGCTCGCCCGAGTGCAAGGCCAGCTACAGCGATCCACGCACGGGTCCGACGCTGCCGAATGCAGGGCCGGGGGGCACCGAGCGTCGCTACACCGATGAGCCGCTGAAGGACGTCGCGGGTGATGTCTCTGGGCAGTGGTTCGTTCAGCCGCGGCCGCAGTCACCGTCTCCGTCAGTCGATGGGTTCGACGATCTCGAGGCACCGCCGCCGCTCGGGGTGCAGCCACCTTCTCCATCCATCCTCGTCGAGGTGCGCGCGTCGAAGCCGAAGCGTCCCCTCGTGCTCATCGCGGCGATCGCCGCGATCGTCGTGATCGGGCTGCTGTTGCTCGTGATCTGCACGCACGCGGGATGAGCACGTCGCCGCCCACGGTGCCGCCGGGTCCGATCGATCCGCTGCTCGGGCAGACGCTCGTGGGCCGCTATCAGCTGATCCGCCGCGTGGGCGAAGGCGGCATGGGCATGGTGTACGAGGCGACCCAGGAGGCGCTCTCCCGGAGCGTCGCCGTGAAGGTGCTGCGTGACAAATACGCCGATCGCTCCGAGGTCGCCCGTCGCCTCGTGCAGGAGGCGAAGCTCGCGTCGAGCATCGAGCACGAGCACATCGTGCGCATCTTCGACAGCGGCGTCACGCCCGACGGTCGGCCCTTCATCGTCATGGAGCACCTGCGCGGCGAGAGCCTCGCGGATCGCATCCGTCGCGAGGGCGCGTTGCCCGAGTCGCTCGTGCTCGCGATCGCAGAGCAGGCCGCGAGCGCGCTGTCGGCCGCGCACGCGCGCGCGATCGTGCACCGCGACATCAAGCCCGAGAACGTGTTCCTCGTCGATCAGGGTAGCGACGATCGTCCCTCGGTGAAGATCGTCGACTTCGGCATCTCGAAGAGCATGTCCAACGACGGCGCCGACTCGAGCCTGCGCCTCACCGCCACGGGCATGGTCATGGGCACGCCGCTCTACATGTCACCCGAGCAGGCGCGCGGCGACGACGAGCTCGACGAGCGGGTCGACGTGTGGGCGCTCGGCGTCATCCTGTACGAGGCGCTCACCGGCGAGGTGCCGTTCCGCGCCAACAATTACCTCGGCGTGATCGCGCAGGTGCTCTCGGCGGAGCTCATCCCACCGCGGCAGCTGCGCCCCGAGCTCTCCATCTCCGCGGGCATGGAGCAGATCGTGCTGCACGCGATGGCGCGCGATCGCACGCAGCGGTACGCGTCGATGACGAAGATGGCGGCCGATCTCGAGCGCGTACGATCGGGCCACTCGCTCGAGGCGCGCGCTGCTCGCGTCGAGCCTCGGCCGCGTGCGCTGTGGCCCATCGGTGCACTCCTCGGCACGCTCACGCTCGCCGTCATCACCGCGCCGTACTGGGGGCATCACGAGACGCAGCCCACCATCGTGCTGTCACCGAACGACACGGACCGCGTCGATGCGTCGCCCACCACGGCGTCGCTCAAGGTCACGAGCGAGCCGCCGGGCGCAAACATCCTCGTTGCCGGCAAGAGTCTCGGGGCCACACCGAAGGAGGTTCAGCTCCCGCGCGGTGCGACCGAGGTGACGCTCTCGTTTCCAGGGTATGAAGATGCGCGTGCGAGCGTGGACGTGGGGCAAGCCAACGAGCTCAACCTCGCGCTGCAGCCGCGCCGCGTGGAGCTCGCACAGAAGCCGCGACCGACGCATCCCACCGTGAAGCCGGATGCATCGAAGAGCATCGACAAGCGCGTCGGAACGCCCGGTGAAGAGACGCTGCCGAACCCGTATTGACCTAACAAACCCACACCTGCGGGTGTCTTCGTTCGAATGCATACGTTGCATGCCAAGGAGCTATCGGTGAGCCGCAAGGCCGTGACTCTACTCGTGACGCTGCTGGTCCTCGGCGGCGCCACTGCCTACCTCGTCGCGCATCGTGCACCCGCGGGTCCGACGGGCTTCGTCACGACGGCGGTACGTCGCGGTCGCATCGAGGCAAAGGTCACCGCGACGGGCACGCTGTCTCCGCTCGTGAACGTCACGGTCGGGAGCCAGATCTCCGGCCGGGTCGCGGAGCTCATGGCCGACTACAACTCCATCGTGAAGAAGGGCGAGGTCGTGGCCAGGCTCGACTCGTCGCTCTTCGAGGCGGCAGCCGAGCAGGCACGCGCGAACGTGCTCCAGGCCCAGGGCAACCTCGCAAAGGCGAAGGCCCAGGCCCTCGATGCGGGTCGTCAGCTCAGGCGTTCGCGCGAGCTGCTCGAGAAGAAGCTCGTCGCGCAGGCCGACACCGACACGCTCGAGGCCGCGAACCTCGCAGCCGTCGCGGCGATCACCGCGGGCGAGGGGGATCTGGCGCAGGCGAAGGCGTCGATGCGCCAGGCCGAGACGAACCTGCGCTACTGCACGATCCACTCGCCGATCAACGGCATCGTGATCTCGCGCTCCGTCGATGTCGGGCAGACGGTCGCGGCTTCGATGACCGCACCGGTGCTGTTCCAGATCGCCGAGGACCTCAAGAAGATGCAGGTCGACACCAACGTCTCGGAGGCCGACGTCGGCAAGATCACCGCCGGCATGGACGTCACGTTCCACGTCGACGCGTACCCGACCGACGTCTTCCACGGCACGGTGCGGCAGGTGCGCAACGCGGCCACCACGGTGTCGAACGTCGTCACCTATGACGCGGTCGTCGACGTGTCGAACCCCGACCTCAAGCTGAAGCCCGGCATGACCGCGACGATGTCGTTCGTGTACGCGGAATCGAAGGACGCGCTCGAGATCCCGTCGGCGGCGCTGCGCTTCATCATGCCGAGCGATCCTGCAGATCCGTCGAGCAAGAGCGCGGCGAAGTCGGGCAAGCACGAGCACCGCGAAAAGGCTTCGATCGATCAGCGCACCGTGTGGGTCATGCGCGGCGCGCCGGCGAAGCCCGAGCAGGTCACCATCCACGTCGGCATCTCCGATGGCACCTCCATCGAGGTGATCGATGGGCTCGCGGAAAATGATCAGGTCGTCACCGATCGGGTCGGCGGCAGCGGCAGCGACAGGAAGCACGGTCCGCGCTTCTGATGGGCGCGCCGGCTCCGCTCATCGACGTCGACCGCGTCCAGCGCGTGTACCAGATGGGCGAGGAGAAGGTGTACGCGCTGCGCGGCGTGTCCGTCAGCGTGAGCGAGGGCGAGTTCGTGGCCATCATGGGCTCGTCGGGCTCGGGCAAGTCGACGCTGATGAACCTGCTCGGCTGTCTCGATCGCCCGTCGGCCGGCAGCTATCGTCTCGCCGGTCGCGAGGTGTCCAAGCTCTCGCGCCCCGAGCTCGCCGAGGTGCGTAACCGGACGCTCGGCTTCGTGTTCCAGAGCTTCAACCTCCTGCCCCGCACGAGCGCCATCGAGAATGTGGAGCTGCCGCTGCTCTATGGCAACGTGCCGACGAAGGAGCGCCGCATCCGCGCGCGCGAGGCGTTGCAGCGCGTCGGTCTGGGCACGAGGCTCGATCACACGCCGGGTCAGCTCTCCGGCGGACAGCAGCAGCGCGTCGCGATCGCGCGCGCCATCGTGAACCGTCCGCGCGTCGTGCTCGCCGACGAGCCGACGGGAAACCTCGATTCGCGCACCAGCATCGAGGTGATGGAGCTGTTCCAGGAGCTGGGCGCCACCGGCATGACCGTCGTGCTCGTCACGCACGAGCCCGACATCGCCGCGTACGCGACGCGCGTCATCGTCGTGCGTGACGGTCTCATCCAGTCGGACGTGCGTCAGACCCCGAGGTCGGCGAAGGCGGAGCTGGCTTCGCTGCCGCCTCCGTACGTGCCGCCGCCCCTGTCTGCAGACGAGGACGAGGCGGCACCGTGAACCTGTTCCAGACGCTGCGCGTGGCGCTCCTCGCGCTGCGTCGCAACATGCTGCGGTCGTTCCTCACGACGCTCGGCATGATCTTCGGGGTCGGCGCGGTCGTCGCCATGGTCGCGATCGGCGAGGGCGCCACGGCGAAGATCGAGGCACAGTTCGCGGCGATGGGCTCGAACCTGCTCATCGTGAGCCCGGGCTCTGCGCAGACCGGTGGCGTCCACGGCGGCGCTGGCACGAAGCAGGCGATCACGTGGGAGGATCTGAAGGCGATCCGCACCGAGCTGCCGAGCGTGCGTGATGCCGCCGCCGACATGCGCACGAACATCAACGTGATGTCGGAGAGCCAGAACTGGGTGACGTCGGTGAACGGCGTGACGCCGGAGTTCCTCGGGCTGCGCGCGTGGGCGATCGACAGCGGCGTCGCGTTCGGACAGGCCGAGCTGGATGCGCGTGCGAAGGTCTGCGTGCTCGGCGGCACCGTCGTCGACAAGCTGTTTCCGGGTCAGGACCCCATCGGTCAGTCGGTGCGCATCCGCAACGTCACGTTCCTCGTCACCGGCACGCTCGAGCGCAAGGGGCAGTCGAGCTGGGGCCAGGACTACGACGACATCATCCTCGTACCCGCGTCGTCGTATCAGGGGTACCTCGTCGGTGGGAACCAGAAGTACGTGACCGGCATGTTCATCGTCGGTGGTCGCACCACCGAGGGCATGGCTCGTACCGAGAAGGACGTGACCGCGCTCTTGCGCCAGCGCCACCACATCCAGGACGGCGGCGATGACGACTTCCAGATCCGCAACCTCACGGAGATCGCGAACCAGCAGCAGCAGGAGAAGCAGACCATGACGATGCTGCTCGCCGGCGTGGCGCTCGTGTCGCTGCTCGTCGGTGGCATCGGCATCATGAACATCATGCTCGTGAGCGTGACGGAGCGAACGCGCGAGATCGGGTTGCGCATGGCCATCGGCGCCACGCCGAGTCGCATCTTGCTGCAGTTCCTCGTCGAGGCGCTCACGCTCTCCGTGCTCGGCGGCCTCATCGGCATCGTCGTGGGCATCGGCGGCGCGTGGGAAGTGGCGCGTCGCATCGACTGGCCGTTGCTCATCCGCGCCGACGCCTCCATCCTCGCGGTCGGCTTCTCCGGCTTCGTGGGCTTGGCCTTCGGGATCTATCCCGCGTACCGTGCATCCCGGCTCGACCCCATCGAGGCCCTCCGACACGAATGACGACACGCTGTTCCCTTCTCATACGCCTGTCTCGATCGAGGACAGCGCCCGTGCGCCAAGCTCGCGAGCCCGCACGCTCCCACGTCGGCCCACGCCTTGCTGTCGCAGTGCCCATGGTTGTTCGTCTCGGCCTGGTCGTCTCGCTCCTCGCGGTGCCGCAGCTGGCGCGCGCGGATCGTCGCGTCGTGAACCTGAAGGACGCCCTCGCGATGGCAGACGCAAACCTGCCCTCGCTCCGCCAGGCTGCGGCCCAGACCGAGGTGCTGTCCGCGCAGGCAGACGAGGCGCGCGCGACGCTGTTGCCGCAGCTCAACGGCACCGGGTCGTACCAGCGCACGACGGCGAACTACGTGCCGCAGCCGAGCATCACGCTTGGCGTCAGTGGCAACGGATCGACCACCAGCACGTCGAGCTCGCTCAACTCGCACCCCAAGCCATCGAGCGACACGTACAACTACTGGCGCTTCGGCGCGACGCTCACCCAGACGCTGTTCGATGCGCCGTCGTTCGCGTACTGGCGCTCGGCGCTCCTGTCGATTGGCGCGCAGAAGGCCGTGTGGGACACCGCGCGCCTCGACGCGGCCTACAACGTGCGCCTCGCGTTCTTCTCGGCGCGCGCCAATGCGGCGCTCGTCGATGTCGCGAAGGAGACGCTCGACAACCAGAAGCGGCACCTCGATCAGGTGCAGGGCTTCGTCGACGTGGGCACGCGGCCCGAGATCGACCTCGCGCAGTCGAGGTCGGATGTGGCGACGGCGCGCGTGCAGCTCATCACCTCACGGAACAACTACGACACGTCGAAGGCCACGCTCAACCAGTCGATGGGGGTCGCCGCCGACACCGAGTACGACCTCGGCACGGGCGGAGCAGAGCCCATCGATCTGGAGGATGCCGGCATCGAGGCCGACGTGGACGCCGCCGACAAGGCGCGTCCCGAGCTCAAGGCTTTCGACGACAAGGTCCGCGCCGAGATCCTGTATCGCAAGAGCCGCTACGGCACGTTTGCTCCCGTCATCGGCGCGACGTTCAACGTCTCCGACGCGGGTGCCGATATCACGAACCTCGGCTGGAACTACTACGCGCAGATCGGCGCCACGTGGAACTTCTTCGGTGGCCTCCTCAACTACTCGCAGATCAGGGAGGCCAACGCGCAGATCGCATCGCTCGCCGCGCAGCGCTCCACCGAGCGGTTGCAGGTGCGCCTCGAGCTCGAAAAGGGTCGTCTCGCCGTGCGCGCTGCCAAGGAGAGCCTCGTCGCGAGCCGCGAGGCCCTCGAGAACGCGCGCATTCGTGAGCAGCTCGCCGAGGGGCGCTACAAGGCCGGCGTCGGCAATGCCATCGAGCTCGCCGATGCCGTGCTCGCGCAGGCCAGCGCCTCGGGCCAGGAGATCCAGGCCGAGTTCAACGTGAGCACCGCACGCTCGCAGCTGCTTCGCGCGCTCGGCCGTCGCTAGCTTTCCGCCGCGACTCCCGCCGTGCGCGGCAAGCGCGAATGCGAAGAGGAAACGCACTCGCAGCGTGCTCGAAGTAGCATCACGCCATGAGCGTCCGCACCGAGAAGCGTGGGCCCGTCCTCACCATCGTGCTGTATCGACCCGAGGCGAAGAACGCGGTCGATCGGCCGACCGCCGACCTGCTCGCCGATGCCTTCCGCGCGTTCGACGCCGACGACGCGCTGCGCATCTGCGTGCTGTGGGGCGAGGGCGGCACGTTCTGCGCGGGCGCGGATCTGAAGGCGATCGGGACCGAGCGTCAGAACCGCGTCGAGCCGGATGGTGACGGGCCGATGGGTCCGACGCGCATGCAGCTCGGCAAGCCGGTCATCGCGGCGATCGATGGTCCCGCGGTCGCAGGCGGACTCGAGCTCGCAGTGTGGTGCGACCTGCGCGTGGCCTCGCGCGGCTCCGTGCTCGGCTGCTTCGAACGGCGGTGGGGCGTGCCGCTCATCGATGGTGGCACGGTGCGCCTGCCGCAGATCGTGGGGCTCGGGCGCGCGCTCGACCTCATCCTCACGGGGCGAGCGGTCGAGGCGGACGAGGCGCTGCAGATGGGCCTCGTGAACCGAGTCGTCGACGGCAGCGCGCGTGAGGCCGCGGAGACGCTGGCGCTGCAGATCGCCGCGTTCCCGCAGGCGTGCGTTGCGAGCGATCGACGCAGTGTGTACGCCGCGCTCGATCGTCCACTCGGCGAGGCGCTCGGCGAGGAGCTGCGCCTCGGGCTCGACTCGCTCGAGCGCGACGGCAGGGCGGGCGCGGCACGCTTCGCGAGCGGTCGCGGACGTCACGGCCGCCCCGACGAGTGACCGCCGCGAGGTGCTACTTCGACTGGACGATGCCGAGCCAGGAGTGCGACGTCACGGGCTCTTGCCCGCGGTCGCCGCTGCGTTCGACCAGCTGCGCTGCACGTAGTAGTCGAAGCCAGCGGGCTTGAAGTTCGCGGTGGCTTCGCGCACGTGTCCGTGGTCTCGCCACCTCGATGAGCTCATGGCTCGCGG
>JBDTCO010000040.1:0-11995 GCA_039923495.1 Polyangia bacterium
AAGGTGCGGCTTGGCGAGATCGAGCTGTTGCAGGAGGCGTCGTCGAAGGCGCTCGGACTGCGCATCTTCCGCGACCGCCGCACGGCGCTCACGTACACGTCCGACTTCACGCCCGACGGGATCGCGCGCTTCGTGCGTGACTCCGTCGAGCTCGCGTCGCTCGCCGAGCCCGACGAGCTGAACCGTCTGCCCGATCGCGAGGACCTCGCCACGAGCCAGCCCGATCTCGAGCTGTACAACGAGCGCGTGCTCAGCATCGACGCGAAGCAGGCCATCGAGCGCTGCCGTGAGGGCGAGGCCGCATCACGCTCGTACTCCGACAAGATCACGAACAGCGACGGCGCGTCGTACTCGCGCACCGTGGGTGCGAGCGCGTTCGCCTCGAGCGACGGCTTCCGCGGCGGGTATCGCGGCAGCTACCAGTCGCTCACGGTCGAGCCCATCGCCGACGACGACGGCGGCAAGAAGCGCAACGGCTACTGGTGGACCGGCAACCGCTTCCTCGACAAGCTCGAGTCGCCCGAGTCCGTCGGTCGTGAGGCCTCGCGCCGCACGCTCGCCAAGGTGGGCGCCGACAAGATCGAGACGGGCGACCTGCCCATCGTGTTCGATCCCGACGCGGGCCGCGGCATCCTCGGCCTCTTGCTCGGCGTCATCTCCGGCGGCGCGATCTATCGCAAGTCGAGCTACCTGCTCGAGCGCGAGGGCACGCAGGTCGCGTCGAGCCTCGTGCACCTCAGCGACGATCCGCTCATCAAGCGCGCGCCCGGCTCTCGCCCCTACGACGGCGATGGCCTGCCCTCGCGCAAGAACCACGTCGTCGACGGCGGCATCCTGAAGACGTACCTCTTCGACGTGTACTCGGCGCGCAAGCTCGGACGCAGGTCGAACGGTTGCGCCGGTCGCGGCGTCGGTGGCGCACCTCACGTGTCGAGCTCGAACTTCATCATGGAGCGCGGTACGACGCCGAGGGCGCAGGTCGTCGGCGACGTGAAGCGCGGCCTCTACGTCACGTCGATGATGGGCTTCGGCTTCAACGCGGTGACCGGCGACTTCTCCCGCGGCGCCGAGGGCTTCCTCATCGAGGACGGCAAGCTCGGCCGCCCTGTCGGCGAGATCACGATCTCCGCCAACCTCGACGATATCTTGAAGCGCATCGAGGCGGTCGGTGACGACCTCGACATGCGCAGCTCCACCGTGTGCCCGACGTTCCGGGTGTCGCGGATGACCGTCGCCGGCCGCTAGCGAGCGAGCAGAGGGCGGAGCTTCTCCACGATGCCGTCGTGGAGGAGCCCGTTCGAGGCGATGAGGCCGTCGAGGTTCGCGAGCTCCTCGGCGCGGTAGTCGATGGGCAGGCCGTGCGCGGTCGTGAGCCGGCCGCCGGCCTCGTGGAGCAGCACCTGGGGGCCGAGGGTGTCCCAGCGCTTCGAGTGGCCCTGCGGGTTGACGTAGAGGTCGCGCTCGCCTCGCGCGATGAGGCCGAGCTTGAGGCCGATGGAGCCGACGTTGAGCTCGTCGGAGATGCCGAGCACCTCGCGGACCCTCGTGATGCTCTCGTCACGGTGCGACTTCGACGCGACCATGCGCAGGTCCTCGTTGCGCGACACCGCAGAGACGCGGCAGGCGTGGCGCTCGGTGCCGACCTGCAGCGTGCAGCCGTGGCCCGTCGCCGCGAAGTAGAGCCGATCGCCGCGTGGTTGGTACACGACGCCGAGCACGGGCGCCTCACCGACGAGGAGGCCGATCATCGTCGCGTAGCCGTCGTCGCCGCGGATGAAGTCCTTGGTGCCGTCGATGGGATCGACCATCCACACGCGCTCGTACGTGAGGCGTGTGCGATCGTCGGGCGCTTCCTCGCTGAGGATGGCGTCGTCGGGGAAGGCGGCACGCAGCCCTTCGACGACGAGGAGGCTGGCCTGGCGATCCGCTTCGGTGACCGGCTCGTCGCCGGCCTTGCGATCGACCGCGAGCCCCGAGGACTGCATCCCCATCGCGAGCAGCCCCGCGCGCCGAGCGAGGTCGCACGCCACCTCGAGCTCGCGCGCGAAGCTGGACACGAGCGTCAGCCGACCTCGACGATGCCGTGGCTCAGGACCGGCTGGTTCGTCTGGTTGACGACATTCACGAGGTATCGGCCATCGGGCAGCTTCCAGCCGCGCGTGGTGATGGTGTCGCCGGGGACGACCGCGCCGGAGAAGCGCGCGCCGTAGCTGCGGAGCTTCGCAGCGTCGCCGTCGCACGCGCCGCGCACGACGGCGCGACCCGCGTAGCCGTACGTGCAGAGGCCGTGGAGGATGGGACGCTCGAAGCCAGCCATCTTGGCGAACGCGGGATCGGCGTGGAGCGGGTTCAGGTCGCCCGAGAGCCGGTAGAGCAGGGCCTGCTCGGCAGGGACCGTCTCGGTCTGCTCGAACGAGGGCGGCGACGTGGGTACCTCGAGCTTCTCCTGCTCGGGGCCTCGATCGCCGCCGAAGCCACCCTCGCCGCGCACGAAGATCGAGAACGAGTTATCGAACACTGGCGTGCCCTTTTCGTCGACGGTGGCGCAGTCGACCGCGATGAGCGCGCCTTTGCCCTTGTCGTAGATGCCGCGGATCGTGGACCGGCTCTCCAGCTTGCCCTGTGGCGGGATCGGGCGGTGCATCACGATGCGCTGCTCGCCGTGGAGCACCTTGTGCAGCGGTGCGTCGACGCGGATGAGCACGTCCATCAACGACGTGAAGCAGGGGACCGTCGCGAACGTCGGCAGCACCTTCGGACCGCGACCTTCGTACAGGTAATCGAGCTCATCCACCTTGGCACCGACGCCGAGCGCGTACAGCACCACGTCCTTCCAGGTGTATTCGAACGTCAGTGGGTCCGAGGTCTTGCCGACGAGATCGCGATTGAGCGCCATGGCGTTCTCATACCAAATCGTGTGTCGCGAGTCGAAGGTGATATGCTCCTCAACTACATGTCGAGTGCCCTGGACGACGCGAAGTCGTTCGTGAACGGGATGTCCGATGCGGCGGTGTTGCTCGATGCGGATCAGCGCATCGTCCACTTCAACCCCGTGTATGTGACGATGACGGGGCAGCGCCTTCGCGTGCTCGAGCGAACCATCGCGGATGGGCGCGAGCCGCTGCTCGCCCCCGCGCTGGAAGGTGGGCTCGGGGCGCAGCGCGAGAGCTGTCTGCGCACCAAACAGCCGGTGCGCCTCGCCGAGCTGTCGCTCGAGACGGAGGCCGGTCAGGTCCTCACGGTGCTGCTCACGATGCTCCCCATCGTGCACGACGATGTGGCCATCGGCGTCGTCGAGTACATGCGCGACGTCACGGATGACGCGCGAGTGCAGCTCCGCTACCGCGAGCTCCTCGCGCTCGAGCAAGCGCGCGCCGCCGAGCTGGAGCGTCAGGTCGTCGAGCGCACCCGTGAGCTGCAGGTCGCGCTCGACGAGGTCACTCGCCTCTCGCGCACGGACCCGCTCACCGGCCTGCTCAATCGCCGCTCGTTCGCCGACCATGCGGGCCAGGCGCTCGCGCTCGCCGCCCGTCACGGTCGCAGCCTCGCGCTCATCATCGGCGACCTCGATCACTTCAAGCGCGTCAACGACACCTTCGGTCACGGCGTCGGCGATCAGGTGCTCGTCGCCACGTCGAGGGGCATCGTCGGCGCGGTCCGCGACAGCGATCACGTGGCGCGCTTCGGTGGTGAGGAGTTCGTCGTGCTCCTCACCGAGACGGAGCCCAGCGCCGTCATGGACGTCTCCGAGCGCATCCTCGCGGCCATCCGCACCATCGACCTCGCCGCGCTGTCTCCGTCCGCCACCGGCTCTCCCACCATCAGCCTCGGCGTGGCGGTCTTCCCGGAGCACGGCAAGACCATCGACGAGCTCGTCTCCAACGCCGACCAGGCGCTCTACCATGTGAAGAACAACGGCCGGAACCATGCGGCGCTGTTCACCGAGAGCCTGATGGCCCACGGCACCGAGCCGGGCCCCGCGCCCGCCGAGGACGCCGCGCGTCACCGCGTGCTCGCCATCGGAGGCGACTGGCTGCTCTCGAGCGGCTTCCGCGAGGCGCTCGAGGCGAACATGGACGTGATGGTCGCCACCAGCGTGGCGATGGCCGCCTCCATCTGCCGCCAGCGTCAGTTCGATGTCGTCATCGCCGGCCACAAGGAAGGTCGCGAGGCCGGCATCGAGGCGCTCGGTGCCACGCTCACCGACTCGCCGGCTGCGCTGCGCCTGCTCGTCATCGACGACGAGGAGCTCTTCCTCGACTCGCGTGGCAGAGGCGCCGCGCAGGTCGACTACTACCTCCTTCATCGCGACGTGAAGCAGCACGTGGTGGCCGCGATCGACGACGGCATCGCGCGCAAGGACGTCACCCGCCAGCTGCTGCTGCGAGGCGGTACGCAGATGACGGGCGCGTACACGCAACACGTCGAGCGTCTCGAGAAGCTCATCACCGAGGGCGCGCTCCAGTTCGCGTACCAGCCCATCGTGCATGCCGGCACGCGCCTGCCGTTCGCTGAGGAGGCGCTGTGCCGAGCGGACGACCCTCTGTTCCGCAACCCGACGGTGCTCTTCGATGCGGCGATCCAGCGCGGCGCCATCTGGCGGCTCGGACGGCTCGTGCGTTCGATCGCGCCGCGTGCGCTCGAGAAGCTGCCACCCGATCGCCTCGTGTTCGTCAACCTGCACCCGGCCGAGGTCAGCGACCCCGAGCTGGAACGCTCCATCGATCCGCTGCTGGCGTCGCGCATCGTCTTCGAGCTGACCGAGCGCGGCGCCATCGGTGACTTCGACAAGTTCCGCGAGCAGATCGACAAGCTGCGCGCGCTCGGCTTCCGCATCGCGCTCGACGATCTGGGCGCCGGCTACGCGAGCCTCAACGCGGTCGCGCTGCTCGAACCCGACTTTCTCAAGATCGACATGACCATCGTGCGCGGCATCGAGGAGTCGCTATCGCGCACGCGCCTCGTGCGGCGCATCGTCGAGTTCGCCGACGATCAGGGAATCCGCGTCATCGCCGAGGGCGTCGAGACGGAGGCCGAGGCCGAGGCGGTGCAAGCGCTCGGCTGTCACCTGATGCAGGGCTACCTGTTCGGCAGACCGCGCGCGCTCTGACGCAGGAACGCGAGGGTACGCGCCGCGGTCTCGGCGGGCTGTTCGAGCGAGAGGTCGTGGCCCGAGCGCTCGATGACCTCGAGCGACGCTCCCGGCAGGTGCAAGAGCAGGTCGTCGCGCGCTCGCTCCCCGACGATTGGATCGTGGCCGCCCATCAGCACGAGCGTCGGGGTATGCACCGCTGACCACGCGGAGCCGAGGTGGTGCCCGCTCGCCGCCAGGGTGAGCAGGATGAGGTTGCGGCGCTTCGTCGGGTGCGCGCGCACGGCGGCCTCGATCTCGTCCATGCGCGCGGGCTGGGTCCTCCTGAACTCGTGGGACAGCACGCGCCGCACCGCGCACAGCTCTGCGCGCACGCCGGGGTGCAGCATGCAGCGCGACAGCTCGAAGAGCCTTCGCCAGCCGCGGGCGGGGACGTCACCGACGGTGGGAAGCGTGGATGCGAGCACGAGTCGATCGATACGCGCCGCGCTGTCCACGGCGAGCCACGAAGCCACCATGCCACCGAGCGACAGCCCGAAGACGTGCGCGCGGGGCACCGCGAGGTGATCGAGCAGCGCTTCTGCGTCGCGAGCCATCTGGCGCGTCGAGCACGACAGCAGCGCGTTGCTCGAGTCGCCGACCCCTCGTGGATCGAACGAGATCACGCGGTGCTGCTCGGCGAGCTTCTCCGCGAAGGGGCCCCACAGTGCCTTCGATCCGCCGAGCGGGCGCAGCAACAGCAGCGGGGCGCCGTCGCCGCGAACGTCGTACGAGAGCGCTCCGCCGTCGGAGAGGCGGGCGATCACGCCGCCAGCTCGTCCATCGCCTGCTGCATCGCGGCCTGCACCTCGGCGGATGCGTCGATCGCGGCCACGTGCGAGCCGAACTGCATCGGCGGCAAAATGCGCAGCTTGATGCGGAAGGGCAGCGGCAGGTACGGCATCGCGGGTCCGAGCGCGAGGCCCCACGGCAGCGCCAGCGCCATCGGGAAGCGCTCCGTGCGCATCAGCTTCTTGAGGTTGAGCCGACGAGCGAGGTCCTTGCCGTCGGAAAAAATGTACGCGCTGCGGTGTGCGCCCTGCGCGACGATGGGCACGATGGGAACGCCACCCGCCCGCGCGGTGTCGATGTAGCCGTTGCGCGGGAGGATGCGCACGCGATCGCGCTCGGCGAAGGTGCGGTACGCGTCGATGTCGCCGCCGGGATACACCAGCACGCTGCCGCCGGCCTCGAACACGCGCAGCGCGTTGTGGCGGGTCGCCGCGATGGCCCCGAACAGCCCGATGACCCGGCCGAACGGCGTGAACATGCGCATCGCGAAGTCGTGCGCGAGCGCGTAGAGCGGATAGTCCGGCCCGAGCTGGCGCCACAGCGTCGAGAGCGTGCACGCGATGTCGGGACCCGAGATGCCGCCCGAGTGGTTGCCGACGAAGAGCGCCGGCGTCTTCAGGATGTTCTCGAGGCCCTCGACCTCGAGCCGGACGTAGTGCTTGCACACCGTCTCTGCGATGGGCAGGAGGGCCGACACGAGGCGGGCAGAACGTGCGTCACGTGGATCGAGCTCGAGCACGCTCATTGTGATGCCATCGCACGTCCGGGCGGGGCGAGCTACGATCGTTCTCATGTCCGACGCCCCGCGACGCTTCGATCAGGCCGAGTTCGAGCGCATCCTCCGGCGCGCCGTCGAGCTGCACTCCGATGACGGCGACAAGCACTTCGATACGGCGGACGTCGTCTCGGCCGGTCACGAGCTCGGCATCCCCGATCGCTACACCCAGGCCGCGGCGCGTGAGGTGCTGGGCCCCGACGCGATGCCGTACGTCGAGCGTCCCGCGGGCGCCACCACTCGCATCGAGCGCACCGAGCAGGCCCTCGTGCTCACCGCGCCACCGCTCGGGCTGTCGGGGCGGAGCGCGCGCGAGGTCTTCGTGGGGGTCATCTGGCTCGGCGCGCTGGTCGTGTGGGCGAGCGAGGTCGCGCGATCGAGCCTCGGCCTCGCGATGCTCGCGCTGCCGTTCGTACTGCTCGCGCTCGCGCGGCTCGGGCCCATCGTTCGCGCGGCGGTGGAGCGCGTGGAGCTACGCCTCACCGAGCGCTCGGGCGAGCTGCTCCGCACGTTTGGACCCATCCGCTGGCGGCAGCCGCTCGACCCGACCCACCTCGTGGTGAGGCTCGCGCGCGAGGCCGATGGCGCGCTCGATCCCCACCACCACCTGCTGCTCGAAGACCGCCACACGCGCGCGGCCGTGCTGCGGCGTCGGCAGGCCGCCGAGCTCATCTGGATCGACGCAGAGCTCAATGGTTGGCTACAGATGGCCCGGAAGACCTCGAGCAAGACTTGAGCTCTCGAGTCGCGGTGTCCTGACTGGAGGGGCAGGGCGGAACGGACCCGTGAGCCGATCGCGCAGAGGCCCGTGCGTGGCTCGCCGAGGTGCTCGACGACAAGGAGCGTGCGGCGCTCGGTCGCGTGCTCGCCGATCAGCAGTAGCCCTTTCCCTCAGGTCGCGAGCACGAGCGCCCGACGCTTCACACGATCCGGCACCTTCTCGCTGGCGTGCTACGGCGCGGGCGGGCTCGAAGCTTCCTTCGCTTCTTCCGCGAGCTCGCCGAGCACCTCCCTGGCGAGCGCCTCGCGCGGGTGCATCTCGTCGAGACGCCCCATCGCGCGCAGCGTTGGCCAGCGCACCGCCGCGAACGCCACGATGAACAGCGTGCCGATGCCACCCAGCAGCACGGAGCCGATGGGCCCGAGCAGCGCGGCCGTGGTCCCGGACTCGAACTCGCCCAGCTCGTTCGACAGCCCGATGAACACGTAGTGCACCGCGCCGACGCGACCGCGCAGCCGGTCGGGCGTGAGCACCTGCTCGAGCGTGCGACGGATGACCACCGACAGCGCGTCGAACACCCCGGTGAGGAACAGGAGCCCGAGCGAGAGCGCGAACGAACGCGACAGGCCGAACCCGAGCGTGGCGAGGCCGAAGCCCGCGACCGACACGAGGAGCACGTGGCCCGAGCGCTTCCACGGGGGCAGGCGCGTCTGGATCATCGCCATGAGCAGCGCACCTACCGATGGTGCCGCGAGCAGGAGGCCGAGCCCGTTCGGACCGACCTTGAGGATGTCCTTCGCGAAGATGGGCATGAGCGCGGTCACGCCGCCGAGCAGCACCGCGAACAGATCGAGCGTGATCGCCGCGAGCAGCTCCTTGGCGCGGAACACGAAGTGCAGACCCGCGCGCAGGTCGCGGGTGTTGCGCGGCCTCACGGTGACGGCCCGCGGCTTCGTCGGCAGCTGCCACACGATGAGCGCGAACAGCGTCGCCGCGACAGCCTCGATGCCGTAGAGCGGCGTCGCGCTCTTGAAGAGGGCGAGCAGCAGGCCAGCGATGGCCGGGCCCGCGGTGGCCGAGAGCTGGAGCGCCGTCGAGCTCCACGCGTTCACCTCGACGAGCACCGTCGTCGGCACCATCTCGGGCAGCAGCGCGGAGATCGCCGGCGACGCGAACGCGGTCGCGATGCCGGAGACGAACAGGAGACCGTACACGTACTCCACGGGCGCCTGCGTGTGCGAGACGATGCCGAGGCCGACCGCGACGAGCGCGTGTACGAGGCTTGTCAGCGCGCCGATGAGCTTGCGCGGGTAGCGATCCGCGAAGTCGCCCGCGATGAGCACGAGCCCGACGACCGGCACCACCTGCACGAGCCCGACCATGCCGAGCGCGAAGGCCGAGTGCGTGCGCTCGTACAGCTGCCAACCGATGGCGATGGAGAGCATGCTCCGGCCGAGCACGCTGACGAGCCGACCGAGCACGAACGGAAGGACGCCAGGGATGCGGAGCGACGACACCGCGACGACTTTAACAAAGGAATCCCCAGACGCTTCCTTTACCTCCCGCGCGCGTTTGAAGCGTTCATCCCGCGGTGCAGTGCTAGCCTCGAGGGATGTCACGCCTCGCCACCATCGAAGCCACGCTGAAGTCCGCGCTCGAGCCCGTGCACCTCGAGGTCGTCAACGAGAGCCACATGCACTCGGTGAAGCCGGGCTCCGAGACGCACTTCAAGGTCGTCATCGTCGCGCCCGCGTTCGAGTCGCTGGGCCTGCTTGCGCGTCATCGCAAGGTGAACGAGCTGCTCTCAGCCGAGCTCGCGGCGGGGCTGCACGCGCTGTCCATTCACGCGCTGTCCCCATCGCAGTGGGAAGCGGGCGGGCACGATCTGAGCTCGCCGGCGTGCCGTGGCGGGATGGGCAAGTAGCTACAAGAGCTGTGGGCCCGCCGGCCTGCGGAGCGCGTCGTCGAGGATGCGCGTGATGAGGCCGTCGTACGTGATCCCGGCGGTGAGCGCCGACTGCGCGAAGTCCTCGTCGTGCGCGAGCGACGGGTTCGGGTTGGCTTCGATGACGACGAGCTCCCCGTCCGGCATGAGCTTGAGGTCGAGCCGACCCGGGCCGCGGATCTGCAACACGCGCGCGACGACGCGAGCCGTGTCCTGGATCTTCTCGAGCACGCCGTCGGGCAGCGTCGCCGCGGGCCCGTTCTTGATGCCCCATTTCTTGCGATAGGCGTCGTCCCACTTGGCGTTGAACGTGGCGATCTTCGGCGCGTCGTCGGCGACCTTGCCGAAGAACATCTCGCGCGGCGGCAATACGACGGTGGTGCGGCCGCGCAGGATGCCGACGTACAGCTCGCGACCCTCGATGTACTCCTCGATGAGCGCGTCCGTCTTGATGCGATCGTGAACGAAGCGCGCGCGCTCGAGCGCCTCCGCCTCGTCGCGCACGAACGACGCCTGCGCGATGCCGTCGGAGCCCTCTTCGCCGATGGGCTTCACGAACGCCGGAAAGTGGAAGCGTGGCAGCTTCGTCAGCGGTCGGCGCCGCGACGACACGACACCTTTCGCCACGCGCACACGGTGGTACGCGAGCAGCTTCTTCGCGAGCGACTTGTCCTTGCACAGCAGGAGCGAGCCGGGCCCCGAGCCGGTGTAGCGCGTCTTCATGAGCTCGAGCAGCGCGGGGATGTTCGGCTCCTGCGCGCGGTTCGCGGCGAATGACTCGGAGAGGTTGAACACGATGTCGGGCCGGAACGACGCAAGCTTGTCGAGGATGGCCGGCACGTTGTCGAACACCGCGAGCGTGTCGGTCTCGTGGCCGAGGCGGTCGAGGCAGCGCAGCACGTCGGCCTCGGTGGGCTTGTCCTCGTTGCGCTCGAGCGTGCGTGCAGAGAAGCGCTCACCGACGAGCGGGCTGCGGTACAGATCGAAGAGGACGAGGATCTTCACGCTGCTAGACCGTGCGCTTGTAGCGACCGGTGTGCAGGTGCGTCGTCACGAGCGCGGCGAGATACGCGCCGAGCTCGAGCAGCGTGCGCGCCTCGTTGTGACGCAGGACGAGGCCGAGCACCTCGCAGCGCGTGACCAGCCGGCGCAGCAGCTCGTCAGCCGTGTACTTGTGCGTGCCGGTGAACGCGACGACGGCGGATACGACGGGATCACGCCGCCGCCGCAGGAAGCGCGACGCCGGCTCGGGCATCTCGTCGAGCTCGAGATCGGCCGCGGGGCTCGTCTCGCCGAAGAGGCGCAGCAGGTCGGGATCGAGGAAGTCCGGGAAGTCCTCGGCGTAGTCGCGCCGACGCTCGGCGTAGTAGCGACGGAGCGTCTTCTTGAGCCGACGTGCGTCGGAGATGCGGTGCTCGTCGATCCGAGGAACACGCTTGCGCGCCGCCTCGGCGACCAGGCCCGCGACATATTCGAGCTTCTCGAGCGCCTTCCAGCCGCGGTATTTTCGACGCCATTCGCGCTCGGGCATGCCGACCACGACCGCGAAGGTCTCGGCGAAGTCCTCGTCGGGGTGCGCCTGCGCGTAGTGGTTCTTGAGGTGACGTACGTAGCTCTTCGAGTACGGCCGCGGGCGATAGACGTCGGGCGTCTGGTCGGCATCGGAGCGGCCGAACAGCGCTTGCCACTCGGGGCGACGCGAGAAGCGGTATGCGTGATCGAAGGCGTGACCGCACTCGTGCCGCAGCAGGCGCATGCACTCCTCGTCGGTGCCCCCCTCGACCTCTCGCATCTGCCTGCGCTCGAGCAGGCGTAGCCGCGGGTGCGCGAGATAAAAGGGTAGCGCGATGACCGCCGAGCCCGACGGGGTGAACCACTCGTCACCGAGGTAGCACGCGGGACGGAGCGGGAGGCCGAGGGCTCGGAGCTCGTCGTGCAGCTGCTCTATGCGGAAGCGGAGCTCGCTGCGATCGAGCCTCAGCCCGAGGTCGCAGATGCGAACGTCGAGCAGCTCGTCGTCGTGCAACGCGGCCCATGCTGGCTCGCCTGCGACCGGCCCTATGAGCTCGAGCCGCTCGGGCAAGACCGGCGCGGGCGCGACGGCCCTGCGCGGTGGGGTGCTGCGTCGCGCGAGCGCCTTCACGAGCTAGAGGCCGACGCAGATGTCGTGGTGATCGCATCCGCCGAGGCCGACAGCAGCGACGAGCGACAGACAGGCGAGTCGGAGGGAGGGCTTCATGAGGCGACATCCTGGACGACGGGGAGCGGGCGACGGCGGCAGAATCCTAGCACCGCATAAACGAGTGCGAGCCGCCGCTTCGATCGTCCCAAAGCGAAAAGGTTCTTGACGACGATGTGACCGCATGGCACAAGCTCTCTCACTCGACGGCAACTGCTCTAGCCGTAGAGGGAAAACAACAGTGTTGCGGGGTGGAGCAGCCTGGTAGCTCGTCGGGCTCATAACCCGAAGGTCATCGGTTCAAATCCGGTCCCCGCTACCAACCAAACGTCGACGGGGAGGTGCGCAAATCGCGTATCTCCCCGTTGTCGTTTCAGCACCTCGCGGGGCCATTTTGGGGCCACTCGGTGTTGGACCAACGCCCTGCAGATCGGCGCCGGTCCTTGCAGCAT
>JBDTCO010000041.1:0-4268 GCA_039923495.1 Polyangia bacterium
GCCTGCGCCGACGTCGCGCCACTTGCGGTCATCGACCGAAAACTTCTCGCGCCCGTGGGCGAGCTTCTCTGCCTTTTCACTCATGTTGCGACCGTTCTCCGCTCGAGCTCGCTGGGTTCGCGAGGACCATCAGTCTAGCGCGCGGCCGCTCGAACGAAAGCGAAAAGGTGACTCCGGCGCTGTCGCTGCCGCGACGCGGACGACCTCTTCGGAGGGCTGCTTCTCGCCTGCGAGCGAGTCGGTGGGTGAGAGACCTGCCAGCGCGTCGTCGTCTGCTCGACGGACCTCGCACAAGCCCGCCAGCACCGGGCATCCCCCATCGCGCTCATCGGGAGAAGATCGCATGCGCGCGTGATCCAGATCGGACGTAAAAGACGGAGGATGGCGCCCACGAACTACATCACCCCGCGAGGATGGCGCGCGATCATCGACGAGCTCGAGCAGCTGGTCCTCGTCGAGCGGCCGAAGGTGGTGCGCGAGGTCTCGACGGCAGCCGCCGAGGGGGACCGCAGCGAGAACGCCGCGTACATCTACGGCAAGCGCCGCCTCCGCGAGATCGACGGGCGCACGGGCTTTCTGCAGCGGCGCCTCAAGATCATCGAGGTCGTCGACGGGCGCAAGCAGTCGCGCGCGAAGGTGTACTTCGGCGCGCTCGTCGACACGACAGTGGAGTCGGGGGCGGGCGAGGGTGAGCGCGTCCGCTATCACGTCGTCGGGGTCGACGAGGTCGACGCGAAAAAGGGACGCATCTCGTGGGAGTCGCCGGTGGGTCGCGCGCTGCTCGGGCGCAAGATCGGCGACACGGTGAAGGTCACGTGGCACGCGGGAGAGCGTGAACTCGCCATCGACGCGATCGACTACCTGGACGACCCGCCCCCGGGTGAACAGGCCGAGGCAGTCGCGAAGAAGCTAGCCGAGACGGCGACGCTGGCGGAGGACGCAGGCGAGGCCGAGCAGCAGAAGAAGGCTCCCGGCCGACCCGCCAGGCGGAGCACCTCTCGCACCCGTCGCTGAGCAGCCGCCCTTCGTCGGGAACACGCAGTACGTGGCGCCGCTGTAGCTCTCGCACTTCATCGAGGCCGGGCAGGTCGTTGCGTCGTCGACGCTGCATGCCTGCGAGCAGTACTGCGTCTTGCCAGCCGATGCGCAGATGCCCGACGCGCAGTCGTCCGCGGTCGAGCACGCTGCGCCGGCAGCGCCTCCGGTCGGTTCGATCGGGGTGCTTGCATCGTCGCTGACGACCACCACGGGCGTGGCCATGTCGACGGGCTTTGGCGCCGCGGCCTCGGCAGCGGCGATGTGCGGCGCGATGAACGACGCATAGTAGGCACCGACGTCGGTGTGTGTACCGGTCGAGCAGTCGCCGTTGACGAAGGATGCGACCCCGACGATCGTCTCGATCCCGCCGATGGTGATGAAGCCGGGGCCGCCGGAGTCGCCTTGACAGATGTCGTGCGTCGCATCGCCGGAGGAGATGAGGTAGGCGTTCGAGTCCACGCTCGTCACCGATGTCGTGTTCTTGCGGCGCGTGCCGGCCGAGGTACCCTGCGTATCCGTGCTCGAGTCGCGGCCGAACCCGACGATGCGCAGCTGCGAGTCGACGAACGAGTCGTCGAGGGGCGTCTGGTGAACGGGCAGCAGCGCGCGCGGGATGGTCACCGCGGTGCTGAGCTCGCCGATGTCGTGGCCATTTTCGAGCTGGTTCGTGTCGAACTGCTGATCGAAGTCGGTGCTCGTGACGTCGATGAAGTTGGCGGAGTCGCTCGCCTGGCTCATGTCGTTCAGGTCAGACCCGAGGAAGATCGAGAAGACCGCGCTCGAGGTCTTGAGCACCGTGGGATCGACGCAGTGCGCCGCGGTGAGGACCATGTGTGGCGAGACGACCTCGCCAGTGCATAGGGAGGCCTGTGTGGTGCTCGTCTGCGCGTACACGAGCACGACGCTGGGGTCGCCCGTGTCGAGCATGCCGCCGATGATGGGGCTCTGGAACTGTCCGATGCGTGGCGCCTGCACCGAGCAACCGGACAGCATGAACAGGAGGAGCAGCTGGCCGCGCATCCTTTCCAGCGTACGCGAACGCGAACGCGAACGATCCGCTTTTTGGGGTGGCGCGCTAGCCGAGGCGACGGCTGTAGCGGAGGAAGCAGGCGACGCCGAGCAGGAGGAAGATGCTGCCGAGCGATCCCGCCACTCCGACCGGCGCGCCCCCGGCGGAGGCCGCCGAGCAGCCTCTGCTCTTCGTCGGCAGGACACAGTACGGCGCGCCGCTGACGATCTCGCACTTCATGGTCGAGGGGCAGGTCGACGCGTCGTCGAGGTTGCACGACTGCGTGCAGTACTGTTCCTTGCCACCCTCCGTGCAGATGCCGGAGGCGCACTCGTCGTTCGACTTGCACATGCCACCGACCTGCGCGCCCGTGGTGCCCGTCGAGGTGGTGCCGCCGTCATCGCTGCCGGTCGTCGTGGTCGTCGTGCCGGTGGTACCTGCGTCGGGGACCGGCGGCGTGGTGGTGGTCGTCGTCGTGCTCTCGGCGGCATTGATGTGCGGCAGGATGAAGGAGCTGTAGTAGTCCGCGACATCGGTATCGACGCCGCCCTGCGCGCAGCTCTGGTCGCCGAACGACGTGACACCGACGATCGTCTCGACGCCGTTGATCGTCATGAAGGCAGGGCCGCCGGAGTCGCCCTCGCAGGTGTTGTGCTGGGAGTCTCCGTAGTAGACGAGCTTCGAGTCCACGCCTTCGACCGTCGTCCCGACGGTGCGGCGCGTGCCCGCCGTCGTGCCCTGCGAGTCGCTTCCCGACGAGATGCCGAAGCCCACGAGGCGCAGCGACTTGCCGACGTCGCTCTGCGTGAGCTGTGTCTGGTGGATGGGGAGCAGGTCGCGCGGGATGACGGTGGTCGTGGTGACCTCGCCGATGTCGTGGCCGTTCTGCAGCTGGTTCACGTCGAACTGCGGATCGAAGTCGGTGCCGGCGACCTCGAGCCAGTTGCTCTGGTCGTTGGCCTGCGTCTGATCGTTGATGTTCGAGCCGAGAAAGATCCCGAACATCGCGGTCGTCGTCTTGAGCACCGCCGGATCGACGCAGTGGGCAGCCGTGAGGACCATGTGCGGAGAGACGACCTCGCCGGAGCAGATCGCACCGCCCTGGCTACTCGTCTGCGCGTACACGAGAACGACGCTCGGGTCGCTGGTATCCGTCGTGCCGCCGATGATCGCGCTCTGCTGCGCGCCCACGGGTGCAACCGGGAGTGTGCAACCTGCGAGCAGGAGGAGCGGGAGCAGGACCTTGCCGTTCATGGATTCTCCGATGGATGGCAGGGGGACGTGTCCGACCATCTCCAGTTGCTGCACACAGCAGGCCGAGTAGCCGGCCGGTGCAAATGGCCGATTGGTTCCTCGTCCCCGTGGCACACGCACCGTCGAGCAGGCACACGCGTACGGACCCCGTGGCGTCTCGCCACGCCGCATGTGATCGCAGTGGCCACGACGCCTTGTGCCTCGTCCACGGCGGTTGCCGCAGCTTGCAGCGACGGCAGGATCGCCAGCCGGTAGTCGAACGTCGGTGCACATCCTACCTGCACGAGCGCGGCGCCTCGATACGAGCGGAGGCCTACATCACGCTTTGACTACTCGACGCTGTTGGCCGACAGGAATGCGGTCGCGAGCGCATCCGCGAAGGCGTCGTCGAGCGGGAGGTGCCGCAGCAGGAGCCGGTACCACATCGGTCCGTAGATCTCGTCGATGGCCAGCTGGATGTCCATCGTCGGCTTGAGCTTGCCCTCGTCCACGCCTCGACGAAGCAGCGCGTCGACGGCCTTGCGACGTACCAGGATGTAGCGCTCCCGGAACTCCTTGGCGAACACGTCGTCGTGCTGCGCCGCGACGATGAGCCCCGCTAGCGTGGTGCCGCGCTTGCGCTGCGACAGCACGCGGCAGCTGCGCCGGCAGAGCTCGCGAAGATCGGACTCGAGGTCGTTCGTGACCGGGGCGGCGACGTGCGTGTCCATGAGCTCGGCGTACGCCTCCATGGCGAGCTGGTGCTTGCCGGTCCACCAGCGGTAGATGGTCTGCTTGCTGACGCTCGCGCGAGCCGCGATGGCCTCGACGCTGATTGCGCTGTACGGGAGCTCCTCGAGCAGCTCCACGGTGGCCTCACGCACGGCGAGGCGGCAGCGCTCGGAGCGCGGGCGGCCACGCGGGCGGCTCTCACCGGGGCGGGCTGGGATCTTTTCAGGTTCGGTCGACATCGATATTCAAAGTAAAC